>JAEZIA010000260.1 GCA_023416315.1 Actinomycetes bacterium
ATGCAACGGTGGCCGGGGTGCTGCTCGGCTTCACCGTGCCGGTGCTGCGCAGTGCGGCCGCCGGCGGGCCGGACGCCGGTCCCGGGCTGGCCGAGCATTTCGAGCACCGTCTGCGGCCGGTGTCGGCCGGTGTCGCGGTGCCGGTGTTCGCCTTCTTCGCCGCCGGGGTGACGATCGGCGGCTATGACGGTTTGATAACAGCTCTGCGCGATCCGATTGCGCTGGGCATAGTCCTCGGGTTGGTGGTCGGCAAGACCGTCGGGGTCTTCGGTACCACCTGGGTGTTGGCGAAGCTGACCCGCGCCCGCCTCGACGCGGCTTTGCGCTGGGTCGACGTGTTCGGCATGTCCATGCTGGCCGGGATCGGGTTCACGGTATCCCTGCTGATCGGCGAATTGGCCTACGATCCGGGCTCCGAGCGGCATGACGTCGTCAAGGTCGCGGTGCTCGCAGGAAGTTTGCTGGCGGCATCGCTCGCGGCGGTCGTGTTGCGGCTGCGCAACCGGCATTACCGGCAGATCTGGGAGCTGGAGAACCGAGACCTGAATCACGATGGTGTGCCCGACATCTACGAGTCTGGACAGAGCTGACCGCCGGCCCGGTGCGTAGACTGGCCCAATGCTTGAACAGGTTCGCGGCCCTGCCGATTTGCAACACCTGTCCCAGGCGCAGCTGACCGATCTGGCTGCCGAGATTCGCCAGTTCCTGATCCACAAGGTCGCTGCCACGGGGGGCCACCTCGGGCCCAACCTCGGTGTCGTGGAGCTGACGCTGGCGCTGCACCGCGTCTTCGACTCGCCGCACGACCCTATCCTCTTCGACACCGGCCATCAGGCCTACGTCCACAAGATGCTCACCGGCCGCGCCGCCGACTTCGACACGTTGCGCAAGCGCGACTGCCTGTCGGGCTATCCGTCCCGGGCCGAGAGCGAGCACGACTGGGTCGAAACCAGCCATGCCTCGGCCGCACTGTCCTACGCCGACGGGCTGGCCAAGGCCTTCGAGCTGACCGGCCACCGCAACCGGCACGTGGTGGCCGTCGTCGGCGACGGCGCGCTGACCGGCGGCATGTGCTGGGAGGCGCTGAACAACATCGCCGCCGCGCGACGGCCGGTGGTGATCGTCGTCAACGACAACGGCCGCTCCTACGCTCCGACCATCGGCGGGTTCGCCGACCACCTGGCCGCGCTACGGCTGCAGCCGGGCTACGAGCGATTCCTCGAACGCGGCCGCAGCGCGGTGCGCGGCGTGCCGATCATCGGCGAGGCCTGCTATCAGGCCATGCACAGCGTGAAGGCCGGCATCAAGGACGCGCTGTCCCCGCAGGTGATGTTCACCGATCTGGGCCTGAAGTACGTGGGGCCGATCGACGGCCACGACGAGCACGCGGTCGAGAACGCGCTGCGGCACGCCCGCGGCTTCAATGCCCCGGTGATCGTGCACGTGGTCACCCGCAAGGGCATGGGTTACGCACCGGCCGAGAACGACGAGGCCGAGCAGATGCACTCCTGCGGGGTGATCGACCCCGACACCGGCCTGGCCACCAAATCTGCCGCCCCGGGCTGGACCTCGGTGTTCTCCGAGGCGCTGATCTCCTATGCCGGTAAGCGCCGCGACATCGTCGCGATCACCGCGGCGATGCCCGGCCCGACCGGGCTGTCGGCGTTCGGCGAACGGTTCCCGGACCGGCTGTTCGACGTCGGCATCGCCGAACAGCACGCGATGACCTCGGCCGCCGGGCTGGCGATGGGCGGCCTGCACCCGGTGGTGGCGATCTACTCGACATTCCTCAACCGCGCCTTCGACCAGCTGATGATGGACGTCGCGCTGCACAAACTCCCGGTCACCATGGTGCTCGATCGTGCCGGGATCACCGGCAACGACGGCGCCAGTCACAACGGCATGTGGGACCTGTCGATCCTGGGCATCGTTCCCGGAATCCGGGTGGCCGCACCCCGCGACGGTGCCCGGCTGCGCGAGGAACTCGGCGAGGCGCTCGACGTCGACGACGGCCCGACCGCCATCCGCTTCCCGAAAGGTGAAGTAGGCGAAGACATTCCCGCACTCGAGCGGGTGTCCGGCCTGGACGTGCTGGCCCGCCCGGCCGATGGCATGAGCAAGGACGTCCTACTCGTCGCGGTCGGCTCGTTCGCGGCGATGGCGCTCAAAGTCGCCCAACGGCTCCGCAATCAGGGTATCGGCGTGACCGTCGTCGACCCCCGCTGGGTGATCCCGGTGCCCGATGCCCTTGCGCCGCTTGCCAGCTCGCACAAGCTGGTGGTCACGATGGAGGACAACGGCGTGCGCGGCGGTGTCGGTGCCGCGGTGTCGGCGGCGCTGCGCGCTGCCGAGATCGATGTGCCTTGCCGCGATCTCGGTGTGCCGCAACAGTTCCTGGACCATGCCGGCCGCGGTGAGGTTCTTGAGAGCATCGGGCTGACCGAGCAGAACATCGCCCGTCAGGTCACCGGTTGGGTGGCCGCACTCGGCGCGGTCGACGAAACGGTCACCGACTCCGCCGAGAAGACGTAAACGCCCCGGTAATCACGGCGTGTCGGGCGCGTTTGCGTCTGCTCGCGAGACGGCGGTGAGCGCCTCGGTCAGTGCCGGAACCACCAGCCTGCGTTGCCATTGCCGGGCGCCCGCGTCGCGCAGGAAGCTCTCGATCGCCGCGCCGACATCGCCGGTCTCCTGCCAGTCCCAGCACAGCCTGCGGACGAGTTCGGGGGAGACCAGGTTCTCGGTCGGGACGTGCACCTGTTCGGACAGCGCACTCAGGCGCGTGCGGGCGGCGTCCAATCGGGCGGCGGCCTCGGGTTTGCGCTTGGCCCAGCGCACCGCCGGCGGCGGGCCGTTCGGCGGCTCGGCGGAATCCGGCGGGTCGGGGTTGGTGCGCGCCGCCTCCAGCGCCGCCAGCCACACGTGGGCGCTGCGGCGCTGCTTGTGTCCGCCGAAGATCGGCAGCTTGGTGAGTTCTTCGACGGTCTTGGGGTCGGCGACGGCCGCGGCGATGATCGCCGCATCCGGCAGGATGCGCCCCGGGGCGATGTCGCGGCGGCGGGCGATCTGGTCGCGCACCGTCCACAGTTCGCGCACCGCCGCCAGCGCCTGCCGGTTGCGGACCTTGTGCAGGCCCGACGTCCGCCGCCACCGGTCGCGGCGGGTCACGGTGGGCTCCGCGCGGCGCAGGTACTCGAATTCCTCTGCGGCCCAATCGGATTTGTTCTGCTCGGCGAGTATGCCTGCGATCGCCTCACGCAGCTCCACCAACACCTCGACGTCCAGGGCGGCGTAGTTCAGCCACGCGTCGGGCAGCGGTCGTTTCGACCAGTCCGCCGCGCCGTGCCCCTTGGCCAGCCCCAGGCCGAGCAGGCGCTGCACCATCGCGGCCAGGTTCACCCGCTCGAAGCCGGCCAGCCGCCCGGCCAGTTCGGTGTCGTAGAGCGCGGGTGGGCGTAGCCCGACCTCGGCCAGGCACGGCAGGTCCTGGTCGGCGGCGTGCAGGATCCATTCGTCCTCGGCCAGCACATCGGCCACCGGCTTGAGCACGTCGATCGGACTGCTGCCGTGGTTGACCGGGTCGATCAGCACCGTGCCCGCCCCGGCCCGCCGGATCTGGATGAGGTAGGCGCGGTTGGAGTAGCGGAATCCCGACGCCCGCTCGGCATCGACGGCGAACGGGCCGGTGCCCTTGGCCAGCTGGTCGGCGGCCCGGGCGATCTCGTCGACGCTGATTGACAGCGGCGGCACGCCCTCGACCGGACTCAGCAGCGGGATCGCGTCGGGTTCCTCGGCTGCGGCATCGGGCGCCGCGCCTGCGGCGTCATCGTCGGGTCTCATATCAGGCGCGGGTGCGAGAACCCAGGTCCGTCACTCCCACCGGCGGCAGGCCTGCGGCGTGTTCGAGCACCTCACAGAACGCCTGCACGTGGGTCTCGAGGGCCATGGTGGTGGCCGTCCACGAGGCGCGCATCTCGAGCTGATGGGCGCGCGGTGGACCGGAGATGTCGCCGTAGCGCACCGACGTGGTGGCCGTGACCGTGCCGCCGAGTGCGGTGACATGCTCGGAGCGGCTGTCCAGGGCGTCCACCAGCCAGCTCCAGGCCACCTCGGGCAGCAGCGGGTCGACGGCCTCGCTGGAGTCCAGATCGGCCTGGATATAGGCGACCAGGCGCATCGTGCCGTCCCAGGCTTCCGAGCCGTCGGGATCGTGCAGCAGGATCAGCCTGCCGAAGGCGTCGCCGTCGGAGGTCTCCGGGACGACCTCGGAATCGGGGTGCTTGACCTCGGCGCCCAGCGCATAGCTGTACGGCGCGAGACGTTGAGGTGGGCGGATCGGACCGAGCTCGATCTCCGCCCGCACCTGGGCGGTGTTCATCGCCGCCACCGCCTCGCGGAAAAGCGCGGGTTCCGCAGTGGTCACGCCAAAAGACGCTAGCCCTATCGCCGAGGTCGAGGGGGCAGGCGCGCCGATTTGATGCCGTGAGCGGCCCAATGGCGTGGGCTGGGCTCGTGGGCTGCGCCCGGGGGCTCATGGGACGATGGACGCGATGAGTACCCGTCGCCAGCTGCCCGAGGCGCCCTATCTGGCCGCCGCCACTGGCCGCAAACCCAGCCGCGTTCCCGTCTGGTTCATGCGCCAGGCCGGCCGTTCGCTGCCCGAGTACCGGGAGCTGCGCGCCAAGAACACGATGATGCAGGCCTGCTTCGACCCGGAGCTGATCTGCGAGATCACCCTGCAGCCGGTGCGCAGGCACGGCGTCGACGCGGCGATCCTGTTCTCCGACATCGTCGTCCCGATGCGTGCGGCGGGCATCGAGCTGGACATCGTGCCCGACGTCGGACCCGTCATCGACCATCCGGTGCGCACCGCGGCGGACGTGGCCGCCCTCAATGGCCTTCAGCTGCAGCGGGTCAGTGCGGTCTCCGACGCCGTCGGGCTGCTGGTGGGTGAGCTCGGCGAGGTGCCGCTGATCGGGTTCGCCGGAGCGCCGTTCACGCTGGCGTCCTACCTGGTCGAGGGCGGCCCCAGCAAGCTGCACGAGCGGACCAAGGCGATGATGTTCGCCGATCCGTCGACCTGGCATGCGCTGATGGGCGTGCTGACCGACCTGACGATCGCGTTCCTGAAGGTGCAGCTCGACGCCGGGGTGGACGCCATCCAGGTCTTTGACTCCTGGGCGGGCACCCTGTCCCTGGCCGACTACCGCACCCACGTGCTGCCGCACAGCTCCCGGGTATTTGCCGCGCTGGCCGACTATCGCGTGCCGATGACCCACTTCGGGGTCGGCACCGCCGAGCTGCTCGGGGCGATGGCGGAGGCCGGCGCGACCGTCGTCGGCGTCGACTGGCGCACCGCACTGGCCGACGCCGCGCTGCGGGTCGGCCCCAATGTGGCGCTGCAGGGCAACCTCGACCCGGTCGTGCTGCTGGCCGGCTGGCCGGTGGTCGAGCAGGCCGCGCGGTCGGTGGTCGACGACGGACGCCGCGCAGTCGACGCCGGTGCGGCCGGCCACATCTTCAACCTTGGCCACGGCGTGCTGCCGCCCACCGACCCGGGCCTGCTGACCGACCTGGTGGGACTGGTGCACTCGCTGTGACCTCGGCGGGTCGGCGCTATTGCGTTGTCGGGGGCGGCATTTCGGGCTTGGTCGCCGCCTACCGGCTGCGCATGCTGGCCGGTGCCGACGCCGACATCGTGGTGTTCGACCCGGCCGATCGGCTCGGCGGCATCCTGCGCACCGAACGGATCGCGGGCCAGCCGATGGACATCGGCGCCGAAGCGTTCGTGGTGCGCCGGCCCGAGGTTCCCGAGCTGCTGGCCGAACTGGGCCTGGCCGGCCGCCAGATCAGCACGACCGGGGTGCGCCCGACGATTTACAGCCAGGGTCGGCTGCATCCGCTGCCGCCCGACACCGTCAACGGGATCCCGACGTCGGCGACGTCGGTGACCGGTCTGGTCGACGATGCGACGATCGCGCAGATGGCCGCCGAGCCGGGTCGGCCCCTGCACTGGCGTGCCGGGGCCGACCCGGCCGTCGGCGCGGTGGTCGCCGACCGGTTCGGCGACCAGGTGGTCGCCCGCTCG
>JAEZIA010000280.1 GCA_023416315.1 Actinomycetes bacterium
CGTTTCGCCATCTGACGTCGGGGTACTCGTCGCGCATGACGCGCTTCGGATACACCCTGATGACCGAGCAGAGCGGCCCCAAAGATCTTGTGCGGTACGCTGTTTCGGCTGAGCAAGTGGGCTTCGACTTCGAAGTCTGCAGTGACCATTTCTCGCCGTGGCTGACTTCGCAGGGACATGCCCCCAACGCGTGGACGTTGCTGGGCGCGGTTGCGCACGCCACCGAGCGGGTCGGGCTCTACACCTACGTGACGTGCCCGACGATGCGGTATCACCCCGCTGTCGTCGCCCAACAGGCGGCGACGCTGCAGATCCTGGCTGACGGCCGGTTCACCCTGGGCCTGGGGGCCGGGGAGAACCTCAACGAGCACGTCGTCGGTAAGGGATGGCCGACGGTTCAGCGCCGCCAGGACATGCTCAAGGAGGCGATCGTGGTCATCCGCGAGTTGCTCAGCGGCGAGCTCGTGGACCACAAAGGTGAGTACTTTCAAGTGGATTCCGCGCGGATCTGGGACGTGCCCGACGAGCCGGTCACCATCGGTGTCGCGGTGTCCGGCGAGCGTTCACTGGAGGCGTTCGCCACCGCGGGCGATCACATGATCGCCGTCGAACCCGACGGCAAGCTCGTCGACGGCTGGCATGGCGCGCGGCAGGCAACCGGTCTGCCCGGCGGCGGCCGGATCATCGGCCAGATCCCGGTGTGTTGGGATCCCGACCGCGATGCGGCGATCAAACGCGCACACGACCAGTTCCGCTGGTTCGGCGGCGGCTGGGACGTCAACGCTGACCTGCCCACGCCGGCTGGATTCGCCGGTGCCACCCAGTTCGTGAGCCCGGAGGCGGTGGCCGAGAACATTCCGTGCGGGCCCGACCTGGATGGCATCGTCGAGGCGGTGAGTGCGTATTGGGAAGCCGGATTCACCGATATCGCACTCGTGCAGATCGGTGACGAGGGGCAGGACGAATTCCTGGCGAAGGCGGCCGAACCATTGCTGGCCAAGCTGCGCGAGGCGGCCAAATGACGTTGTGATCCGTTGGCCTGTGGGTTGTTTGGTGCGGTTTTCCCGGGGTAACCGGGCCAGACCCAAACAAGGAGAAGGGGGACGGATGTTCATCCACAACAAAGACCTTCAATTCGAGGTGCGGGTCAACCAGCCCGATCCGCGGTTCGCGCGACTGCTGCAGGAGCAATTCGGCGGCGCCAACGGTGAATTGAAAGCTGCGATGCAGTACTTCACTCAAGCGTTCATTCTGCGTGGCAAGAACCCCATGATGTACGACCTGTTCATGGACATCGCCACCGAGGAACTCAGCCACCTCGAAATGGTCGGATCGATGATCACCATGCTGCTCGATGGGCTCAACGACGATCTCAAGCTGGCCAACGAGCAGTGCGACTGGATGCCCGCGATCGCGACCAAGGACGGTCGCGAGTCCGTTATCCACGAGGTCGCCAACAACCCACTGTATTTCGCTCTCACCGGTGGTGGTCCGGATGTCAGCAACTCTCAGGGCGTGCCGTGGACCGGTGCCTACGTCAACGCCAACGGTGACCCGTCGGTGGACCTGCGGAGCAACCTGGCCGCCGAGTCGCGGGCCAAGATCGTCTACGAGTACCTCAAGCAGTTCACCGACGATCCGGGCGTGCAGGACACCCTGACGTTCCTGATGAGCCGGGAGGTCGCGCACTACCAGCAGTTCACGGCGGCGATCAACGAACTGCCGGTGAACTTCCCGCCCGGACACCTCGCCGCCGACGAGCGCTTCCAGAATGTCGCGTTCAACATGTCCAACGGTGACGGCGATGTTCGCGGGCCGTGGAACCAGGGCCAGGGACCGTGGCCCGACGGGATGGAGTGGGACTACGTGTCGAATCCGACCGAGCAGTGGCTCGGTGGCGACACCAGAAAGAACAAGGGCGAGCAGCGCAGCCCCGGTGGCACGCCGAACGTGGACAGCGAGAAGCCGTTCACTCACGAACAGCGAGTCGCCACAAGCTGATTCGCAGATGACAGATAGCCGGCCCCTGCTGAGCGGGGGCCGGCTATCTGTTGTGACAGGTCAGTGGCTTTGCGGATCCGGCGGGTTCTTGCCGGCGCGGCCGGTTACGGCGTCGCGGGCGTGGTCGATAACCGCCGCGGCGGTACCCATCGTCTGCTGAACCAGGGCACTCGGCGGGGTGTCGGGGTGCGGTCGGGTCGGCGCGATCTTCTTCGCGGTCGCGAGCTTCTGGCCGAGCTGCTCGAGCTCGGCCTGGCCGAGCGCCGAACGCAGCAGCGGCCACACCTGATCCTGCTCGAACGCGATGTGCTCGCGGCCGGCCTTGATGAACTCCTCCAGCGCGTCGTGGTAGTCGGCCTCACCAGGATTGCCGTCCTCCAGTCGCTGCAGAAGTTTCTTGCCCTCCTGCTCCTGGGCGACGGCCTGGTCGGCCAGTTCGTCCCCGTTGTCCAGGGCCTTGCGCACCAGGGGCCAGAACAGTTGCTCTTCGATCGCCTCGTGCTGCGATTCCGCGATCACCAGGTTCGTCACCATCGTTGCGAGGCCGCTCTGAACCGAACCGGTGCCCTTCGGGGCGCCGGCGAGGACCTCGAACATCCCGAGCACGCTCTCGTGGTCGGCACGCAGAAAACTCAACGCATCCATCAAAATTCCCCTCATCGTCGCGTGGTGGGGGCGTGATACCCCACACCGGTGGGTTGAAACGGACCGCCTCGGGTAATCCCGGGGGTCATGACCGACCGGACCTCGGATGAGGAAGACCACGCCGACTACACCGACGACCATCAGGACGAGCCCCGCGGCGGGCGGCCCGGCCCGGCGGACAAAGGCCGCCAGGGCGGGATGGCCACCCGGGAAGTCGCACCCGATGTAGCGGACACCCCGGACCAGGAGCCGCCGGACTAGGAGTCGGCGTCGCGGCCCTCGCGGCTACTGGCGTAGGCCAGTGCCCGGAAGTTGCGCAGCCAGTCGGGCCACACCGCGACGTCGGGCGCGGTGTGCCGCACCGGGTCGAAGGCGACATCGTGCTCGCCCTCCTGGGCGAGCGGAACCACCTCGGTCAACCGGAGCGTCGCCATCGGCTCGAAATCGCCGTTGCCGCACGCCTGCTCGATGTCGAACTCCAGGCCGCCGTCGTTGATCCGCTGCCGCACCGCCTGCAGGGACAGGCCGGAGCCGCCGACGGATGTGGTTGCCCGGGCCCGAATCCACCACAGGTCGTCTTGGAAGCGCAGCGGCAACAGGCTCGAATACAGGGCTTCGGACCACGACGTCACGGGGCGTAAGGCCACCCGATTGGGCAGGACGGTGCTCGACCCGAAACCGGCGGACACCAACAGGACGTCCCACGGGGTGGCGGCGAACGGCGCCGGCGGCATCCGCCAGGCCAGTCCCGCCGCATCCGGCAGGGACCCCGGCGTGCCGACGGCCTTCGAGACCCGCCCGACGATGTCACCCGATTCCACCGGCAACCCTTCGCCAGGCGGTGCCAGTCGCTCGATCGAACCGTGGGCCAACACCCCGGTGGGGTGGAACAAACGACGCTGCCGGAGGGCTGCTCCGGCAGCGATGGGCAGGGCGGCGAGATCGGAAGCTTTCACCCCGATCACCTTCCCGGTCCGAGAGGGGGGCAAACCAGCAGGCGGGTTTAACGCCGACGTAATGGGGCATCTATCTGACAGCGCTGTGGCACCACACGGTGCGACCGCTTGTCGAAAGGCCAACGTTGACCATTCTGTTTCCCGATCTCCAGAGCTCGGTTGCTGCTACGGCTGGCGTGTATGCGCCGCAACACGATTCACAGTTGCTGATCGAGGCGATGACCCGCAGCGGTGTCGTCAGCGGTCGCCGTGCGGTGGATCTGTGCACCGGAAGCGGCGTGATCGCGATCGCCGCAGCGCAACTCGGCGCCCGCGAGGTCACCGCATTCGACATCTGCCCCAAGGCCGTCCGCTGTGCGACAGACAACGCCGCGGCGGCCGGTGTGGCCGTCGACGCACGCCTAGGCACTTGGGCCGACGCCTTGAAGGCAGGGCCGTTCGACGTGGTGCTGTCGAACCCGCCTTACGTGCCAACAAGTCCCGATGCGCACCTGGAGGAGATTCCCGCGGAAGCGGGGCCGTCCACCGCGTGGAATGCCGGTGTCGACGGGCGTCAGGTGCTCAACCCACTGTGCGATTCGGCTGCCGAACTGCTCACCGACACCGGTACGATGCTGATCGTGCAATCGGAGTTTTCCGACACTCAGCAGTCGTTGCGCCGTCTTCGCAGCGCCGGTCTTCGCGCTGAAGTTGTTCTCGCCCAGATGATTCCGTTCGGTCCCGTGCTCACCGCGCGTGCGTCGTGGATGGAGAGCATCGGCATGCTGCCCGTCGGCCGGCGGGAAGAGGAACTCGTGGTGATCCGCGCGGAAAAGCGGTGAGCGAGGAAGAGCCCCGGCTGGTCCGGATCGTCTCCGGCGGCCCGATGATGGTGCAGGGCCCGGTGCGTATAGAGATGCCCGACGGATCCGTCGTCGAATCCGACCGGTTTATGGTCGCAATCTGTATGTGCAAGCGCAGCAAGACATATCCGCTGTGCGACACCAGCCATCGCCGCCGCAAACGCGGCGGCGAGCCCTCAGCTCAACGGCCGACGTAGCGAGCTGCGCCCGCTGGTCCAGCACCGCATCAGGTGGTCGGCCAGCCGGTCCTCCACCATCAGGTGGGCCCGGATACCGAAGACGACATCGCGGTCCAGCGCGGGCTCGCGACTCACCAAGTCCCCAACGACGTCGGTGCGGACCACCTGTTCGTGCACGGCGTCGGCTTCGACATGCTCGCGGTAGAACAGGGCGCACGTCTCGGGCGCGCCCAAACGCTCCATCGCCTCGACGAGGCGCCGGGATCCGGGTGAGGAGGTGATCTCGGTGGAGGCGAAGTGCCCGATGGCCGCGCCGCGGAACTCGCGGTGCAGGCCGAACAGCGACATCAGGTTCACCACGGCCAGCGACTCGGCGGGCACCGAGTCGATGTAGCCCAGGTAGCTCGCGTCCAGGCCGGCGGCCACCAGCAGGTCGGCGAACAGCTGCTGATGCACGTGATCGACTCTGCCGCCGCCGAATTCGTCGAATTCGATGGCCACGAACGCAGCCTTGGCCAGTCCGGTAAGGCGGGGGATGGCCCACGCGTGCGGGTCGCCCTCCTTGAGGTGGTACAGCGAGCGATGCACGAAGTACTCCCGCATCTGCTCCCAGGTGCCCTTGTCGCGCAGATAGTAGGACGGCCCGGTGCCGTTGGCCGGCTCGATCGTCAGTCGCGCCATCTCGGCGTCGGCGGTGTCCTCGTCGCTGATCTCGCCGACGTCACGTTGCACGGCGGCCAGGAACGTCTCTTCGAGTTGGGCGCGCAGATGCAGCAGCCCGGGGTTCCACTCCCAGCCCGGATCGACACCGGCGAATCCCCGGTAGTGCAGTTCGTAACAGACGTAGAGCGCGAGCTGAACGTCGATGCCGTAGGGGTCGGAATCATGCAGGGAGGCCTCGATGCCCTGCAGATGATTGCGCGGCGCGCGCTGGGTCAGAAGGTCGAGGACGGCCAAGGAGACCGGGCCGCGAGCTTCGGGGAGGCGTGGTTCAACAACGATGGGGGCGAGCGTCACGCAGTTGCTTATCCCCGAATGAGCCGCGAGCTAAACCCCGTGCGTCACTTCAGTTGCAGTTTTACTTGCGCGAGCAAGCGGCGATGAGAGCGTCGGGATCGGTGACGCTGACCAGCAGAGTGCGCAATGTCGTCGGGACGCCGACCACTTTGGCCTTGGCCGGTGGATCGATGGTCAGCTCCACCACGCCCTTGGCGGATCCGTTGACCAGCCAGCGGCTCCGGAATCAGTGGACGCCCCACGCCAGGAACGGCCCCTTGGCCGGCTTGGCGTCGGTGATGGCGGCCAGCGGGATGTCGGCGGAGAACGCCCAGCCCATCGCCACGTGCAGGGAACCGCCGGCGACGGAGACGTCGCATCGGCCGGGCCCGAGGCCGAGCGGGGTGGCCAGCGGCCGATACCACCGATCGAACCTGACTTCCGTCATGGGGGGACGATAATCCTCTCTCGAGACTGAAGGGTCATCCTATGGACGCAGATGTCATCGTGGTCGGCGCCGGCCTGGCCGGCCTGGTCGCCACCCACGAACTGAGCAGCCGTGGCAAGAAGGTCCTGCTGCTCGACCAGGAGAACGAAGCCAATCTGGGCGGGCAGGCGTTCTGGTCGTTCGGCGGGCTCTTTCTGGTCGACACCCCCGAGCAGCGCCGCCTCGGCGTCAAGGACAGCTTCGCGCTGGCCTGGGGCGACTGGTCCGGCAGCGCGCAATTCGACCGGATCGACGACGAGGACAGCTGGGCGCTCCGATGGGCGCGCGCCTATGTCGAATTCGCTGCGGGCGAAAAGCGGTCCTGGCTGCAGGGACACGGCATCACGTTCCTGCCGACCGTCGGCTGGGCCGAGCGCGGCGACCTGCGCGCCGACGGGCACGGCAATTCGGTGCCACGCTTCCACGTCGCCTGGGGCACCGGGACCGGCGTCGTCGAACCGTTCGTCAACTCCGCCCGCGCCGCCGCCGAGCGCGGCCTGGTCACCTTCCGGCACCGGCACCGCGTCGACGAACTGGTGATCGCCGACGGTGCCGCGACCGGGGTGCGCGGCACGGTGCTGGCACCCGACGACACTCCCCGCGGAGCGCCATCGAACCGGGATTCGGTGGGCGACTTCGAGTTTCACGCGCAGGCGGTGATCGTGACCACCGGAGGCATCGGCGGGAACCACGACATCGTGCGGCGGTACTGGCCGGCGCGGATGGGCACCCCACCGACGTCGATGATCACCGGTGTGCCGGCCTACGTGGACGGCCGGATGCTCGATATCGCCGCCGGCTCCGGCGTGCGGCTGGTCAACCGCGATCGAATGTGGCACTACACCGAGGGTGTGCAGAACTGGACGCCGATCTGGCCGGGGCACGCCATCCGGATTCTGCCGGGGCCATCGTCGATGTGGTTCGACGCCCTGGGCCGCCGCCTGCCCGAGCCCTATCTACCCGGCTACGACACTCTCGGTACGCTGCGCTACCTGCGCACCACCCCGGAGATCGCCGGATACGACCACAGCTGGTTCATCCTCACCCAGAAGATCATCGAGCGGGAGTTCGCGCTGTCGGGCTCCGAACAGAACCCCGACATCACCAATAAGGACCGCGCCGGCTTCCTCAAGGAGCGGTTGCTCAGCAGGGGGGCGCCGGCGCCGGTGGAGGCGTTCAAGCGCAACGGCGCGGACTTCGTGGTCGCCGACGGGCTCGACGAGTTGGTGGCGAAGATGAACGCGCTCACCGACGAACCGCTGCTGGACGCCGGACGGATCCGTACGCAAATCGAGTCCCGCGATCTGCAGATGGCCAATCCGTACGCCAAAGATGCTCAGGTGCAAGGTATTCGCAACTCCCGGCGCTACATCGGTGACCGCATCGGCCGGACGGCCGCCCCACACCGGATTCTCGACCCAACGGCCGGACCGCTGATCGGGGTCAAGCTGCACATCCTGACCCGTAAGACCCTCGGCGGCATCCAGACCGATTTGTCGTCACGAGCCCTGGGGCTCGACGGCCAGCCGATCGACGGCCTGTACGCCGCGGGTGAGGTCGCCGGATTCGGTGGCGGGGGTGTGCACGGCTATAACGCCCTGGAGGGCACGTTCCTCGGCGGCTGCCTGTTCTCCGGGCGGGCCGCGGGCCGAGCTGCGGCAGCAGCACTGTGAGGTTCTGCGGCAACGAGGAATAAGACGAGCATGTGGGGCCGGCTGCACCTCTATGGCCGCACATTTGCGGTGCTCAACGAGCGCTGGGCGGGAAGACGCGCCCCAAAGGCCCCGTGAACGTGCCGCGCACCCGTCGGTCCGACCACCTGAACTGGGCCGTACCGCGTTGCTGGAAGGGCCGGTGCCAAGCTTAGAAAATCATAAGTGTCGGTTTGTCGCTCGGCCCGATAGTATGGCTCCATCAGGAAGGGGGCCCGTATGAGCCTTCGTCATACATCGCTTCGCGCGGTGGCTGCGACGTCGTTGTCGTTGGGTGCCTTGTTTGCGGCAGCCGGCGCGGCGTCGGCTGCCCCCGCCCAGCCGCAGCCGGCTGACCAAGCGACGGACTTGGGGACATTCCTCGACAGCTTGACGAACACCTACAACAACACCATCGGCCGGTCGGTCAACGACGTCCGGCAGACGGCCCAGGACCAGGCCGCGCAGAACGTCGGCTTGGCAATCGGAGTCCCGATCGCCAACGGCGCGATCGGCGGCGCGACTGCCGTCGCCGGTAGCGCTGCCTCGGCATTGGTGTTCTCCGCCTTCAACAATGGTGGCCTCAATCCGTTCTCGGCCGCAGCGGCTCCGGCGGCCGCGCCCGCTGCCGCCGCGCTGCCGGCGCTCAGCGCACCGGCCCTGCCTGCGGCCCCGGCGCTGCCGCCGCCCCCGGCGATCGGCCCGTT
>JAEZIA010000293.1 GCA_023416315.1 Actinomycetes bacterium
GGGTCTGCTCGGGAACATTCGAGCGCGGTGACGTCCTCACCCATGCCGCAACCGGCAAGCCGTTCGTGACGAAGTACGCGCAGTCGGTCTTCGGCCAACAACGCTCGCCCCTCGACAATGCCTGGCCGGGCGATGTGATCGGGCTGGCCAACGCGGCGGCGTTGCGCCCGGGTGACACCCTGTTCCGCGACGTACCGGTGCAGTTCCCGCCGATACCCAGCTTCTCCCCCGAACACTTCTCGGTCGCCAGGGGCACCGACCCGAGCAAACACAAGCAATTCCGCAAGGGCATCGAACAATTGGAGCAGGAAGGTGTGGTGCAGGTGCTGCGGTCGGACCGCCGCGGCGAGCAGGCCCCCGTGCTGGCCGCCGTCGGGCCGCTGCAGTTCGAGGTGACCAGCCACCGGATGGCCACCGAGTTCAATGCACCGATCTCGCTGGAACCGTTGCCCTACACGGTCGCTCGCGCCGTCGACCCCGACGATGCACCGTTCGTCGACAAGCAAGTCTCCACCGAGGTGCTCACCCGCACCGACGGCGTGATGCTCGCGTTATTCACCACGAAGTGGCGCTTGCAAGGTTTCCAAGAGGACAACCCCACCGTGACCTTGCGCCCGCTGGTCGCCGCCGGCGACGACTGAGTGCGACGTCGGCGCGAAAACCGCCGCTGAGCGAACGAAAACGCGCCGAAACCGATCAGCTGTTGGCGGTGGACAGCCCCGCCTTCACCTGCCGTGACAGCTCGTCGGCCAGGATTTCGGGCTGCCCTGCCAGCAATCCCTCGATGGCGAGCTTGGCCACCACAGCGGGATCTGTCTTCTGATCGGCCGGGATGTAGCTGACCATGTCGGTGTCCATGTAACCGACGTGCAGGGCTGAGACGTGAATTCCCTTGGGAGCGAGTTCTGTTCGCAGCGCATCGGTCAGGGCCCAGGCGGCGGCCTTGGCGGCCGAATAGGCGCCGGAGGCCGGGAAATGCGCCCAGGACAGCACCGACAGCACGTTGAGAATCGCTCCGCCGCCGTTCTTTTCGATGATCGGCACGAACTCCCGGCTGACGTTCAGTGTCCCGAAGTAGTGGGTCTCCATCTCCAGCCGGATGTCGTCCATGGGCCCGGTCAGCAACTCCGCACGGGTCGAGACGCCGGCATTGTTCACCAGGACCGTGACGTCGCCGGCGATGAGCGCCGCTTGGTGCACCGACTCCGGGTCGGTGATGTCGAGCTGGATCGGGATCGCACCGGGCAGGTCCACGGTCTCCGGCCGGCGGGCCGCGGCATACACCTTGGCGCCACGCGAGAGGAGTTCGGCGGCAAGCTGCCGCCCCAGCCCACGGTTGGCGCCGGTTACCAGCGCGGTGATCTGTTGTGTCATCGAAGTCGTCCTTCCTGGGAGTCTCCTTTGCGACAACCTTAGGGCGGCTGGGTTCATTCCGCTAGACCCAGATCGATCCGCTCGGAGGCCCGCCCTCACAGCTGTGAGTTCACCGGTCGTGGCCGACGGCCCGAACCGATTCCACGATGGTCCGATGCAACACCACAAACACGTCGCCCGCACCGCCGCGGCATTGGCCGCCGCGATGGGAATCGGCCGGTTCGCCTACACTCCGATCCTTCCTTTGATGGCTGCGCAGGCCGGTATCTCACCACACACCGGCGCGTCCCTGGCCACCGCCAACTATGTTGGATACCTCACCGGCGCGTTGGCCGGATTCGGCTGGCCGCGGTTGGCCCACTCGGTCTTCGCCTACCGCGCTTCGCTGGTGCTTCTCACCGCAAGCATGGCGGCGATGCCGTTGGCGAGCAACACGCTCGAGTGGACTGCGCTGCGGATGTTGGCGGGCCTGGCCAGTGCGTTGGTCTTCGTGATCGCCGTCAACATCGTGTTGGACCACCTGCACGGACGGCCCGCCCACCTCGCCGGTTGGAGCTTCGGCGGAATCGGTGCCGGAATCGCACTGTCCGCCGTCCTGGTGCTGGTCAGCGAACAGTGGCGGCTGGCCTGGTGGACCTCGGCAATAGCCGCCGCGGTATTGACCGCCCTGGCCTGGACCATGAAGTCGGCTCCCGCACCCGCGGCGGACCCGACTACGACCCGAGAGC
Organism: Actinomycetes bacterium; assembly: GCA_023416315.1. Lineage (GTDB taxonomy): Bacteria > Actinomycetota > Actinomycetes > Mycobacteriales > Mycobacteriaceae > Mycobacterium. Next base: position 2,103 of record JAEZIA010000293.1, read on the forward strand.
GATTGCCGCACCGCGCTTTTGGCCTGCTCGCGGCAAGTTACACCTTGGAAGGCGTCGGCTACATCATCGCCGGCACCTTCCTGGTTGCGGCGGTCGCCCAGGGAGCACCGCACTGGCTCGGCGGCGCGACGTGGCTGGCGGTCGGCCTGGCCACGATTCCGTCCGCCGCGCTGTGGGCGGCGCTCAGCTCACGATGGTCGCATGCCGGCTTGCTGGTGATGGCGCTCGGCGCGCAGGCGGCAGGCATTGCGGCCGCGGGCGTCTTCGGCGGCATTGTGGCCGCGATGGTCGGCGCCGTCCTTTTCGGCGGCACCTTCATCGGGATCAGCACCCTGTCCTTGGCGGCCGCGCGCCTGCTGCGCTACCCGCGCGCGGTCGCGTTACTCACCGCGGGATATTCGGTGGGACAGATCCTGGGTCCGGTCGCGGTCAGTCCCCTGCTACGGGACGGCTTCCGTCCTGCCCTTGTGGTGGGTGCGCTGGTGGTGTCATTCGCCGCCGTGGCCGCCGGGCTGATGCGGATCGTCGGCAGGCAGCCACACCGACAGATCCCCCAACCCCGGATCCCCGACGCCGCGGGTGAACTCGTCGACGAGTGCCCGGAGCACCGGGTTGTGGTCGTCGCGCCGCCACACCAATGACCACGTCCACAGCGGGCTCGGGTTGACGACCGCTCGCCGCGTGAGGCCCTTCGGCAGCGGCTGGTCCTGCCCCTTGGGATTGTTGAGGACCGGGCGGCCCAACCCGCGGACATGCTCCAGGAACGTCGGGCCGGTGACACCGCCGTCGTCGGTGCGCATCACTCGGGCACCCGTGGCGGCCGCGAACTGCTCGGCGTAGCGATTCCAGGACGACCATGTTCCGGCGTCCGCGTCGATCAACACCACCGTGTCGCCGGCTTCGACCGGGGCATCGTCGGTGCCGACGCTCAGCGCGTAGAGTCGGTCCACCCCGAGCAGTCGGGCATTCAGTGACAGTGCGTCCAGATCGGTGTTCTGCACCCAGCAGATGGCCAGATCAAGGCTGCCGTCGGCGACGCGCGCCGCTTGTGCATGTGACGGCATCACCCAGGTGTCGACCCGCAACTCCGCGATCCCGGTGGCCCGCTGCGACCAATCCGTCGGACACCAGTTGACATAGCCGATGCGTACCGGCTGCGCTGCTCCGAGACTCGATGCGCGCCTGCGGATTTCATCGGCGTGTGCGATCAGCGCCCTGGCCTCCGGCAACAACGCCGCGCCGGCCGGTGTCAGCGCCACAGAGCGACGGTCGCGATCGAACAAGGTGACCTTGAGGTCGCGTTCGAGCACCTTGATCTGCTGCGACAGTGACGGTCCGGCGATTCGCAGGCGCTCGGCAGCGCGACCGAAGTTCAGCTCCTCGGCCACGGCGACGAAGTAGCGCAGCTGCCGCAACTCCATCGCTGCAGCCTAGTAGGCACAGCCTTCCAGGAGGGAGGCGTTCGGTCCTCCGGCCGCGGCATCGCCGTCCGGCCCGCAGCCGTTGCGGCAGATACCCAACGAGGAAAGGAATCACCCATGGACACCGAAACTCGCGTCGCGGTCATCACCGGCGCGTCCCAGGGCATCGGCGCCGGGCTGGTGACGGGCTACCGCAGGCTGGGCTACGCGGTGGTGGCGAACTCCCGCAGCATCCGCCACAGTAGTGACCCGCTGGTTCTCGCCGTGCCAGGCGATATATCCCAGCCGGGCGTGGGGCAACGCGTCATCGACGCCGCGCTGCAACGCTTCGGGCGCGTCGACACCGTGGTCAACAATGCCGGAATCTTCGTTCCCAAGCCGTTCACCGAGTACACCGATGCCGACTATGACGCTGTCACCGGAGTGAACCTGCGCGGCTTCTTCGAGGTGACACGGGCCGCACTGCGCGTACTCGGCGCCGGTGGACATATCGTTACGATCTCCACGAGCCTGGTGGATCAAGCCAACTCGGCGGTGCCCTCAGCGCTGGCGTCCCTGACGAAGGGTGGTCTCAACGCGGTGACCAAAGCACTGGCCGTCGAGTACGCCGGTCGCGGCATCCGAGTCAACACGGTTGCCCTCGGGGTTGTCCGGACCCCGATGCACGACCCGTCGACACACGACGCGCTGGCGGGGTTGAACCCGATGGGGCGGCTCGGTGAGATCGACGACGCCGTCTCCGCGGTGCTGTATCTCGAGCAGGCGGGCTTCGTCACCGGCGAGACTCTGCACGTGGACGGGGGCCAAAGTGCCGGACATTGACCCGTCGGATCTGCTGCGGGCCGTACTCGATCGGTGGAAAGACGGTATCGACCGGCACGATCCAGGCGCGGTGGGCGAAGTCTTCACCTCCGACACGATCTTTCAAGGTTTGCGACCGTTCACGGTCGGCCGGCAGGGCGTGGTCGACTACTACGCTTCTCAACCGGTCGGCATGACGGTGGACTACCGCGTGCTGGACTCACGGCAGCTCGGCGACGACGCTGTATTGGGCTATCTTGCAGCGTCTTTCACGTTCCCTGACGGCCAAGTCAAGGATCTGCGCCTTGGCGTGGTGCTCACCCGTGACGGCGAGAGCTGGCACATCGCCTACTACCAGGCGAGCGTTGCGCCGGACTAGCGGCCCAGGTGGATCTGCAGTCCGTGGCTACGGAGTTGTTCGAAGCTGTAGCTGAATTCTCCGCGGCGGCCGATGGAGACCACGTAGCGATCCTCGCCTTCGTTGATCGAGAAGGTGAAGGCGAACGTGCAATTCGCACTGTCGCCGGTCCCGGGACCCAGCGAAGTGGTGGTGAGGATGTGTCCGTCGGCGTTCTTGACCGTCACCGGAGTCGTTCGACCGACGTCGGCATAACCGTCGGTACCGTGGCAGGTGCCCCCGTCGACGACGATCGCACCCGTGCCAAGGCTGTCGGTCAGCACGAAAACCCCGGAAACCTTGGCAGATTCGAGGACACGAAAGCCGTCGTTGAATTGCGGGCAGAACGCGTCCACGGCGATCTTGTCCGCGACCAGCCCCTGTTGCCGCCCGCCGTGTTCGAGCTTGTTGCACACCTCACGTCCGTGCGCGACGGCGTTGGCCTCGGAGTTGAATTGATCGAACAGCCCCGCGGTTTGGAGCGCTTGGACGTAGTCGGCCTCCGGTGAGCGGCCCGGCCGGTGGCCGCCCCACAGCAGCGCCCAGAGCACCCCGGCGACCATCACGACGATCGCGGTCGTCACCCCGGTGGCCAACCAGGTCAGCCGGATGCTCGATCGCGCGACCGGCACCTCGACGTAGGCCGGCAGCATCTGGCCTCCGACCGGATCGTTCGATTCCGATCTGCCGTTGCGGACGCGGTTGGTGGGGTGCCCGGCGGCGTAGTAGCGGCCTTCATAGCGGGCCGTCGGGTCCGGTCGCCAGCCCGTCGGAGACGTGGGTTTGGCCGTATTGCCGCAGCGGGCACACGTCCCGGTCGCGTCGAGCTCGCTTCCACAGAACGGACAGGCGGCCGGCGCAGCGCCGGGCAGCCGAGAACCGCGCGCCCACATCATAGCGGGCGGCCCACACCAGACCGCGGGCCCTCGGCCCGCACCGGGTTCGTCCTCATCTCTCACCCATCAAACCGCCGCGCACCCGAATCTGCTTCCCGCCGAGGCGCTCCACTTCGGGATTGTTCCCGACGATCGCGCTACCGGGAGGACAACCGGATGACTAGGGCACCTTCGGTTTGATGTCCTCGATCACCCACTGGGCGTAGTCCAGGTATTCCTCGACACCGCTGACCGGCGGCAGAGGAACCGCGCTCACCGTGACGCCCTGCTCGGCGAGCCAGCACAACCGGTCGACGATCTCGCCGGCGCTCATGCCCGGTCGTCCGTGCGGGTCGTCGCGTACTGCATGCCCTTCCCCCACCCGACTGGTGCCAAGCCCATGAACGACGTCGAAGGGGCGGCCGTCGTACTCGGGTTGGGACTTGATGAACTCCAGTCGCTCGGCGATCTTCTCCGCCGGGGTGAGAAACGACCACCATCCCGACGCGTACTTGGCCGCCCGCCGGAGTGCGGCGTCCGCATCGCCGCCGATCCAGACGGGCAGATGTGGCCGTTGTACCGGTTTCGGCTCGAACGCCACATCGTCGAATGAGAGGTATCGGCCCTCGAACCGAGGCGAGTCGCTGGTCCACAATTCGATGATCGCGGCGAGGTATTCATCGGCGATCCGGCCGCGTTCATGGAACGGAACTCCGAGCAGGTCGAACTCGGGTTTCAGCCAGCCCACCCCGAAGGTGACCATCATGCGCCCGCTGCTCATCCAGTCCGCGGTGGCCAGTGCCTTGGCGAGCACGATCGGATGTTGCAGCGGCAGCACCGTGATACAGGAGTTCAGCCGGATCCGCTCGGTCGCACCGGCCAGATACGCCTGGGCGGTGGTGGACTGCAGATAGTGCGGGCCCGACAACTCGAGATGGTCGTTGGGAATCACGAAATGCTCTGGCACCGCGATCATGTCGTAACCCCATTGGTCGGCGCATTTCGCCATCCGGGTCTGATCGGCACCGGTGACCTCGGCCTCCCACGGCTGCATCATGGCTTTGAGCCTGAGCATGTGAGGCAGATTGAAAACCAGTTGCACGTGCGCCCCCGTCGTTCCCCGGATCACCGTCGCGGAACTTGCGACTCTACGTTGATAGAGTCGCGGGAGCAAGCATTCAGCCGTAAAGGTTCCTGGTCACCATGCGAAGAAGCCCGAACGTCGAGGAGCGCCGCCGCACGTTGTGCGATGTCGCCATCGATCTGCTCGCCGCCGATGGCATCAAAGGCCTGACCCACCTCAAGGTCGACCGACGGGCCAACGTCGCCGACGGCTCCACATCGTTCTACTTCCGCACCACCTCGGCGCTGCACCTCGCCGTGGCCAATCGGGTGGCCGAACTCGACCTCAAGGATCTGACCGCGGCCACCCGCGGTCACGGAGACGGGGCCGCACCCTCCGGTCTATCGCTCCTGGTGGTCCGCGCCCTGTCAGGCACACGCCTCAAACGGACCAAGGCCCGCAACGAGCTTGCCCTGCAAGCCTCCCGCGATGCGGCCCTGGCCGAAGCGCTGCGGAGGTTCACCGACGGGTTCTCCGCGCTGATCCGCGAGGTCGTAGAACGATGGCAGCCCGCCGCCCTCCGCGCCGACGCCGCCCTGCTCGAGAAGCAGACAGATGCCGTCCTGACCTATATCGGCGGTCTGATGCTGGCCAGCGCAAGCGGCCATCGCTCCGTTCAGGATCCCGAGGAACTCGACCGACTCATCCTGAGCATCGTGGCGGGCATCGCGATGACTCATTCGACGGCCTGACGCGCGGCGTGCGGTGCCTCGGTGCCCGCGCGTTAGGGTGCTTGGATCGACTTCCACGAACAAGCCGGTAGAAAAGTTGAGCATTTCATGACCGCACCAGCAGATACGTCGCCGCTCGAAGCGCGGGTCGGCCACTACTACCAGATGGACGGCACCTACCTCGTCGGCCGCGAGAAGCTTCGCGAATACGCCCGCGCCGTCCAGGACTACCACCCCGCCCACTGGGATGTCGCCGCCGCCGCCGAATTGGGCTATTCCGATGTCATCGCACCGCTGACGTTCACGTCGGCGCCGGGCATGCAGTGCAATCGGCGGATGTTCGAGTCGATCGTCGTCGGTTACGACACCTATCTGCAGACCGAAGAGGTCTTCGAACAGCACCGGCCGATCGTGGCCGGCGACGAGTTGCTCATCGACGTCGAGCTGACCTCGGTTCGCCGGACCGCGGGCCGGGACTTCATCACTGTCACCAACACCTTCACCGATATCCACGGCGAACGGGTTCACACCCTGCACACCACGGTCGTCGGGGTCACCGCCGAGGACATCGACGCCGGCGTCAAGGTCGCCGTTCAGAACGCGATGATGCACGACATGAACATCCTCGACATCGGTGGCGCCGACGCCGACTACCGCAAGGAACTGCGCCCCGACGGCGAGATCCGGATCTCCGAGGGGGGCCTGACCCGCACTCCGGGAACGAGGTCATTCGACGACGTGAGCGTCGGCGACGAACTGCCGCCCCACCACACCCGACTGTCCCGTGGTGACCTGGTGAACTACGCGGGCGTGGCCGGTGACGCCAACCCGATCCACTGGGACGAAGACATCGCCAAGCTGGCTGGGCTGCCCGACGTGATCGCGCACGGGATGCTGACCATGGGATTGGGCGCTGGTTTCCACTCGGCGTGGTCGGGCGACCCGGGGGCGGTGACCCGATTCGCGGTGCGGCTGTCGCAGCCCGCAGTGGTGTCGGCCACAGCGGGGGCCGACATCGAGTTCAGCGGCAAGGTCAAATCGCTGGACCCGGAAACCCGCTCGGGTGTCGTCCTCATCGGAGCGAAGTCCGACGGCAAGAAGATCTTCGGGCTGGCGACCATGAACGTGCGGTTCCGCTAGCGGCGACGTCCCCCCGAGAGCCATCGTCCGATTCCTCGCGGATCGGCGATGTGATCCGGTTCCACCCTGCGGAGCACGGCATCGACCGCCATGGTGGCCTCGCAGGTGTCGGGGGCCTGCAACACCACCCGCCCGCCGGCGGCCTTTACGTCCACGCAGCCTTGCGCACCGTCCTCGCTTGCGCAGGAAAGTAGAACGGCCGTAACCGAATTGACGAGTTGGGCCGCGCTGGAAAACGCCGCATCGAGTGACGGCCGCGAGCACAGGATCGGTGCGTCCAGGGTCAGGTGTGCACGCACGCCGGGGCGGGTTTCGTACAGCGCGACGGGCGTCGGCGGCTCTTCCGACCGGTGCCGGTCATTGCCGGCCAGCAGGTGATAGCCGGCTGGCGCCAGTGTCACCTCTCCCGGCGAACACGCCCATGGACTCGTGCTCGGTTCGCGCAACGGAAGCGCGGTGTAGCCCTGCAGCACCTTGTCCAGGCCCGCGTAGTGGGGGGCCCGGTGCAGGACCACGAACACCACGACGCCGGTGATGTCGACGAGCGTTTGGAAGATGCCGCGCAACGCTTTTATGCCGCCGGCACTACCGCCGATGACGATGACGTCAGGGCCGGTCACGCTGGTTCTGACCCTTGGTGTAGATGCCCAGTCGGCGGTCCTGGGGTTTGAACAGTCGCATGCCCTCGGCCGTCAGGCCCTCGCGCGGGCCGATGACCAGGTTCCCGAACGGAGCCAGACTGTCCCAGAACATCCGCTCCGCCCTGCGCTGAAGGGTCTCCTCGAAATAGATGAAGACGTTGCGGCACAGGATCAGATGAAACTCGCCAAATGTGCTGTCCGTGGCCAGATTATGCGAGAAGAACTCGAGTCGTGACCGCAGCGCCGGGCTGAGGATGCATCGGTCGTACTTGGCGATGTACCAGTCCGAGAACGGTCGCTCGCCGCCGCTGGCCTGGTAATTGCGCGTGGCGCCGACCATGACATCCGCCGGATAGATCGCCGCCGCGGCGGCCCGCAGTGAGTCGTTGTCGATGTCGGTGGCGTAGATCGTCGACCGGTCCAGCAGGCCGGCCTCATCCAGCATGATCGCCACCGAGTACGCCTCTTCTCCGGTTGCGCAGCCCGCGACCCAGATCCGAATGCGCGGGTAGGTGGCCAGCCTGGGCAGCAACTCAGTCCGGATCTTGGCGAACACCAACGGATCCCGGAACATCTCGGTGACGTTCACCGTCATCGTGGACAGCAGCGAGGGCAACAGGCTGGGGTCGCGTAGAACTCTCTCCTGAGCCCTCGAAATGGTGCCCAGCGAGTGGCGATCGACGAACGCCATCAGCCGTCGGTTTCGCGAAGCATCCGTGTAGTGGCGAAAGTCGTAGCCGAAGAACTCGAACACCGCGTAGAAGAACGCCTCGGCCTCGATCGCAGTCAGTTCTTTGGATCGTGCCGGATCGTTCTCCGCGGGATTACTCATTCGTGCTCGATGCCCCCTGCTGACCACGTAACCGGGTTCCCAGCCATACTCTGAGCACCGACGTGAGCTGATCCATGTCCACCGGCTTGGTGACATAGTCCGAGGCGCCTGCGTCCAAACACTTCTGCCGGTCGCCCTTCATCGCTTTTGCGGTGAGCGCGACGATCGGCAGGCTGCGCCAGCGAGATTCGGCCCGGATCCGGCGCATCGCCTCGTAGCCGTCCATGACGGGCATCATGATATCCATCAGTACCAGCCCGACCTCCGGGTGAGCGGCGAGATTGTCGAGACCCTCTTGCCCATTGCGGGCGGGTATGACTGTGATGCCGTACCGCTTCAACGCAGAGCCGAGCGAGAACACGTTGCGAACGTCGTCGTCGACCAGCAGGACCGTGTTGCCCGCCAAGCTTTCGTCGATCCGCTTCGGATTGGACAGGATCTCGCGGGCCGAGTCCGGCATGTCGTCGGCCACGCGGTGCAGGAACAGCGCCGTTTCATCCAGCAGCCGTTCGGGCGACTTGGCGTTCTTCAACACGATGGCGGAAGCCAGTGCCTCGAGACGCTGCGTCTCGGCGGCGGTCAGCTCGCGTCCGGTGTGCACGATCACCGGGAGGTGCTTCTGCTTGAGCTGGTCCTTGACCCGTTCGATGAGGTCGATCCCGTCCATGTCGGGCAGCCCCAGATCGAGCACCAGGCAGTCATACGAGGTGGGACCGGCAAGTTCGGCCAGCACCTGCTGACCAGTGCCCACGCAGGTGATCGCGATGTCGTCGCTCTCGATCATGTGCTTGACGACCTGACGTTGACTGGCGTCGTCCTCGGCGACCAACACGTGGCGCGGTCCCGGCTTCAGGAAATCGGCGACGGCGGTGAGCATCGACCGCAGATCCGCGACCTCGGCCGGTTTGTTCAGGGTATGGATGGCGCCCATTCGGCGTCCGCGGCCGTCGTCGTTGGCGCCGGAGATGACGTTGACGGGGATATGGCGGGTGGCGAGGTCATGCTTGAGAACATCGAGGACTACCCAGCCGGCCATATCCGGCAGGCCGATATCCAACGTGATCGCCGCGGGCTGATGCTCCTTGGCCAGGGCGAGCGCCATTCGCCCGCTTGCCGTGACGACCGCCTCGAAGCCGGCTTCGCTCGCCAGCTCGACCAGAAGGCCGGCGAAGGTGGGATCGTCCTCGACCACGAGCAGGACCGGCTTGGGGCCCTTCGGCCAGGTCACCTCCGAAATATCAACTGCACCAATCCGAGTCAGCGCGTCGTCGTCGATCTCCGGAGACGAAGATCCCGCGGGCGGCCCCGAGTCAGAACTCGCACCGTTACTCCCGACCTGCTGCGAGGTCGGTGCCGCCACGACGCCCGACACCGTCGCGGCGCGGCCGCTCTTGGCCTCTTCGATGCCGCCCGCCTGACCGAATACGACCGGCAGATAACAGGTGAACACCGATCCCTCCCCCAAAGCGCTGCGCAGAGTGATCTCGCCGCCGAGATTGCGCGCCAACTCCCGGCTGATCGCCAGGCCGAGACCGGTGCCACCGTACTGGCGCGTCGTTCCCCGGGCCGCCTGCTGAAAGGATTCGAAGATCAGGTGGTGGTCCTTCTCGTCGATGCCGATTCCGGTGTCGGCCACGGCAATTGCCAGATAGCCGGTGCCGGGATTGCCATCGGTGTCCCCCGTACCGGTTAGCTCAACCGTCACCGAGCCCTCATCGGTGAACTTGATCGCATTCGCCACCAGGTTCTTGGCAATCTGCTTCACCCGGGTGTAATCACTGGTGACTTGTGCTGGGGCGGTATTACCGGTGACCACCCGGAAGGCGACTCCCTTGTTCTCTGCGACCGGGGTGAAGGTGCGCTCCAGGAACGCGACCAGATCGCTCACCTCGATCAACTCTCGTTCGAGACGCAGCGATCCGGATTCGACCTTGGCAAGGTCGAGCACCTCGTCGATGAGGTTCAGTAGGTCCTTGCCGGATTGCTGGATGGTTTCGGCGAACTCCTGCTGCTTGTCGGAGAGCGGGTCGTCGGAATCGGTCAGTAGACCCGCCAGGATCAAGATGCTGTTGAGCGGAGTCCGCAACTCGTGGGACATGTTCGCCAGGAACTCCGACTTGTACCGCGATGACACCGCCAGCTCTTCGGCCTTCGTCTCCAGAGTCTGGCTGAGACGGTGGAGCTCTTCGTTCTTCTGCTCCAAGGACTGCGCCTGCGTTTCGAGTCGCTCCGAACTCGCTTTGAGTTCCTCTTGCTGCGAGCGCAGTTCCTCGGTGGTCTCCTCCAGTTCGGCATTCTGCGCCGACAGCTGGTCTTCGCGTTGCGTGAGTTGCTCGTTCGTAGTCCGCAACTCTTCTTCCTGGGCCTGAAGTTCTTCGGTCTGGGCCTGCGAGAGCCGCAGCAGCTCGCGGGTCTTCTGCGCCGACTCGATGGCACTGAGGGAGACGCCGGACCCCAGGGCGATGCTCTCCAGCAGCTCGGTCTCGTCGTCGGAGAACAGGTGCAGACCGGCGAGCTCGAGAACCCCGTGCACTTCGGACTCGAACTTGATCGGGATCAGCATCAGCGACACCGGCTCCGTCTTGCCAAGGCCCGAGACGATTTCGACGTAATCGCCTGGTGCGCCGGTAACCTCGATCCGGTTCCCTTCCAGGGCGCATTGACCCACCAAGCCATCACCCAGCGCGAAAGACGTAGGCAGGTCCTTGCGCCGGTGGAAGGCGTACGACGCGGCGAGTGCGAACCGCTCGGGGTCGTTGGGCTGGCGCAGGTACAGCGCACCATGTTTGGCGCCGACGGCCTCCGCGGTGCGCGACACGATGATCGACCCGGCCGCCATCAGGTCGGGCGCCGCCTGCACCTCGGTCAGCAGGTTCGCCTGAATTTCCTTGGAGCGACGCGCTTTTTCGTTCTGCTCGGCCGCCGCTGTGACGGTGCGGTGGATATTGCGGCTGGTGAAGTACAGCAGGATCCCCAGTATCAGGACAATGGCGCTTGCGAAGATCCATAGCATCGACCGGGCGAACCTGATTGCCTCGCCCGCCTGCGCGTTGGCGCTGTCGACGGCGCTGACCGCCTCCTGCTCGATCTGGCCCAGCTGGTTCTCCAACAGCACGGCCTGGTCGGCGAGATCTCTGGCGGAAGCCGCTGCCTCGGCGGGGTTTTGGGCGACTTGCATTCCGGCCCGATAAGTCGACCGGAAGCTCGCCCAGGTAGCCAACGCCTGCTGATAGAGGATTCGGATGTTGCTGCTCGCGCTGGTCGCGGCGCCGGCCCGAAGGTCGGCATCGACAGACTGGTCGAGTTGGTCCAACTCCTTGCCGAGTTCCGCGCGCCGAGCGGGATCGCCGGAGAACAGGTACCGATCATGGACGACAAGTAAGCCCTGTAGGTCGCGCTGAATGTCGATCGCAGCGACCTGGGCACTACGGGCCTGGTTGCGATCGTCGAAGAGGTCGGTGATCTTCCTGAGTTGGACGGTGTACAGCGTATTGGCGAGGATGACCGCCAGCAGCGCGCATCCGCATACGATGGCCAATCGGGTCGCTAGCTTCATGTCACCCTAGCCCTCAGCAGTATCGTGATGTGTCATGCAACCGGCCATTTCTTGACCGCTGCGGAGAGTTCCATCGATTCGATCGGATAGGCATACGAAAAGCCCTGCTGCAGAACGCAGCCGGCGTCCCTGAGCCAGTCGGCCTGCTTTTGGTTCTCGACGCCCTCGGCGATCAGATCGACCTGCAGGCAGGAAGCCAGAGCGATCTGGCTGCGGACCAATCGTTGCACGCGCTGATCGTCGTGCACCTCGGCGACGAAGGAGCGGTCGATCTTCAGCCAGTCGACGGGAACGTGTAGCAGGTTGGCCATGCTGGCGTGGTGCACACCGAAATCGTCTATCGCGAGGTTGAACCCGACGCTTCGAGCGTGGCGCAAGGCCACGCCAGCCGGAGCGGGATCGCCGTCGAATGTTCGCTCGGTGAGTTCGAGACAGATACATTCCGGAGCAATCCCGCTGTCCCGCTGCGCACCGATCAAATCGTCGAGGAACCCGCTGTCGAGAACGTGGTCGGGTGAGACGTTCACATGCAGCTTCAGGTCGCTTCGGGCAAGAGCGGCATAGTCGGAGAAGCTGCGCGCCAGTATCCACCGGCTCAACGGCCCGATCTGGCCCGCGCTTTCCGCCAGGGCGATGATGTCGGCGGCGGGCATGTCGCCGTCACCGATGCGCCAGCGAACCAACGCTTCGAGGCCGAAAAGCGCTCCGGTGGCGGCATTGACGATCGGCTGATACGCCATGCGGAATTCCGAGCGCGCGATCGCCCCTGCGACCTCTGCACGCAGATCCACCGTGCCCTTGTGCCGTGTTCCGATCACATCGGTGTAGAGCACGCACTCATCGAGCCGATTCTTCTTCGCGTCGAACATCGCCATATCGGCTTGGCTCAGAAGCTCTTCCGGCGTGTGCGCGCTTGCGCCGAGACACGAGATACCCATGCTCAGCGAGGGGTGCAGCGTCACGCTCTTACAGTTCACCGGCTCGCTCTGGATCCGCATCAGGATGCGGTTCCCGACGGCGACGGCGGCATCGACCGACGGCACATCTTCGATGACCACGATGAATTCGTCGCCGCCGATGCGGCAGACCAGCGCGTCGCTGCCCGCCGCAGCCCGGAGTCGGGCAGCCACCTCGACAAGCAGTTCGTCGCCGGTGTCGTGCCCGTACGTGTCGTTGACGGACTTGAATCTGTTGACGTCCATATACAGCAGCGCCGCCAGTTTCCCGGCCTCCGGTTCACGCGTCAGGTCCGCGAGGCGCTCGTTGAGCTGCCGCCTATTGGCCAGATCGGTGAGCGGATCGTGGCTGGCGAGATGACTGATCACCATCTGGGCCTGTTTGATCTCGGTGAGGTCGTGTACGACGACCGCGATGTGCAGATCCTCGGAGTCACCGATCGGCGACAGCGTGATCACGACATCAACTTGCGTGCGGGCACCCGCGGTGAACGTCATCTCCAGCGACACTTCCTGGTGCGTGGCCAGGGTGACGTCCAGTTGCTCGCGCAGCCGGTCTCGGTGGGCGGCGATGGCCAGGTCCACGATGGACCGGCCGATCAACGTGTCGGAGTCACCGGCGAACAGGGAGAGCGCCGCCTTGTTGCAGCTGCGGATCGCGCCTGAGGCATCGACGGCGAGGATCGCGTCGGCGGTGGCCTGCATGACGGCGGCGTACTCGGCCTGCACCCGATACAGCGTCGCGTTGGAGATCGCCAGCGCGGCTGCCACCGATATGCCTCGGAACAAGGCGGTTTCGACGTCGGAGAAGGCGGGACCATCGGTTCGGCCCACGCAGAGAATGCCGACGGGCTGGCCGCGCGCCGACAACTCCTGGACCATGGCTGCGCCGCCGGGCGTCGGACTGCGCACCCCGCCGGAGGCCTGCTGGACGAGCCACTGCCGCAGCAGTTCCGACCTTCGCCCCGCCTCGGTGTCCGAGAACGAGTCGCGCCACTCGTTGTTCGGGCCCGGTAAGCGCAGCAGACAGTCCGCGGCGAACAGTTGGCCCATCTCGGCGACGATGGTCTTTTCCAGGGTCGGCAAATCGATACTGTCTTCGGCGAAGATGTTGGCCAGCCTGGCTCGTCGGCGTGTGAACGCCAGCTCCTCCCGCTGCCGGCTCTCAGCCGCACGCGCGATCTGAAGTTGCTGCTCGTGCAGGCGCGCGGCCTCGATGCGGAGTCGAGCAAAGGATTGGTCCAACTCCAGGAGAGCTTTGACCTTCGCGAACAGCACGCCCGCCGAGACGGGTTTGAGCAGAAAGTCGACCGCACCGAGGTCGTAGCCGCGGTCCAGGTCGCCGTCGTCGGCCTGACCGGTGAGGAAAATGATCGGCGTCGAGGCCAGTTCGTCGGCCTCTCGGATGAGCTGCGCGGTCTCGAAGCCGCCCATGCCGGGCATGTTGATGTCCAGCACGATCACCGCGACCTTGCGCTGTAGCAGCGCGGTCAATGCCTCTTCACCCGAAGCCGCCTGAACCAAGTCGCATCCCAGTGGAGCCAGCACCGTGCACAGCACGTCTCGAAGCCGCGCGTCGTCATCGACCACCAGGACCGTCTGCGCAATGCCGGCCTCAAGCGATGGCGGCGCGACACCATCGGTCGGCGCGGAAATTCCCGATTCCCGCTGCTCCGCGTCCGGAACACTCACGCCGAACCCCACCCCGCTAGTTCATCTGACAACGTTCGCCGCTAAGTGTGCCCTTTGGAGGGCCTCACTAATGCGGTGATGAGCAAAGTTGAAATGAGCAGTATTCTGCCACTACGCGCGGTGAAGCGATGGTTGGGCGATCCGTAGCGAACAACCCCGTCAATATTGGGGCACCAACGGTCGCGGTAAGGGCCCCTCGGCAAACAGGCCGGTCGGGCCCCGGATTCCACTGCAGATTCGCCGTTGGTGCGGTCTACTGTTTGCCATGCGGTTCGACGGGGCCGACGAGCCACTTGCGGAAGACGGTCCGGGGATTCCCGTCGATGTGATCCGCACTCTGCTGAGCGTGTTGCGCAGCCGACTGGGCCTGGAGACTGCCTGGTTGTCGTCCTTTCACGACGGCATGCAGACCTTCGAGGTACTCGACGGCGACGCCGACGCGGTTGGGCTCTCGTCAGGTGACCGGGCTTCGCTGTTCGATTCGTATTGCGTGCGAGTCATTGACGGCCGGCTACCCGGGATCGTGCCGGACACCAGGGCCAATCAGACCACCGCCGCTCTGCCGGTCACCCGCGAATTCGAGCTGGGGGCCTACGTCGGTGTACCGGTGCTCAACCGCAACGGCGGCACGGTCGGAATGGTGTGCGCCGTCAGCCGCGAGGCCAAACCCTATCTCGCCGATCTCGACCTCCGGATCGTCAAGCAGGTGGCCGAACTCATCGGCACGCTCATCGAGTCACCGGACAACCGCCCCGACACCACCGTGGCGCAGCGCGCCGCGATACGCAGGGTGGTGTACCAGCGCGATTTCGAGGTGGTTTTTCAATCCATCCATGACGTTCCGTCCGGCAAGGTGGTCGGAGTAGAAGCGCTCGCCCGCTTTCCGCGTGAACCGTTTCGCCCAGACGGCTTCCTGGCACAGGCGGCCGTACTGGGCTTGGGCATCGAATTGGAAACGGCGATCGTGGCGCGGGTCATCTCGATGCTGCCGCAGCTGCCGGAGGACATCTACGTCGCGGTGAACATCTCGCCGGCCGCCGCGTTGGTCGCGCCGTGGACGCAGATGCTGGCCGATGTCGACCCAACGCGAATTGTGCTGGAGCTCACCGAACATGACGCTGTGTTGGATTACGGCGCCCTCGACGAGGCCTTGGAGGCCTGCCGCACCCGGGGAGTTCGGGTGGCGGTCGACGACGTCGGCGCCGGTTTTTCGTCGTTCTCCCATGTGCTCGAGCTGAGTCCCGAGTTCGTCAAAATCGACCAGTCGATCACCCGCCACATCGACGTCGACGACGCCCGCCGACGCCTTGCCCATGCGATCGCGGAGCTCGCCGGGCAGATGGGGGCGACGGTGATCGCCGAAGGCGTTGAGACACAGGGCGAACTCGACGCAGTCAATGCCGTCGGCATCAGTGCGGCGCAAGGTTACTACCTCAGCCGGCCCCGACCACTCATCCACGGATTTCCCGCGGCCGCTGCTGCGGCGTCGACCGATCTCCTGCCGTCGGCTGTCGACCTGCTCGGCGAGCGCAGGTTTGAACTGGCCCTGGCACATTCGCCCATCGGTATGGCGGTGGTCGGGTTGGACGGAACGTTTCTGCGGACCAACCGCGCACTACGCACGATGCTCGGTTACACCAAACGTGAACTCGCGGAACTGACCTTTCAGGAGATCACTCATCCCGACGACCTCGACGCCGACCTTGCCATGCTCACCGAATGCCTGGAGGGGCGCCGGCGCTCATACCGGATCGACAAGCGCTACATCGCTGCCGATGGCCGCATCGTGTGGGGCGCCCTGACCGTCGTCGTGGTCCACGCGCCACGAGATCAGCCGCGCTACTTCGTCTCTCAGATCGTGGATGTGACCGCCGATCGAATCCGGGAGGCCGACCTGGCTCGCCAGGCTGCCACCGACCCACTCACCGGGGTTGCCAACCGGTCCGCAGGCTGGAGCCGCCTCGAACAGCTCGAGGTGAGCGGGCGTGGCTACGGCATCCTGTTCTGCGACATCGAGCGCTTCAAAGCCGTCAACGACCGATACGGCCACCGCGCCGGTGACCAACTCCTGGTGGAGGTGGCCCGCCGCCTGCTTGCCTCGGTCGGCAGCGACGACGTGGTCGCTCGTTGGGGCGGCGACGAGTTCCTCGTCATCACCGACGCGGTCAACGACTGGAAGCTGGCCCGCCTTGCCGACCGGATCACCGATCAGCTCGACGGCACCCTGGTGACTCTCGATCGCGGTCAACAGATCTCGGCGATGCTGACCATCGGGTTCGCCGCCCACCGGCCGGGTGACGGCCGTTCGATCGACGCAGTACTCGAACACGCGGACCAAGCGATGTACGAAAAGCGGCGGCACCGCCGCCGGTCCGCGGTCGGCGGCTAGGGCCGAGATCATCATCGACTCCACGCTTCTGACTGACCGGTGCCACGACTTCTGTGGAGTCGGCGCAACAGCCGAGACCAGGAAGGGCGTCGCCGGTTACGACACCAAGCGTCTGTTCTTCAGCGCGCACGGTGCGTTCGGGCCGTTGAACCAGCTGATCTTGTCGATCTCGGTGATGCCGGGGTAGCGGTCGTCACCGCACCAGCGTGGCACCGCCGTCGAGGCGGATCTGCTGGCCGGTCATGAATCGCGACTCATCGGCCAGCAGATAGAGAGCGGCATAAGCACTTTCCCAGACGCTGGCCCTGCCCATCTTGAGCTTGACGACGTCGTTGTGCGCCTTCGTCGCTTCCTCGGCATCCAGCCCGAACAGCGATTGCGAATCCTTGTTGGCTAGCACGGAATTGATGGGACCCAGCATCAGGGTGTTGACCCGGATGCCGGCCGCGGCGTACTGCACGGCGGCGAGCTCGGTGATCTGGTTCAACCCACACTTACCGAGCGCGTAGGGCATGATGCCGATATTGAGGCCCAGCTCGTTCTTCATGCTCGCAATCGAAGAAATGTTGACGATGCTGCCGGTGGTGTCGCCGTCGTTGCGCTCCATGCACTGTGCGGCATACAGAGTGCAGTAGTAGCAGCCCAGCATGTTGACGTTGATGCCGTAGTTGAAGTTCTCGATGGTCATCGAGTTCGACTCGAAGTCGAACGGCGGATTGGTCGCCACGCTGTAGACCATCCCGTCGACCCGGCCACTGGTCGCCATCGCCTCGTCGAAGATGCGTCGGCAGTCGTCACGATTGGCGACATCGGCTTCGATCGCATACGCGCGGCCGCCCTCGGCGACGATCATCTCCACCGTCTCTTTGACCGCCGCCGGGTTCAGGTCGACTGCCACCACCTCGGCGCCGTGCCGCGCGGTCAGGAGCGAGATCGCGCGCCCGTTGCCCATTCCGGGACCGGGGCTCTGCCCGGCTCCCACGACGACGACAACCTTGCCGGACAAGTCGAAAGCCGTGCGGTTCTTCTCATGAAAGTCAGTCGCCATACTGACCAAACGTACAGGAAGATCCTGTACGTTTGGTCAGTAGGAATTGCGGTGTTAGCAATGTGACCGGGAGGGCGCCAGTGTGAGCAAGACCTCGCCGGAGACCGGACCGACCCGGCAGCGCCTGCTCGACGTCGCGATCGAGCTATTCAAGAGCCACAGCGTCGCCGGTACGTCGTTGCAGATGATCTCTGAGGAACTGGGCTTGACCAAGTCGGCGATCTACCACCACTTCCGCACCCGCGACGAACTTCTCAGCGCGGTAATGGAGCCGCTCATCGCCGAGGTAGCGGCGCTGGTAGATGCCGCCGAGGCCCACCGCAGTCCGCGCGCCCGCGCCGACCATGTGCTCACCGGCTATGCCACGCTCGCCGCGTCGAACCGGGACCTGCTGGCGCTGCTCACCGGGGATCCCGGCGTCACCACGCTGCTGCGGACCCGCGCGGAGTGGGCCGCGGTCGTCGAACGCCAGATGGTGCTGCTGGCCGGCGCCGAGCCTGGCCTCGGCGGCAAGGTTAAGGCCGCGCTGCTGATGTCGGGCATCGCCTCGGCCGCCGGTGTCGACTATGGCGAGGTCGACTCCGCAACGCTGCGCGACCAGCTGATCGCGGCCGGGCGCCGGACCCTGGGATTACGGCCGCGCCCCTAGGACGCCAACCCGAACAGTCGGGATGCATTGTCGTGCAGTACCTTCCGGCACCACTGCGATCCGAGGCCCAGGTTGGCCACGGATTCGACCGCGTGGTGATACGGGTACGGAATGTTCGGGTAGTCGCTGCCGAACATGATTTTGTCGGCCAAAGCCACCAGATCGGCGCGAGCCGATGGCGGAAAGGGATCCACCTGCTCGGTGAAGTCGGTGAACACCATGGTGGTATCCAGATGGACGCCGTCATGCTGGTGAGCCAGGTCGAGGAATTCGCGGTACTCCGGCAAGCCCATGTGCGCGACGATCAGGATCAGTCCGGGGTGGCGGCGCAGCACCTCGGCAACCGGGCCGGGTCCGGTGAACCGGCCGGGCGC
Source organism: Actinomycetes bacterium (assembly GCA_023416315.1). Lineage (GTDB taxonomy): Bacteria > Actinomycetota > Actinomycetes > Mycobacteriales > Mycobacteriaceae > Mycobacterium. The sequence continues at coordinate 20,668 of JAEZIA010000293.1, forward strand.
CGGCCCGGAGCCGGCATGAATCACCGTCGGTATCCGGCTGTGCTCCAACACCTCCCACACGGGTTCCAACAGCGGATCGGTGGGCGTGTAGCCACCGACCTGGACATGCGCCTTGAACACCCGGGCCCCGTCGTCGATGGCGCGCCGCACGTAGGCTTCGGCGCCTGGTTCCGGGTAGAACGTCGCGGTCTGCAGGACCTGCGGGGTATCCCTGGCGAATTGGGCCGCCCAGCCGTTGAGCCAGTCGGCCATCTGTGGTTTGTGCGGATACACCAGCGAGGTGAACGTTTTCGCGCCGAGACGGCGAAGCGTCTGCACGCGCGTCTGCTCGTCGAGCCGGTACCGGATCGGCCAGGTGCGGTTGGTCAGCGGACCGGCCGCGTCGAAATAGGCCCACACCTTGTCCATCACCCGCTTGGGCATGAAGTGGGTGTGGACATCGACGAGAGACGTCAGCCCCAGCCCTTCGAGCAGCGTCGCCATCGCGTGCGCTTCGGCGTCGGTGGACTGATCCACCGCGCCCTCGGCGATGGGCTGACAACAGTCGGGCATGGCGCCCAGACTAGCCGTGCCGCGCGGCCAACTCGTTCTTGAAGATTTTGCCGGTATCGGTGCGCGGCAGCTGGGCCTCGAACGAGATCGACCGCGGGCACTTGTAGTGCGCCAGCCGCTCCCGCAGCCAGTCCAGCAGCTCAGCGGCGAACTGGTCGGTCGCGTCGGCCGGGTCGACGGTCTGCACCACGGCCTTCACCGACTGTCCCATCGCCGGGTCGGGGATGCCGAACACCGCGGCGTCGAGAACCTTGGGATGGCCGATGAGCAGGTTCTCGGCCTCCTGCGGATAGATGTTGACGCCACCCGAGATGATCATGTGGTGCCTACGGTCGGTCAGATACAGGTACCCGTCGTCATCGAGATACCCGATATCCCCCACACTGACCCAACCTCGTTCGTTGCGGGATGCCGCCGTCTTGGCCTCGTCCTTGAGATACGAAAAGGCCAGGCCGCCTTCGAAATAGATCTCACCGGGCTCTCCGGGGGGCAGCTCGGCTCCGTCGTCACCGACGATGTGGGCCACCCCGAACAGTGGCTTGCCCACCGACCCCGGTCGGGCTAACCACTCCTGCGCGGTGATGTAGGACGTGCCCGCCCCTTCGGAGGAACCGTAGAACTCGTCGACGATCGGCCCCCACCAAGCGATCATCTGTCGCTTGATCTCCGGCGGACAGGGTGCGGCGGCATGCACAACCCGCCGCAGGCTCGACATGTCGTAACGGCTGCGCACCGCTTCGGGGAGCTTGAGCATTCGGACGAACATGGTCGGGACGAATTGCCCGTGGGTGACGCGGTGGCGTTCGATCGCCTCGAGCGCCTCCCGCGCGTCGAACTTCTTCAGCAACACCACCGTCGCACCGAGGGCCTGCGCCGACATCGACCAGAACGACGGCGCGGTGTGGTACAGCGGAGCCGGGCTCAGATACACCGCGTTCTCGTCGATACCGACGGCGCCGAGCAACGGTGCCAGCATCACCGGAGCCTGCTGCGGCGTGGTGTGCGGCAGGTCGCGACGGATCCCCTTGGGCCGTCCGGTCGTTCCCGACGAGTACTGCAGCAGGTCGCCTTCGCGTTCGTCGGGTATCGGGGTCTCGGGACACCCGGCCGCACAGTCCGGATAGCGTTGCCAGCCGGGGAGGTCGCCGTCGGCCAGTAGTCGGACCTCGGGCAGACCATCCGGGAGGTGGGCTGCCAATCCGGCGCACACGTCGGCGGTGGCGCGGGATCCGATGACCGCTGCGGCACCGGAGTTCTCGACGATGTAGGCGGCCTCGGCCGCAGTCAGGTGGGTGCTGATGGTGGCGTAGTACAGACCGCAGCGCCGCGCCGCCCACAGCACGGCATGCATGTGCTCGTTGTTCTCCATCAGCACGGCCACCGTGTCCCCCTCGGTAAGACCCGCGCCGCGCAGATAGTGGGCCAGCCGGTTCGCCGCTGCCTCGAGCTGTGCGAAGGTGATCTCGGTCCCTGCCGGGTGCAGGATCACAGCGGTCCGCTTGGAATCCGCCCACTGTCGAATCTGCATATGTCTACGGCAGCGCCGGGCACGGCGGGTTGGGGCCCACCCCGCACATGTTGTGATGGAGGTAGCTCGGAATCGGCTCGGCGGGTTGCGTATCGGCGTGTTGATTGACCAGGTTGAAGCCGAGCATGAACACCAACATGATCAGGTTGAAGACCGCCGACAGCGCCAGAATCCGCACCAGCGGCAGCGTGCGCTTGTTGGCGAGCTTCTCGATGCCGATGTCGCTGATCATTCGGCCGTTCTTGTCGCGGAAGCAGTAGATCGCAATCGACAGCACGCTGACCACGCCGCCGAAGAAAACGCCTTCGTACAACGGGAATTGATAGAGCGTGCCGGAAAAGATCGCCCAGTCACCGTCGACCCGCAGATAGGTCCACAGCCCGACCCGGTGGAAGAACTGCTCCAAGACGATATCCAGAATGACGAACATCACCAGCATCACTGCCATCACGCCGGCCTTGTTCAGCCGGGGTGCCGTCCTGCGCAGCCGGGCAATCACCGTGTCGATCCCCATGATCGCCAGCGGGGTCAGCACAATGTAGCTGGCCAGAAAGTAGATGATCGGCTGCGGGTTCTCCGCGCCCTTGCTCACCCAGCCGGGGATGAATTCACCCCAGGTGCCCATGTTGAAAAAGCCACTGTTGTAGGCGAATACCGGCCGGGTGGCGTTGACCCCGACGTCCTGCCAGGCGGCCAGCAGCCACGCCACCACGAACACGCCCAGCGCGGGGAACTCTCGCTCGGCGCGCGCCTTACGCACGATCCACCACACCAGCCCGATGCCGGCGGCCACGCAGCCGATCTCCCAGAACCGGATCCAGAACATCGATGAGGCGGGAATCGGGTCGGGCCCGCTGGGCGTGGGAGTGAATCTGTCGGAGAAAATCCAGCGCAGGTACACGTACAGCTGAAACACCAGAAATACCCCGCCGAGGCGGGCCAGCCAGACGATCGGGGGCGAGTCCTTCGACCCTTTCCACAGACCGGTGTGGGGGTCGGATTCGGTCGCGGTCACCCTAGACTCCTATCTCGCTGAACATGGCGGCGGCGTGGGCGCCGTAGTTGCGGCGACGGCGAGTGCTGACCAGAAAGCCGGGCGCAGACACGAAGCCGAGCTCCGGCAGCCGGTGCCGGGCGGCGAACATCTCGCGGGCCTGCGCGGTGTCACCGCACAGCGCGGTCGCCCACAGCATCTCGTCGGTGACATGCGTGCCAAGGGCGCGCGGGTCACCGGTGGTGAACTCGGCGCGGATCGCGGCGACCTGATCCTGCCAGCCGTGCAACTCGACCAGGCGGTCGTAGGTCTTGACGGTCAGGTAGAACGCGATCTGGCGTTTGGCGTCCTCGATGGCGCGGCCCGGGTCCTCGTCGTCGATGGCGGTGATCACCCAGCCCCAGCGCAGCAGTTCGGCCGGGTCTCGCCCTGTCCCGGTGGCACCGGTTTCGAGCTGGGGCTCGACCACCTCGCCCCACCACCGGTCGGTGAACAATCCGTGGCCGAGCACGCCGTCGGCAACGCGGCCCGCGGTGCGCAGCATGTGGATGTTGAACGCGCCGAGCAGGATCGGGACGTCGATGGGCCCCATCACGGGTGCGCGGATGTGGGCATTGACCGAATAGAACTCGCCGTCGAAGCTGATCTTCTCGTCGTTGGGTGCGGTCAGGAACGCCCGGATGCAGCCGACCAGTTCGGCCATTCGGCGCGCGGGGTGCGAGGAGTCGACGCCGAACCAGTCGCGGTTCATCCGTGCCGTTCCGGCACCCAGCCCGAGGAATACCCGGCCGGGCGCGATCTTGTCGAGGTGGCGCACCGATGCGGCGTGTACGAACGGCGACCGGGCGAACGCGTAGGCGATGCCCGGGCCGGTCTTGGCCGCGACGGTGGCGTGCGCCATCTCCGAGGCGGTCACGTAGGCACTGGTGTCGGCGAACTCGCCTGAACAGAACGCGACCGCACCGGCGCGCTCACATTCCCGGGCGAGATCCGCGCCCGGCCAGGGCATTCCCCACCTCATCAGAACTTCAGGCTGGCGCCCGCGTCGACTTTGAGCTGTACCCCGGTGACATAGCGCGATTCGTCGGAGGCCAGGTAACAGACGGCGTGGGAGATATCGTCGGGTTCGACGTAGGGAATGGGCATGCCCTGCATCAGCGGGAAGGTGAGTTCCGCGTCCTCGCGGCCGGGGGTCGGCAGGTCGGGGCGGAACATCTTGTACATCTGCTCGTTGTGCAGCATGTCGGTGTTGACGTTGGTGGGGTGGATGACATTGGCGCGGATCGACAACGGAGCCAGTTGGCCGGCCAACGCCAGGGTGTAGCGATCGATGAACTGCTTGGCCAGGTTGTATCCGGCACCGCCGGCACCGTTGGGTCCCATGCTGGCACCGGGACCGGCCTTCTCGGCCAGTAGCCCGGCCACCGACCCGACGGTGATGATCGATGCGCCCGCCGACAGATGCTGCAGCGCACCATGCACGGTGTTGACCACGCCGACGAAGTCGACGTCGAAGGCGTTGGCGAACGCCCCGATCGGTTGGCCGCTACCCAGCGGGCAGATCCCGGCGTTGGCGACCACGACGTCGAGTCGGCCCAGTTCGGTGACCGCCGACGTCAGTGCCGATTCGAATGCCGCGCGATCGCGGACATCCACGGCGGCCGAAACCACTCGGTGCCCGGCCTTTTCGACTTCGCGGGAGGCCTCGTCAAGGTCGGTTTGGGTGGCCAGTGGGTAATCGTTGTGCTCGATATCGGCGCAGATGTCGAACAGGATGACATCGGCGCCCTCCTCGGCCAGGCGCACCGCGTGCCGTCGGCCCTGCCCACGCGCTGCACCGGTGACCAGCACCGTCTTGCCGGCTACCCGGCCTTCTGCTCGTCCCACGTCGATTCCTTCCTGTCAGCGAGGCGCTCTGAGTTGTTCACGCAACACATGCTTTTGGACCTTGCCGCTGGCCGTACGGGGCAATTCATCGACCACGACGATGCGTTCCGGCGTCTTCTGGCGGGCCAGGCCGCAGTCGGCGAAATGGTTCACCGCATCGGCCACCTCGAACCGCTGCCCGTTGTTGACTACGACAAACGCACACACCCGTTCGCCGTAGACCTCGTCGGCTGCACCGACGGCGGCGGCCTCGGCCACGGCCGGGTGACTGCTCAGCACGTCTTCGACCTCTTTGGAGGAGATGTTCTCGCCACCCCGGACGATGATGTCCTTTTTGCGGTCGGTGATGGTGAGAAACCCGTCGGCGTCCAGCCGTCCGACGTCCCCGGTGCGAAACCAGCCGTCGAGCATGCTGGCACGGGTATGCCGCTGGTCGGTGTAACCGCTGAACAACTCGGGTCCGCGGGTCAAGATCTCCCCCGCCGCACCGGATTCGACGTCGTGTCCGTCGTCGTCGACGAGCCGGACTTGCGTTCCCGGGGTGATCCGTCCGTCGGTGTCCGCCCGCTTGTCCAGCGGGTCGTCCGGTAGGCCGGAGCTGATGGTCGGGTGTTCCGACGAGCCGTAGCAGCGGAACGCGCCCACACCGAACCGATCGGCGCGCCGGATCAGGGTGCCGGCCACCCCGGCCGCCCCGGTGACGTATTCGGTCATGCTGGAGAGGTCGAGGTGCTCACGCTCCGCCGCATCGAGGATGCCGCTGAGGTGGATCGGCGCACCGCCGGAACTGGTGACCGCGTACCGGTCGATCAGTCGGGCCGCCTGCTCGGGGTTCCAGGCATCCATCGCGATCGTGGTGTTGCCCCGGCAGAGCATCCGCAGAATGCCAAGCGTGCCGGCGATATGCCCGGACGGGAACACCGACAATGTCGTCGGGTTCGTTGCCGGCGAACGCATCTCGTCGGTCGCGCGCATCTCACCGAGCAGACCGGCATGACTGTGCTGCACACCCTTGGGTTCGGCGGTGGTGCCCGAGGTGTACACCAGCAGGCACCGATCACCCGGATCTTCGGGTGCGACCGGGTGGAAGCCGACCGACGATGTCGTGGCCAACTCGGCGTAGTCGGTCGTTCCTGGCAGAGGGTCGCCGACCAGGATGATCCGGTCGAGACCGGGAAGATCGGCCAACGCACTCACTGTGGCCGACGCGTCCCGGTTGCGCAGCCCGCGGGCCAGGATCACCGCCCGTGCCCCGGCCTGCCGCGCGATGAACGCCACTTCGGCCGGGCCGTAGATCGGCACGATTGGCACGACCACCGCGCCGGCCAGCCAGCAGCCGGCATGCGCGGTGAAGCACTCCCGCCAGTTCGGCAACTGCACGGCGACCACGTCGCCTGGACGCACCCCACACGCGCCAAGGCCGGCCGCGACCCGGCAGCTTTCGTCGAACAGCTCCCCCAGCGTGGTCTTGTCGGGCCGCACCTCGCTGTGCACGATCACCGTGGCATCTGGGAAAGCCGCAGCCGCGCAGGCGATTTCGTCGGGCAGATGGACGGTCAGCATGTCAACAGCACACATCCCGCGATCGGCCCCCCGCCGGCGGAGACCACCGCGACCTCGGGCTGGTTGGGCAACGTCGTCGGCCCGGCACACCCCCGCAGCTGCTGACAGGCCTCGTACAGCACCCAGTAGCCGTGCATGCGGCCCGCCGACAGCTGACCGCCATAGGTGTTCAGCGGGAGTTCGCCGGTCGACGCGATGCGGGTGCCGCCCTCGACGAACGGACCGGCCTCGCCGACAGCACAGAACCCGAGCGCCTCCAGCCAGGCCAGCGTGAGAAAGCTGAATCCGTCGTAGAGTTCGGCCACGTCGACGTCGCTCGGTTTGAGGTCGGTCTGCGACCACATATCGGCGGCAGCGTCGGTGGCGGCCATGTTGGGGTAATCCGGCCTGCGCGTCCACCCACCGGCCCCGGACGCGCCGCCGATGGCTTGGACCGTGACCGCGCCGTGCGGGCTGTCGGGGCGATGCCGGTCGGTTGACACCACCAGCGCGATGGAACCGTCCACCGGCACATCGCAGTCCAGCAGGCTCAGCGGTGTCGAGATGGGCCTGGCATCCAGGTAGTCGGCCATCGTCATCGGATCGCGATAGACGGCAAGGGGATTGCGCGCGGCGTTGCGCCTGGCGTTGATCGCGACCCAGCCCAGCTGTTCCTTTGTCGTCCCGTACGCGTCCATGTGCTTGCGACAGTGCATGGCCAGCCAATTCGCGGCCGAATAGGCATGCGCGGCCAGTAGGTGCTCGATCTCGGGATCGGTCAGGCGGGGCTTGTCGGCGGTACCCGAATCCGCGGTGCCCCCCATCATCTGCACGGTGCGGTAGACCAGTACGTGCCGGGCCCGCCCCTCCGTGACGGCGGCACACGCCTGCGCCACCGGCGTCAGCAGTCCGGCGCGGCCGTACGGCGTGCCGAAGTCACCGGGCTCGGCGATACCGAGTACCTCAGCGGCGAGATCGGACGGAGTGTCCCCGAGGGTGCAGACGCCGTCGATGTCGGCCGAGGTCAAACCGGCGTCGGCGATCGCGGCACGTGACGCCTGCACGGTCAGTTCCAGTGCGGGAATCCCGCTGCGCCTGCCGATCTGGGAGATTCCGACACCCGATATCACCGCGGCGCCCGTCGAAGCGGTCATCGTTCCTTCCTGTCAAAGAACTTAATCAGTGTACTGTTAAACGGTGTCGACGCGTCCGGTTTTCCGATCCGTTTCAAGCCCCGCGCCGCGGCGGCTACCCGAACCCGACCCGCTCTCGCGGCCGTACTGGACGGGCGGCGCCGACGGCACCCTGCGGATCGCTCATTGCGGCTCCTGTCGCCGTTTCGTCCACCCGCCGCAGCATGGCTGTCCGGAGTGCGGCGGCGCGCTGTCGTATGTCGCGGTGTCGGGCGACGCGACGTTGTTCACCTTCACGGTGGCATACCAGCAGTTCCATCCAAGTGTGCCAACACCATTCGTGATCGCACTGGTGGAGCTGGTCGAGCAGCCGGGTCTGCGACTGGTCACCAATATCGTCGGCTGCGATCCGGAAGCGCTGTCATGTGGGATGCCGCTTCGGGTCCGCTTCGAGCGGCATGATCGCGCCGGCGAGCAGATGTTCGTTCCGGTCTTCACCCCGACGGACCCGCTCACCTGGTGAGCGGGTCGCGCGGCAGCCCCAGAATGCGTTCGGCGATCTGATTGCGGGTGATCTCCGAGGTCCCGCCCGCGATCGTCATCCCACGCGATCCCAGCACCAACAACCCCGTCACCTTGGCCGGTGCGGTCAGCAACCCGATGTCAGGCCCGAACAGTTCGGCCGACAGCCGCGAGAGGTTGACCACGTGGTCGGCGATCAGCAGTTTGGTCACGTTGCCCTCCGGGCCGGGCTCGGCGCCGGCGACGCTGCGCGCAGCCCGGCGCAGGTTCAGTAGTCGCAGCGCGTGGTCGTCGGCGACGAGGCGCCCGGCGCGATCGACGGCACCGGCCACTCGGTCGCCGTAACGCTGGGTCAGCTCGATGATCCTGCCGACCGCGGCCTCCGCACCAGCCGCGCCGCCGCCGATGCTGACCCGCTCGTTGCCCAGCGTGGCGCGAGCCACTTTCCAGCCGTCGTTGGGCTGCCCCACGACGTCGCTGTCCGGCACGAAGACCTCGGTGAAGAACACCTCGTTGAATTCCGAGCCGCCGGTGATCTGCCGCAGCGGCCGCACCTCGACTCCGGGCGCCGACATGTCGATGATCACCGTGGTGATGCCGTCGTGCTTGGGCGCGCCCGGATCGGTGCGCACGGTGGCCAACCCACGCTGACATTTTTGGGCCCCGCTGGTCCACACCTTCTGACCGGTCACGATCCACCCGCCGTCGGTGCGAACCGCCTTCGTGCTGACCGCTGCGGCATCCGAACCGGCACCCGGTTCGGAGAACAGTTGGCACCAGACCTGCTCACCGCGCAGTGCCGGCAGCACCAGCCGGTCGATCTGCTCGGCGGTGCCGTGCTGGATGAGTGTCAGGATCACCCAGCTGGTGATGCCGAACTCGGGCCGCTTGACCGCGGCGTCGGTCATCTCCTGCTCGATGACCAGCTGCTCGACGGCGTCGGCGGCCCGGCCCCACGGCTTCGGCCAGTGCGGCATCAAGTAGCCGGTCTCGATGAGCCGCTCTCGTAGCCGCTGCGCGTCCAGTCCCGACCAGCCGGCGATCTCGGTCCGTACCTCGGCGCGCAGCGCCTCGGCCTCCGGCGGCAGGTCGATGGAGTTCTCTCGCACCACACCCTTGGCGGTCAGCGTGAAGGCATCGGCCGCGGCGCCACCGAACGCGCCGCGCACAGTCAGCGCGCGGCGCAGGTGCAAGTGTGCGTCGTGTTCCCAGGTGAAGCCGATGCCGCCGTGGATCTGGATGTTGAGTTCAGCGTTGTGCACGTACGCCGGCAACGCGAGCGTCGCGGCACATGCCGCCATCAGCTGGAACTCCTGCTCACCGGCGGCGCCCGACTGCGCCGCCCGGGCGGCATCCCACACCGTCGCGGTCGCCGCTTCGGCGGCGACAAGCATGTTGGCCAGGTGGTGCTTGACAGCCTGAAAACTGCCGATGGTGCGGCCGAACTGTTCACGCACCTTCGCGTACTCCACTGCGACGTCGACGCAATCCTGTGCTCCGCCAACGGCTTCGGCCGACACGATGGTCCTGGCCAGCGCCAACGCCAGCGGTGCGGCACCGGACAGGATGGCGTCGCTGCCGACCTCGACATCGGTGAGGGTGACGCGCCCGCTACGTCGGGTGGGATCGAGGTTGGCCGGAACCTGCACGGCGACACCGTCGGCACCGGCGTCGACCACGACGACGTCCTCACCGACGGTGAGCAGCAACAGATCGGCCAGCCCGGCGCCCAGCACCAGCGACGCCTCACCGCTGAAACGCCGACCGTCGCCGGTGATCGTGGTATCGAATCCGATCCCCGCGGTCGAGCCGCCGCCGACCAGGGCGGGCAGCCAGCGTGCCCGCTGCTCGTCGTTACCGGTGGTGTCGATCACGGCCGAGCCGATCACCGTCGGCACGAACGGGCCCGGCGCGACCGCACGGCCGAACTCCTCGACCACGACGACCAGTTCCGGCAGTCCGAAGCCCGCGCCACCGTACTCCTCGCCGACGTGCAGTCCCAACCAGCCCAGACCGGCGATCTCGGCCCAGAAGGAGGGCAGTCCTTCACTATTGGCGTCGAGTAGGGCCCGACCTGCGCGCCTGGCCTCGCGGGCCGACAGCACAGACCGGGCGACGCCGGCTAGCTCGCGGTGGTCCTCAGTGATTGCGATACCCAACGGTCCTGCTCTCCTTGATCGGTCGGGTGAATGGGCGGCCAGCCGCGGCGGCTCAACGCTCCCGACGCGGTGCGGGTCAGGTAGTCGTCGCGCTTGATGCCGCGCCACAGTTGGGCGACGTAGTCGCGCTCATCGATCGCGCCGCGGCCGGCCAGTTCCGCCAGTGCCGCTCGACCCGCTGACACCGATTCGGGTGTGGCGCCCAGCAATCCGGCAAGTTCGTCGATCTCGTGCGCGTCGACGACGGCGCCGATCCGGTCGACCTCCGCGAGATACTTCACCAGCCGCGCCGCACCCTTGACGTAGCGCAGCGCCAGCCCGTCGGTGATCCGGTCGGCGGCGCCGGACATCGCCGAGGCCGCCGCGGTGTAGACCGCCGCGTACTCCGATCGGTGCTCGTTATCGGGCAGGTCGACGTGTACCTCGGGGATGCCGACGACGTGGGCGAGCGCCTCGACCAGCAACCGGCGATGCAACATCCCGTAAATAAGGCTGTTGCCGGCGTCCGGAGAATCGGCGGGCGCCGACGCTCGCACGTCGATGCTGCCGGGACTGATCGAGGCCAGCCTGGTTTCGGCGAACAGCCGGTAATACCAGATCCGTTCCGCGTCGATGCGGTGGCCGGACAGTTGTTCGTACTCGGCGAGCCGGGCGGCGAAGTCGGTGAAGGTGTCCTGCACCGTGCGCAACGACAACCAGGCGATGTCGTCCATCGGATCACCGAAATGCGCCAATTCCCAGTCGACAATCGCGGTGACCGTGCCGTCGGCGTACATGAAGTTCCCCGGCCCGGTGTCGCCCTGAACCAGTACGGTCGGCCCATCGTAATCGGGCACATTGCGGTCCAACCAGTCGATGCAGAATCTCAGCAGCGGTGCCGGTTTTCCGTAGGCGTCCACCCGGGCCCGCATCGCGGTGAGTTCGGAGCGGACATGCGCGTCGACGGGGCCCGCCGGCCCGAGACTTGGGATCTGCAGCGAGGCGGCATCGATCCGGTGCAGCACAGCCAGTTTGGCGATGAAGTCCTGCGCGGTGCGGACCTGTTCGTCAGGGTCTTTGATCAGCCGGAACCAGGTCTCGCCGTCGACCCGTTCGAGCAGCACCGCCTGGTCGACCGGATGGGCGGCAAGCACGCGGGGCACGGTCACGCCGTGGCGATACACCTCGGCCATGATCTCGGCTTCCACCTGCAGTGGATGAAACGCCCCGCCCGGCTTGGGGACTCGTGGGTCATAGCGCAGGAACAGGGCTTGATCGTCGGCATCGACGAACCACGCCTGGCGGCTGGCGCCACCGGGTACCTGCCGAACGCTGACCAGCTGTGCGCCAGTCACTTCGGCGATCCAGGACCGCAGATCGGTGGGGATGCTCGGCCGTTCCGTCATCGGCGGCTTCCGGCCCTCGCGGCGTTCATCCAGGCCTTCACCGCGTCCCGATGCTCTTGGGTGAGCGCGCTGCGCACCATCCGCTCACTCTCCCGCGGCAATGCCTCGGCGAGCGATAAGTGCTGGGCGTCAAGGATATTGGCCTTGGTGGCTGCGAAGGCCGCGGTCGGGCCGGACGCGATATCGGCCGCCCACCGCAGCGCCTCGGCCGGAAGCTCGGCGTCATCGACGACCCGGTTGAACAAACCCAACCGCAGCCCAGCCTCGGCGTCGATGGCCTGGTCGGCGATCAGCAACTCCAGCGCCCGTGACGCCCCGACCAACCTGCTGAGCAACCAGGCACCGCCGAAGTCACCGGAGAACGCCAGCTTGGCCCAGCCCGGGATGAGTCGAGCCGAGGCGGCGGCGATTCGCAGATCGGCAGCCAGCGCGATGCTCATCCCCGCGCCGACCGCCGCTCCGGGCAGCGCGGCGATGGTGATCTTCGGAATGTCATGCAGCAGCGTCACCATCCGCGCACTCTCGGTCAGCAACGCGGCGCGGGCGGCGATCTGCTCCTGCTCGTCACCGGTCGGTACCTCCTTGGCCGAGCCGCCATCACGAACGTCGCCGCCTGCGCAGAACGCCTGGCCGGCGCCGGTGATCACCACCGCGCCGACGGCGTCGTCGGCGGCGAACCGCTCGAGCAGGATCGGCACCGCCCGATACATGTCGGCGTGCAGGGCGTTGCGGCGCTGCGGGCGGTTCAGCATGATCAGGCCTGCCCCGTCGACGACCGCGCCCAGCACGGTATCCGTGCCGGTGTCGATGGTGTGCGCGCTGGCCGGGATCACCGCGCCGTTCCGGCAGCCAATTCGTTGTGGCGCGCCATCATTGCCGCCGCCTTGCGGCGCAGCTCGAGGTCCGGTTCGGGCAGTACGACGGCCCCGAACTCGCGACTGGGCAGGGCGACAGTCGCCGTGGCCGGCGCGGTCACCTCGCCCCGCTGGCTGGTGGCCCGGAACTCGATGTCGACGACGCCGTTGCCGTTCTCGACCCGCTTACCGACGACCTCTCCGGTGATGATCTGGGTGTCCCCGATGTAATTGAACTTGCGCATCTCGTCGTGCTGACGCACCAGCCAGCCGTCGTCGCCCATCCAGTCGGTGAGGTAGTGGGTCAGCCAGCATTCCCGCATCACCCCATAGTCGTAGGCCATCGGGTTGCCGATGGACTGCGACCATTCGTTCTCCCAGTGCAGGCGTTGCGCGACGTCGGGGATGCCCGCGGCGTTCTTTATGTAGAACTTCGACGCTCGCTGCCGGTTCTTGTAACCCACCCGTCCGGGGCCGATGCCGTACGGCGCCAGCCCGTATCCGCCACTGTGGAAGCAGATCATGTCCGTCAGCGTGAACGGGCCCTTGGCCATCTTCGGAAGTGCGTCGCCGACGACGACATCCTCGTAATACCGCGGTTCGGCACCCCGCGGACCCTCGGCGGCGTAGATCGCATCGATCTCGGCGATCTGCTCGTCGGTGTAGGTGGCGGGCTTGAGATCCATGTACTTGCCCCGCTCGCGCGACTTCTTGCGCTCGGTGGCGATCAGGATCATTCGGGTCACCGCCACCACCTCTGCCCGCTGGTTCACGCGCACGGAGCGGATGATCCGGATGACCGAACGGCCGGCGTATTCGCTGACCTTCTCTTCGATGGATTCCAGACCGCCGAAGCCGTAGAGGGTGTCGCCCGGGTAGACCGGTTTGTACCACTCGGTGTCCTGGCCGGAGACGAACATGTGCACGCCGGAGAACAATCCACGGGTGGCCTTGCGGATGCTCTCCGGAATCGGGTCGCCGAGCATCTTGCGCGCCATCGCGATGTGAATCATCGGGGGGGCGATCGGGCCGCCCCAACGCGTGCTCGCCGTGTAGTCCGGGTCGGCGAACAACGGGTTGTCATCCCCGTAGGCGCGGGCGAAGTTGCGGATTCCGTCGGCGCTCAGTTCGCGGTAGTACTCATCGACACTCGTCGGGGCATCGATGCCGAGCAACAGCTTGGCGCGTTCGATGTCCTCGTCTTTGATGTCGTAGTCGAATTCCTCGGCCTGTTCGGTCTGGGTCATGTCAGTACATCCGTATCGGTAGTTTGGTCAGTCCTCGAAGCGAGACAGTCGTCTTGTAGTGCAGGCTCTCTCGCGGCGCCGTCAGTTCCCAGTGGTTGAATCGCTGCATCAGAGTCGCCAGGCCGATGCGGCCTTCCAGCCGGGCCAGTTGGTGGCCGAGGCAGTAGTGAATGCCGAACGCGAATGCCAAGTGCTTGTTCGGTTTCCGGGTCAGATCCAGGAGTTCGGGGTTGTCGAAGACCGTTTCGTCGAAGTTCGCCGACGTGATCGAGCCCATCACCTGCGCGCCGCGCGGTAGCGGCATCCCGCCTATTTCCATGTCCTCGGTCGCGAAGCGTGCCGCGCCGTCGGCGACCGGTGAGGTGAACCGCAACAGTTCCTCGATCGCGGTGGTCTCCAACAACTCCGGCTCACGCCGCAGGTGCGCCAGCTGTTCGGGATGTTCGACGAGCGCAAGCACACTACTGCCGATGAGGTTGGCCGTGGTGTCGTGACCGGCCAAGAGCAGAAGGAACACCATCGAGACGGTCTCCCGATGGCTGAGCCGGTCGCCGCCCTCATTGGCCCGCACCAGTTCCGAGATCAACCCCTCGTCCGGATGTAGCCGGCGATCCTCGATCAAGGCCTCGAAGAGCTTGCCGAGCTTGCGCGCGGTCGGATACCCGCGCAGCATGTTGCTCTGCTGCTTGCCCAGCTTCTCGACCAGCGTGTGGAACTGATCGCGGTCCTCGTCGGCGACACCGAGCATGGTGGCGATGACGGCGAGCGGGAGGCGGATGGCGAACTCATGCACCAGATCGACTTCGCGCCTGGTCGCCACCTCATCGGCCAGCTGCTCGGCGATCTTGGTGATGTCCGGCGCCATCGCCTTGACGAGCCGTGGCGTGAACGCCTTGTGCACCAGCGTTCGCAGCCGCTTGTGGTCGGGGTCGTCCTTGAACACCATGGTCTGGGCCAACATCCGAAGACTCGGCGGCAGCAACCAGATGAACTTGCCCGCCGGTGAGTTCTTCATGACGTCGGTGGAGAAGCGATCATCGCTGTGCACCGTCACGACATCGTCGTAGCGGGTCAGCAGATAGCCGCCGTCACCCTGAAGCAGGCCTTTGGCCGTCGCCCACGACACCGGCTGGTGTTTGCGCAGATACGCGAACCGCGCATGCGGGGCGTCCAGCATCTCCCGCGAGTCCAGATTGGTCTTCTCCAGGGTGCCAATCACTTTGGACATGGTTGCTCCCATCGATCACGTGCCCTAGGTCATCGCCCCGACGACACGTCCGCCCAGATCGCCATATCGGCTTCCCCGTATCTCGTGTTCGGCTCCGAATTATTAGTACACTGATTTCTATGATTTCCGCTACCCCTGAACAGGATGCGAACGGCCGAACCCACCGGGCAATCGCGCTCGGGCACATCGAGTTCGACATTGAGGACCACGTCGCCACGATCACGCTGAACCGGCCGGAAGCGATGAACGCCATCTCGGCGCAGATGGCCGAGGAACTCGCCTGGGCGTGGCAGACGGTGCGCGACGACGACGATATTCACGTCGCCGTGCTCCGCGCGGCGGGCGATCGCGCATTCTGCACCGGGGTCGACGTCAAGGGTGACGGCAGGTGGTTTTTCCGCAGCAACATCTGGAACACCTTCGACCCGGGCACGGTGGTCTCCCCGAAGATCACCCACCGCTGCTGGAAGCCGGTGGTCACCGCGGTCAACGGATTGGCGGCCGGTGGCGCGCAGTATCTGCTCAACGAATCCGACATCATCATCTGCTCACAAGACGCCGCGTTCTTCGATCCGCACGCCAACGCTTCAATCGTGTCGGCGCTGGAACCGATCGGCATGCTGCATCGCGGAATTCCGCTCGGTGAGGTGCTGCGCTGGGCCCTGATGGGCACCGAGGAACGCATCTCGGCCGACACCGCGCTGCGGATCGGATTGGTGTCGGAGGTGGTGAGCCGCGAGGACCTGTGGGCGCGCGCCCGGGAGATCGCCACGTCGATCGCGGCGCGCAGCCCGCAGGCGATTCAGGGCACGGTGCGGGCGATATGGGAATCTTTAGATATGACCCGGTCGACGGCTCTGCAGAACGGCATGGCCTACACC
The DNA here is from genome assembly GCA_023416315.1 of Actinomycetes bacterium. GTDB lineage: Bacteria > Actinomycetota > Actinomycetes > Mycobacteriales > Mycobacteriaceae > Mycobacterium. Next base: position 36,580 of record JAEZIA010000293.1, read on the forward strand.
CACATCGGCAATCCGCCGCTGACGGAGCGTCGCGCCGCCCCGCGGCGCAACGGACCCGCCGTCTACCGGTGACTACGTGAACCCAGACCTGATCGCACCACGCGTCGATTCGCGGCGCGCCAAGCTCGCCGGCCGGGCGGCCGAACAGATCGTCGCCGACGTGGTCGAGCTGGGTTGGCCGGTGGGTCATGTACTGGGGTCGGAAACCGAGTTGCTCGAACGCTATGGGGTCAGCCGTGCGGTCCTGCGCGAGGCGATCCGGTTGGTCGAGCACCAACGGGTGGCGCGGATGCGCCGCGGCACCGGGGGCGGGCTGGTGATCGAAGAGCCGGACATCGACGCGGTGATCGGACCGGCCGTCATCTACCTCCTGCGAATCGACGCCACCCTCGACGAGGTCTTCGACACCCGGATCCTGTTGGAGGAGCTCGCCACTGAGATCGCCTCGCAACGGGTCTCGGAGTCCGACATCGGCGCGATCCGCCACACCATCGAGTCCGAGTCGGCAGGCAACATCTCCAACTACCGGCTGCTGCACTCTCAGGTGGCGGCGCTGACGCACAACCCGGTCCTCGAACTGTTCGTCGAGACCTTCAGCCGATTGACGAACTTCTACTTCAGCGACGGCGCCGCCCTGCCAACCGATATCGATCAGGAGATCGCCCGCGCCCACGACGGCATCGCGAAGGCGATCCTGGGCAACAACCCGGGCCTGGCCCGGGACCGGATGCGGCGGCACCTGCAGGCCGAGGCCGACTTCATCCGGACCCAGCCGGCCACGGTGCAACGGCTCGATCCCGGTGTCGCGCTGGCCGGCACGCTCGGCGACAAGCGGGGCGAAGCGCTGGCCCGCCAGCTGTTCACCGAGATCGTCAACTCGGGCGCCGGACCGGGCAGCTTCATCGGTTCCGAAACGACTCTGATGGAGAAGCATCGAGCCAGCCGGGCCGTGGTACGTGAGGCGATCCGGATTCTGGAGTACCACCAGATCGCGCTCACCCGGCGCGGCCCCGGCGGCGGGCTGTTCGTGGCCGAACCGGATATCTCGGCGCTGACCGACGTCATCACCATCTATCTGCGGCGGCGTGGCGTGCGGCTGCGCGACATCATGGATTTACGTACCGGTCTGGAGCTGGCAGTGGTCGAGCGGGCGGCCGCCGGGCTGCGGGCCAACCCCGACCGCGCTGACGCCCTCGAGCGGTCGCTGCACTGCGAGTTCGAGCAGGGTCTGGCGCTGGCGTTCGCCCACGGTGAGGACTTCCACTCGATGCTGGCCGCACTGACCGACAACCGGGCGTTGCAGCTGTTCCATCGGGTCACCATGCGGCTCGGGTGGCAGTTCTTCGCCCAGTTCGCCGAGAACGATCCCCGCGTGGGGGCGATCTCCCGCCCGTCGAAGATCGAGCCCGCGCACCGCGGCATCGTCGATGCCCTGGCCGCCGGTGACGTCGAACTGGCGGTAATGCGGATGCGTACCCACATGACCGACACCTCGGCGCCCGCGACCTGACCCCCTCCGTGGTTGATCCGGGCCCTTTCGCGCGATCGTCATTAAGGATACTGTTCTATCTAATTTTCCGGTGGGAGGGTGGATGCGGCATCCGTGGGATCAACGTCTCGGCGTGTGGTGGATCGCGGAGGACCACCCCGATGCACCGGCCATCGTGGAATCGCCGACCGGGCGAAGGTTGACCTACTCCGAACTCGCCGGAGCCGCGCATCGGGTGGCGAACGCCCTACGCGCGAGCGGGCTGACGGATGGCGACGTGGTGGCCTACGCGTTGCCCAACGATGTCGATGCGGTGATCTGGCAACTCGCCACCAGCGAAGTCGGCTTGCGTTATCTCACCCTGAACACCGCGTTGTCGGCCGACGAATTCACCGCCATCCTCGACCATTCCGGCGCCGCGGTGCTGGCCACCCATGCCGACTACCTGGACCGCTTCAGCTCCGTACCCGACGACACCCGGGTGCGGATCGTCGTCGGAGGCGGTACGGGTGTTCCACCGGGATTCGTAAGCGAGGACGATTTCCTGGCCGGCCACACATCGGATGCACCGGCCCACCGGACCCAGGGTGACGCCATCCGGTACTCGTCGGGCACCACCGGCAAACCCAAGGGGATCGTTCGCCCGCTCGACGGGCGTGACCCGTCGGTCGCCGCCAACGCAATGTCAGTATTCGGGCGGGCCTTCGACTTTCGGCCCTTCGATGGCGCGCACCTGGTCTCCACCGGCATGCATCACGCCGGGTGCCAGAGCTTCTATCTCGGGTCGCTACACGTCGGCCAGCCGCTGGTCATCCTTGGCCGGTTCGACCCCGAACAGACGCTGGCCGCCATCCAACGGCACGCGGTGCGCACCGCCTACATGGTTCCCACCCAGTTCGTCCGGATGCTCAAGCTCCCCGAACGCATTCGGCGCGAATACGACGTGTCCAGCCTGCACTCAGTGGTGCATTCCGCCGCGCCGTGCCCGCTTGCGGTCAAGCAGGACATGCTGGCCTGGTGGGGGCCGGTGATCTGGGAAACCTACGGCGGCACCGAGGGCGCGGCCACGATCGCCAAGCCGCATCGGTGGCTGGAGAAACCGGGCACTGTCGGTCGGCCGGTACGCGGGATGAGCGTCAAGATTCTCGACGATGAGGGAAATCTCCTGCCGCCCAATGCCGTCGGCAACGTCTACATCGAGCGTCTGGACGGTGAGCGCTTCGAGTACCGCGACGACGCGGAACTCACCGCCTCTGTGCACCGTGGTTCGGCCTTCACCATCGGCGACGTCGGTTACCTCGACGAAGACGGGTATCTGTTCATCTGCGATCGCGCCAAGGACATGATCATCAGCGGTGGGGTGAACATCTACCCCGCCGAGGTGGAGGGCGTGCTCAGCACCCATCCCGCGGTGGCCGACGCGGCCGTGCTCGGAATCCCCGACCCTGAATGGGGTGAACAGGTCAAAGCGGTCGTCGAACTCGTCGCGGGCGTCGCACCGTCGGCGGATCTTGCTGACGAGATCATCGCCTACTGCCGAGCCCGCCTGGCCGGTTTCAAGTGCCCCCGGTCGGTGGACTTCGAAACTTCCCTGCCCCGAACGGAAACCGGAAAACTGGTCAAGCGACAGATGCGCGACGCCTACTGGGCCGACGCCGGCCGGCTGGTGTGATCGGACAATGCCGTGAGAGTCACATCCCGCGAGGTGTTCGACGGCGATCAGGTCACCCCCACCACCGTGGCCGAAGTCCTGACGCTGCAACACCTTCCACATGACCGATTTCTGGCCAACCCGGTCAGCCTGAGTGGCCGCCGAACCATCTACGGCGGACAGGTGGCCGCCCAGGCGCTACGCGCCGCCAGCCTCACGGTGTCCACCGACCGGGTCGCCCACTCGATCCACGGTTACTTCCTGGCCGCCGGGGATGCCAGCGCCCCCCTGGAGTTGCGGGTGACCCGCGACCGGGAAGGCGGCCGGTACAGCGGACGCCGTGTCACCGCACACCAGGGCGATACCACGATCTTCTCGATGGTGTGTTCGTTCAGCCGGCCGAAGGAGGACGGCCCGGACTTCCAGGCGGTCGGAATGCCCGACGTCGCGATACCCGAAAAGCTGACCGTGCACGAGCTCAACGCTTCTCGCACGTTCGATCTGGAAGCAAAGCTGCCCCCGGACGGTCGGCAGTGGTACCGCTGGCCGACGCGGATGTGGCTGCGCATCCGAGAGCCGTTGGACGACGATCCGAACATCCGAGCCTGCGGCGTGGTGTTCTTGTCCGACCTGTGCACGGGACTGTCACTGGTGCCCGACATCGAGCGCGTGGGTCTGCTCCCCAGCATCGACCACGCCGTGTGGTTGCACCGCGGCGCCGACCCCAACGACTGGTTGCTGATCGACCTCGAACCGGTCGCCACCGCCGGCGGTCGGGGGATGTACTCAGGGCAGATCTACGACCAGCGCGGCGTGGTGGTGGCGAGCCTGGCACAGGAATCACTCTTCGATCTCGGCCGCGCGCCGAAGCGGTCCGGACCGTAGCTCGGCTCGGCCAATCTATTCACTAAATAAGTATCCTTTAGATAGGATGGCGCCATGGTGCGGGTAGTCACCCCCGGGATGTCCGGGGGTCCGGGTCTCGTCACCGCCGACACTCCGTTCGTGCCGGCCGACGACAACTTCCATGCCGCCCCGGACGACAACCCGTTCTGGACCGAAACCACTTGGTGGTCCTTCAATATCCCGGAACGCAAAATCGGCGGCTGGCTGCACGCCGCATTCCACCCCAACCGCGGAACCGCGACCTGGCGGGTGTATGTCTGGGATCCCCGCGGTCCGATGCCGGAGGACTTGCGCTACTTCCGGATGGCCGAGGAAGTACCGTTGTCCGACCCGGCTCCCGATCTGCGCGACATCACCGCGCCCGGGGGCGGGTTCAGTGTCCGGATGCTGCGCCCGCTGCGCGACTACCACATTGAATTCGAGGACCCCGCGGCGGATTTCGCGATCCGCATCACGTTCGCCGGCGTCCACGACCCCCGTCGCTATACCCCGGGTGAGCCGCCGTTCATGGAGCACACCCACCTCGACCAGCTCGGGCATGTCACCGGTGAACTGGTGCTGGACGGCGAACGCATCGACATCGACTGCTACTCGATCCGCGACCGCTCCTGGGCCCCGCGCGGCGGTCCGCGGCCGGCCCGTGATTCGTCCGCCGCCCCGGCCACCGAGTCCGATCGGGTACGACACCCGGGTGGTCCGCGGTGGCGGGAGATCGAACGCGAGCGCGGGCGCGGGCGGATTCAGTACATTTTCGGCCATTCCGGGCCGCAGACCGGATTTCTGGCATTTGTGCGAGTAGCCGAAGGCGACGCCACCGGGTTCTCCCCGCTCAATCACGGCTGGCTACTCCGCGACGGCCGGTTCGAGCGGCTCGCCAAGTCGGCCAGCCGCATGCGGAACCACCGGGACCCGGTGACCGGTTGGAGCTCACACATGGATGTCCATCTCACCGACGTGACCGGCCGTGAGATGACCGCCGAGGGTTTCACCGTCAGCCACATCTGCGAGCGGGCCGGCGGTGGCAGCACCGCACTGATGCGCTGGGAGTTCGACGGTGAACTCGGATGGGGTGAGGACCAGGACATCTGGCACCCGAAACACTTCGACCGGATGCGTGCAGCACTTCACGCCACTCGATGAAACGACCTGGCAGATCAGGAGATAACAGTGACCCGACCGTTCGAAGGTGTCCGTGTCATCGAGGTGGCGGCGTGGACGTTCGTCCCGGGGGCCGGCGCGATCCTCGCCGACCTCGGCGCCGATGTGATCAAAGTCGAGCCGCCGACCGGCGACCCTCAGCGTGGCTTGCTCAATGCGCTCAATGCCGACACCTCGGTGCCGAATCCCTTTCTGCAGGTGCCCAATCGGGGCAAGCGCAGCATCACGCTCGACCTGTCGAGTCCGGCTGGCATCAGCACGCTGCGCCGCCTGGTGGGCAGCGCCGATGTGTTCCTCACCAGTTACCTACCCAAGGTGCGGACCAAATTGGGCATCGACCCCGAGGATCTTCGCGCCGAGCATGACCGGTTGATCTACGTGCGCGGCTCGGGTTGGGGCGCGCACGGGGCGATGGCCGACGCGGGCGGATTCGACGCCGCCGCGGCCTGGTCGGCCGCCGGTGTGCAGAACAAGCTCACCGCACCCGGGTCCGCCGCGCCGGCCGCGCAGCCGGCGGCGTTCTTCGACCTGCAGGGGTCCAGCGCGATCGCGGGCGCGGTCGCGATGGCTCTGTTCCGGCGGGAGCGCACCGGCGAAGGCGGTGTGGTCGATGTGTCGCTGCTGAATACCGGCATGTGGACGATGAGTCCCGACATCGCGGCCAGTGCCGTCGGCATCTCGGAGTTGCCCCGCATCGACCGCCGTGCCGCCCCCAACCCGATCGTCAACAGCTACCGCACCGCCGATGATCGCTGGCTGAATCTGGTGTGCCTGCAGTCGGATCGGTTCTGGCCCGAGCTCTGTGAGCTCATCGGGCGCCCGGAGCTGGCCGAGGACCCGCGCTTTCGCGATGCGGCATCCCGCTTCGTCAACTGCACGGCCTGCATCGCCGAACTGGATGAGATCTTCGGTGCACGCCCCCTCCAGGACTGGCGGGACGTGCTGGCCGGCTTCTCCGGAGTCTGGTCGGCGGCAGTGACTTTCGACGAGGTGTGCAACAGTCCGCAAGTCGCCGACAACGGCTACCTCGCCACCGTCACCGGCGCCGACGACCGGCCGTTCCGGCTGGTCGCGCCGCCCTACCAATTCGACGAACGACCCAACGTCCCGGCCGGTCCGGCACCCGAGCTCGGCCAGCACACCGAGGAGGTCCTGTTGGAGAGCGGTCTGGACTGGGACGAGATCAGCGCGCTACGCGACGAGGGCGCCCTGGGCTGATGTCAGACGAAAAGATCGATCACAGTCTCGGTGGCCAGGTCGCCCCACAGCATCCTGCGGCCGGCCCGCGTCATGTGCGACAACCAGAATTCTCTGGCCCCGGGCCCGTCACCGGCCTCGACGAAGCCAACGAACTTGGTGAAAGCCCGGATGGTCGACTTGAACTGCTTCTCGATCTGAGCCGGATCACTCGCGGTGCCCACGACCTTGACCATGTGCCGGGTGACCACCTCACGCAGCACGGTGCCGACCAATGCCACCGTGGTGTTTCCAGCCCGCTCCAGGATCAGGTCGTGGAACCGGAACGTCGCCGCCGACCACTCCACCAGATCGGCCCCTTCCGCGCCCTCGCTGACGAGGGCGGCAAGGGCGGCTACCGCGGCCTTCAACTCCGCGATATCCTCGGCCGTCGCCCGGGTGGCCAGCATCTCGGCGGCGGCCGGTTCGAAGATGGTGCGCGCTTCATACACGTCGGCCAGCGTGGTGTGCGACATCTGCAGCAGCAGACCGAAATTGCGTGCGGCGACCGAGGTTTCCGGCGAGGACACCAGAACTCCGCCGCGCGAGCCGCGCCGCACCACGATCAGCGATTCGCTCTCGAGGATGCGGAAGGCTTCTCGCAACGTCGGGCGGGAGACCCCGAACTGCTTGACCAGTTCGACCTCGGTGGGCAACGCGTCGCCCTTCTTCAGCACGCCGCGAACGATGCTGCTGCGCAGTTGATCGGCGATGATCTCCGCGGTCTTGGGCGCCCGTACAAGTTTGCTCGAGCCGTTGCCGCGGATCCCCGAATCCATCCGACCGCCCAATCCGTCGTGCCCGCGGGCCAATCCAACATTCTTGCCAATTACCTAAATGAGCTTACTCAACGCCGATCGCGCAGGAGGATTCAGTGACCACTTCCCTACCGCTGGCAACCCGCGGCCTGTACATCGACGGCGGTTGGACCGAAGGCTCGGGTGACGAAGCCCTCGCGGTGCTCAACCCGGCGACCGAGGAAACCGTCGCCGAGGTACCCCAGGCAACCGTCGCCGATATCGATACCGCGGTGACAGCAGCCCGCCGGGCGTTCGACGAAGGGCCGTGGTCACGTATGCGGCCCGCCGAGCGGGCCGGCGTACTCGCGTCAATGGCCGCCGAATTGGACCGCCGGCGAGCCGAATTGGTGGAGCTCAGCATCGTCGAGGCGGGTTCGACTCGGATGCTTGCCGAGATGCTTCAGGTCGGTGCCCCGATCGACCACTTCACCGACATGGCCGAGCGGGTGCTGCCCCAGTTCAACTTCACCGAACCGGTCGCGCCGATCTTCGGGCACGGCATCGGTCAGGGCGTCGTGGAGCGTGCACCCTACGGCGTCGCGGCATTGATCACCGCGTTCAACTTTCCGTTTCTGCTGAATCTGGCCAAGCTCGCCCCCGCACTGGCCGCAGGCTGCACCGCAGTGCTGAAGTCGTCGCCGTACACCCCGTTGGAGGCGCTGGTTCTCGGTGAGGTCGCCGAGGCGGCCGGCTTGCCGCCGGGGACGCTGAACATTGTGACCGGTGATATCGCTGCCGGCGAGGCGTTGACCCGGCACCCCGGCGTGGACATCGTGAGTTTCACCGGTTCGGACACGGTGGGCCGCAAGGTCTACGCCCAGGGCGCCGACACCATGAAGAAGGTGGTTCTCGAACTCGGCGGCAAGTCGGCGAACATCATCCTCGACGACACCGACCTCGACAAAGTGCTGGAAAACGTTCTGGCCGGGATCATCACCCATGCGGGCCAGGGGTGCGCGCTGCTCACCCGGATCCTGGTCCACGAGTCGTTGCACGACGACCTGGTGGCGCGCATTGTCGGCACGCTTGGCTTCATCAGTGTGGGTGATCCGGCCGACCCGGCGACGATGATGGGGCCGCTGATCCGCGACGTGCAGCGCCGCCGGGTCGAGGAGTTGATCGCCAGCGGCGTCGAGCAGGGCGCGCAGATCGCCTTCGGCGGCAAGCGACCCGCCCACCTGGACCGCGGGTTCTTTCTGGAGCCGACCCTGTTCGTCGGTGTCGACAACCGGATGCGGATCGCGCAGGAAGAATTCTTCGGACCGGTCGGGGTGGTCATCCCGTTCCGCGATGACGACGACGCCGTTCGCATCGCCAATGACAGTCGCTACGGCCTGGCCGGCGGCGTCTGGTCCGCCGACCCGCAACGGGCGGCCGCGGTGGCGCGGCGGCTACGCACCGGGATGGTGGTGATCAACGGCGGCGGTGGCGGACTGAATCCGGCGTCGCCGTTCGGCGGCTTCAAGTACAGCGGGATCGGCCGCGAGTTCGGTGCGTACGGTCTTTCGGAATACCTCCAGCACAGGGCGCTTCAGTGGCCGGTCGGTTAGGGCGCTAGCAGATGGGCCCGCGGCGGATCGGGACGACACTGGCCACGGCGGCGGTCGCGGCCGCCGTCGTCACCTGCGGTCCGGCGCACGCTCGGCCGCCCGATGCGCCGCAGTACATCGACCACACGGAGTGGGAGTACCACGGAGAGCGGGCGACGTTACGGATCTTTCCGACCGCGTGGGGATGGGCGGCGGCGGGCCCCTTCACCAACGGCGCGCAAAGCTATGACGCCTGGGCCGAGCTTCTGGACAACGCCCCCGATGCCAACACCTTGACCATGCAGAACCAGTTCTTCTGCTACTGGCAGCTGGCGACGTTCACCAACCCGGGCAAGGTCGGGACCTGGAACCTCGAGCCGTGGCGCCCGGTGGTGTCCAGCACGATCATGCTCAACTCGGGCTGTAATCCGGGCGGCGCCGACGACGTGCTCAACTGGTGATCGGCGCGAAGGCCGGTGCGATCAGGTCGGCTACGCCCGCCCACGGAATCGTGATGGTCAGCACCTCACGTCCGAATTGCCCTTCCGGGAAGAACAATTGGATCCCGCCGTCGGTGGGGATCCAATGCTTGAAGTTCCGCTCCAGTGGCGCCATGGACGGGCCGTATTCGGCCCAACCGCCGAGCGGTGGCGGCGGGTAGGCGGCCGGCAGGATCGTCTTCGTCAGCTCGGAAAGCCGCGCCAAGCCGGCCTGCCGGTCGACGAAGAGGTTATCCCAGACGATCTGAATCCCGCTGCGCGCGTCGAACACTCGCGTCGCCACCGTATCGATCGGCATGTTCGGCAGGTCGATCGCGTTGTACTGCCCGGTGAACACCTCCGCGATGGTCATCGGCCGGAAGGACAATCTGCCCTGGGTGCGGAACGTCCACGGTGAGGTCTTGCTGGCGCTCGCGGCGAACAGCCACACCTGCCCGTGGGCTTCGTCGTCGAGGATCTGGTTGATCGGATCGGTGATCGCCGGATCACCGCCGGCCAGCTTCTCGTAATCGACTGTCCAGTGCCCTAATCCGGTCGGGCTGTCACCGGCCAGCACATCGGGCACCACGGCGTAGGCAATGCCGTTCGACGTGGTGTCGGCGCCCGCCACCGTCGCCGTTACGGCTGCCGCTATCGCGACAACGACCGCCACAGTCGCGCCCGAACCGACAGACCGCCGCAGAACTGCGAGTAGATCGCTACCAAACGCCGATCTCGAGCACATCAACATCACCGCTACGCTCCTACGGCAAATCGACATTGCTGGCCAGCCACCGGCCGTTGACCTTCTCCATGGTCAGGACCAACCGATTGCGGTCGATCCGCGGCTGCGGATTAAGCGTGTTGGTCACCGCCTGGTCAACAAACAGCATGACCTCGACCTTGTCGGCGGTGGCCGACTTCACCCCGGCGGCAATGATCTTCCCGTCCGCCTTGGCCTTACTGTCCAACAACACCTGTTTGAGCTGGCCGCTGGACTGGCTGTACATGTCCTTGAACTCGCCGGTGGCCCCGTTGAGGGTGGCCGCGAAGTTCTCGTCCAGTTTCGCCGAGTCGACGCTGGTCAGGATCACCGCGTATTGCTGCGCCGCAGCCATCGCCTGTTGGGTGGCCTCGTCGACCGCACGCTGTTCTCGCAGCTGCCAACCGAAGAAGGCCGCGGCCCCCACCGATGTCAGCAGTAGCGCCGCGCCGACCACGGTGGCGAGTGTTCGCCGCGCAGGCTGGTGGGGAGCCGCAACCGTGTGTGCCGTGCTCACGTCGTCGGTGGGCGCTGCTTCGCGCCGTTCGTCAGTCGTGGTCATGGGGTGCTCCTTCTCGGCGGGACGTCGGTTCCTACGGACCACTCGGCGGTGGTGGCAGCGGCAGGTGGGGGCCCGCGTACGGCAGCGGAATGGTGAGCGGGCCTACGGGTGTCGGGTCGGCACGCCGCAGCGGGTCGGCCCCGGGCGGCGGGCCTGCGGTGTCGTCCCCCGGCGGCCGGGGCGCATTGGCTGCCCCGCGCACCAGATACTTGGGATCCGGATTGGGGCAGTAGGTGTACAGGTACGGTTCCGGGTGGTCGGCCACCGTGGGTGGCGCGTGCGGCACGTTGTAGTCACAGGAGTAGCGCTGATAGAGGCTGACCGCGCCCCACACGCCACCGTCGCGGAAGGTGCTGCCGATCGCTTCCAAGGTCGACCCGTCTCGGTATTGGGGGAAGAAGAATTCCTGCAGCGCAGGCATTCTCACGTAAGTCAGCTGTGAGACCGTGGTCAGGTTGCCGAGCAGCTGGACCATGGTCGGCGAGTTGTCGGCAATCAGGTTGTCGATACCGGTCATGGCGGTAGGCCCTTGGTCGAGCAGGGTGCGGTAACCACCGTCCATGCGTTCGACCCCGCCAAGGACCGACGACATGTTCTGCGACGTCGCGCTGAGGCCGGGATTGAGGTCCCGCACCGTCGACAGCACGACCTTGCTGTTGCGCAGCAAGCTGACCGTCTGGGGCAGCACGGAATCCAGCGTCGACACCAAGAACGCGCCGCCGTCGAGGATGGCTTGGAGCTTCTGCGGACCTTGTGGACCCATCTTGAGCTCGCCGAGGACGGCGGACAGTTGCGCCGGGTCGATCTGGCGCAGCGTTCCGTCCATGTCGCCCAGCAGCGTCGCCAGCGTGACCGGCGTCCGCGTTCTGCTGGAGGCGATCTCGTCGCCGTTGGCGAGGTACGGGCCGCTATTGCTGTCAGCCCGGAAATCCAGGTATTGCTCGCCTGCCGGTGACAACGCGGAGACCCGCACCTCGCTGTCCTTGGGAATGCGCGCATCCGGTTCGATCGCCGCGACCGCTACCACTCCGTCGGCCGACAGGTCGATCGAGTCAACACGCCCGACCGGGACACCGCGCAACGTGACGTCCTGACCGGGCAACAACCCTCCGGTCTCGGCGAGGTGGATCCGCACCAGGTTGTCGGTGCTGGTCGGATCGAACCGCAGGGTCCCAAAGATCAGGTAGGTCACGCCGAGCACCAACATCATCGCCAATCCGATGGCGGACAAGCCGAGCCGCCGCTGGCGGAGGTAGCCGAGTATGCCGGTGAGACTGGCGAACAGCGTCCTCACGGCGGACCGTCCGGAGTCGGTGGCAGGGGCGGAGTTGGCGTTCGCGGGGTCAGCGACGCGGGGTTCGGACCGATCAGGTCCGGTGGCGGCACCGTGCCCGGCGGCGGCGTCGGCGGACCCCAGAACTTGTTGCGGACGTGCAACAATTGATAAGTGATGCTGCCGACCATATTTCGGAAGTCTTCCCGCTTGGGCCCGTGGCTGCCCGGGTCCCCGGGATGGTACAGATCGGGGTAGGCGCCGATGGCGAAGTCCGCCAGGTCGATGTCGACGTGCGACGAGGTGCTGCCTCCCAGTTTCAGCATCGGGCCGAAGAGCGTGTTGAATTTCGCCAACGAGGCGCCGGGGGCCACCGACGCCTCGTTGAGCTCCTCGGAGAGGCGGTTGAGGTCTGCCATCATGCTGCGGGACTGCTCACCGCGGATCGAGGGGAACTTGGCCAGCTGCAACATGATCCGGTTTACCGCAGCCACCAGATTCACGATGTGACCGGTCTCGTCGGCCAGCGTTCCCAGCGCGGGCCCGGCGGCGGCGAGCGCCTCGTCGATGGATTGCTGCCGCGCAGCAAGGGTGTCGGCCACATCGCCGGTTTGGTCCAGCGCGCGTTTGATGACCGTCGACCGGTCGGACAGGCTCTGCACCAACCGGGTGGACTCGTCGAGAAATTGATGGAGATCCTCGCCCTTGCCGCCGACCGCGCGCCCCATCCCGTTGATGATCTTGGTCAGGTTGCGGATCACGCCACCGTTGACGAGCAGTGACGCGGTGGTCAACACCTCCTCGACCGAGGCCGCCGACGCGGTGGCGTCCAGCGGGATGGTGTCGCGCGGCTGCAGCATGGGCGCCGTCGTGTCCATGTTCGGCGGCGGGGTGAGCGCGACGAACACGTCACCCAGTGGTGTGGCCGAACGAAGTTCGGCCTTGCTGCCCACCGGGATTCGAACACCGGATGCGATCCGCATGGTGACCACGGCGGTGTAGTTGCGGGCCGCCATCGATTCCACCTCGCCGACGTCGGCGCCGGACAGGCGGACCTTGGCCTTGGCGGGTAGGTTGAGGGCGTCGGCGAAGGTGGCGCTGATCGGATACGACTGCGTGCCCGCCGACGGCGCGGGCAGCGGAATCTCGGCCAGTCCCATCGAGCACGAGGTCAGCGCGGAGACCAGAACTGCCGAGGATGCCACCGACAGCACTCTGGATCCTGACGTGCGCGTCATCATCGCGGCCCCAGCTCCGCAAGCCCCTCAAGCATGCTGGTCACCCCGAAGTCCGGCCCGAAATCTTGGATCGTCCCGGTGGCACAACCGAGTTGACGCATGCCCAGCAGGTTGCACAGCTCTTTGGTGGCCTGTCCGTTGACCTCGACCCTGTCCAGCAGCGGATGTGCTCGAATGGCCTTCTTCTCGTGGTCGACCATGTTGTAGGCGTTGTCGAGCATCAGCGGGATCAGGTCCAGCATCTCGGCCAGCTCGCGCCGGTAGTCGGCGAGTGCCTTGGTGACGACCTCGGTGTTCGCCACCGACGACTTGATCGTGTCGCGGTTGGTTTCGAGCAGATCGGCGGTTCCGGAGAGGATCTGGTTGATCTGCGCCCCCGTCGATCCGCTGCCGAGTTGCTCACTGGCCAGGACGGCGCTGAGTTGCCGCACCGACGAACCGAACTCACGGATGGTCTCGTCGTTGGTCGCGGCCGACGTGGTGAGCTTGTCGAGGTTGACGACAATCGTGGTGATGGCGTCGCGGGTGGGTGCTCCCCGGTCCTGGCTCATCTTCAGCGCGGTGGACAGCTCGCCGAGCGCGGACCGGATCTTGCCGCCGTTACCGTCGGTCATCGCGGCGCTGACGCTGAGCAGGTCGGCGACCGGTCCGCCACCGTCACCGTCGCCCTGCAGCTGGACGGAGAGTTTGTCGACCATGGCCAACACCCGGTCGAACTCAACGGGGGTGCGGGTGCGGGCGAGACCGATGCGGTCATGGTCGGCCAGCACGGGCCCGCCTTTGTACACCGGGGTGAATTCCACGTGCCGATCGGTCAGGATCGACGTCGACACCGTGACCGCCTGGGCGTCGGCCGGAATCTTGACCCCGCGGTCGACGTGCATCGTGACTTCCACGTATTCGCCCTTGGGGACGATCTTTTCGACCTTGCCGACCGGCATCCCGAGGATCGACACCGCATTGCCCTCGTACAGGCCGCTGGCATTGTCGAACTGGGCGGTCACGGTGATGCCGCGTTCGAGCGCAGCCAGCGGCGTGGTGCCGCAGCCGAACGTGCCGAGCGCCATCGCGACGATCGCGGTCGTCTTGAGGATCACCCCGCGCGTCATTGGCAGTCCTCGAAGTAGTGGGGCAGATTGAACTGGATGGCCCGCCCGCTGATCGCGCACATCCAGGTGTCGATCATGGTTCCGCCGCTGGACGTGAAGTCGAATTCGTTGCCGTTGCCGGAGGCGTTGGTGAAGTTGCGCAACGGTACCGGCATGATCTGCAACGTATTGCGCAGCAGCGCATCGTTGCGTCCGACGGCGCCCAGCATCCCGTTGAGGTTGGCCAATAGTTCGTCGATCTGCGGGCGGCTGCCGATGAGAACGGGCTGCAGCTGATTGACGAGCTTGGTGGTGGCGTCGATGAGTCGCACGATGAGTTGCTTGCGGGCGGCAAGCTCACCGAGCACGTCGCGGCCCTGGGTCATCAGAACACCGAGGCTGCGTTGCTGGTTGCCCAGCAATCCGGCAATCTTTTCGGTGCTGCGCAGCAGCGCCCCGATCTGGTCGCGCCGCGCTTGAATGACCTGCGACAGGTGCGCAATGTTGTCCAGCGCTTGCGGCAGAACCGCAGGGCTGCCCTGCAGCTGCTGGGACAGCGTGGTCATCGATTGCGCGATCTTCTCGGCGTCGACGGCCTCGAAGGTGGTAGTGGCGTCTTTGAGCGCGGCCTGCAGGTCGTAGGGAACTTCGGTGTTGGCCAGTGGGATTCGCCGGTCGGTCAGCTCCCGCGATCCGGCGGGCTGCAGGTCGATGTAGCGGGCACCGAGCAGCGTGGTCAGTTTGATCGAAGCCCGGGTGGCCGTCCCGAGGTGCACGTTCTTGTCGATGTCCAGCGCCACCACCACACGGTCGCCGTCGAGCCGAAGGCTGCGCACGGCTCCGACTCGGACGCCGGCCACGGTGACCTGGTCGCCGACGCTGAGGCCGGCGGCCTGGGCGAAGTCGGCGGTATAGGTGACGCGGCCGACGCCAAGCTTGCCGAGGCCGACCGCCACGCCCAACGCCACCGCGATCACCGCCACCGTGATCACACCCAGCCGGAGCTTGCCGTGTGCCTCGATCGGCCGGTTGAGCACTCGTTTGAGCCTGTCGGTCCGGGTCATCGGCACACCGCGCTGCGCTTCTTCTGACCGCCGCCGGTCGCCGCCCCGACGATGGTGTCCATCAGGCTGTCGATGCGCGGCAACTGGCTGACGGTCAGATCGCACGCGTAGATGTCCAGATAGGAACCGGTTTGGCTGATCCGGGCCAGGCCCTTGAGCATCAGTGGGGTGTTGAAGGCCAGGTAGGCGAAGCCCTGCTTGTCCGCCATGAAGTGCTTGGCGAACCCTGGCTCCCGCGCCAGCCAGTCCTGCAGGTCCGGCTGAACGTCGGAGATCACATTGGCCAGCCGCTGCCCGACGATCGACGTCTGGTCCATCGCGTCGACGAATTCGGCTCGGCGCTGGGCGAATCCGTCGAACAAGCGCTCGGCCGAGCTGATCGTGGTGTCGAGGTCGTCGCGCCGGTGCACCAGGGTATCCATCACCGAGTTCAGGTGGGTCAGTACCCCGTCGAGCAGCTCGTCGGTGCCGGAATACGATTCGGCCAGCCGGGTGGTGTCGGCGATCAGCGTGGTGACCGCGCCGGTGTCGCCCTGCATGGCCCGCACGATCGCGGTGGTGAGGTTGTCCACCTGCTCCGGGTTCAGCAGTGCGAACAGCGGCTCGAAACCGTTCAGCAGCTGGGAGATGTCGAACGACGGTTCGGTACGGTCCACCGGGATCACCGCGCCGGCGGGCAGCACCCGCGGGTCGTTGAACGTGGCCAGCGACAGCCCGAGGTAGCGCTGGCCGATGATGTTCTGGTAGTCGATGGAAGCTTTGGTGTTTCCGTACAGCACCTGTTCGGATTCCACCCGCAAATCGACGCGGGGGGGGTCGCGGCCGTCTTGGGCGATCGCGTCGACGCGCCCGACCCGTACCCCAGCCATCCGCACCTCGTCACCGACCTTGAGCCCGGACACATCGGTGAACACGGCCGCGTACGACGTCGTCGCTCCGCCCACGTTGCGCTGCAACG
>JAEZIA010000304.1 GCA_023416315.1 Actinomycetes bacterium
GACAGGTGGTGGATTACGCCCTTCGGCGACGCTCCCTGCTGGCCGAGGTCTACTCCGGTCGGACCGGCGTCTCGGAGGTCTGCGACGCCAATCCCTATCTGTTGCGCGCCGCCAAGTTTCACGGCAAGCCCAGTTCGGTGATGTGCCCGATCTGCCGCAAGGAGCCGCTGACGTTGGTGTCCTGGGTGTTCGGGGATCACCTGGGCGCGGTATCCGGATCCGCGCGCACCGCCGAGGAGCTGGTGCTGCTGGCCACTCGGTTCGACGAATTCTCGGTACATGTGGTGGAGGTATGCCGGACCTGCGAATGGAATCACTTGGTCAAGTCCTACGTGCTCGGAGCGCCGCGTCCCACCAATGGGACGCGTGGACGCCGGCGCACCCAGACGGCGCGCTCCGGCGCGCGTACGGCCAGTGAATAGCGAAGGGCGTCCCGACCACCGGCCTGCCGCTGACATCCGCACGGGATCAGGGGCCGAGGGTGCGTCCGGCAGCTCCGAGCCACCGACGACGCGGATCCCCACCGCAGGCGACGGAGGCGGTCCCGGCCGGACTGCGCCGCGCAGGCAGGTGCCCCCCGATGACCGGCTGACGTCGATCATGGAGCCGATCCGCGACGACACCACTCCGCTGTTGCGCGACCCGGTCGATGTCGTCAAGGCCGCCCTGGACGGCACACCACCGCCGAAGCTCCCGCCGCCACCACCGCCACCGCGCGCCGGGGGCGGATCCGGTGGCCCCGGCGGGCCGCCGCCGTTCAAGCCGCCGACGTTCTCCCAGCAGGTCAACTGGAAGTGGGTGCGGCGGTCGCTGTACCTGGCCGCGGTGGTGCTGATTGTGCTGCCGCTGATCACCTTCGGTATGGCCTACATGATCGTCAAAGTGCCCCAGCCCGGCGACCTGCGCACCAACCAGGTGTCCACGATCCTGGCCAGTGACGGCTCGGAGCTGGCGAAAATCGTTCCACCGGAAGGTAACCGGGTCGACGTCAACATCGACCAGGTGCCCGTGCAGGTGCGCAACGCGGTGATGGCCGCCGAAGACCGGGACTTTTACAGCAATCCGGGCTTCTCGTTCTCCGGGTTCGCCCGCGCGCTGAAGAACAATTTGTTCGGCGGTGACCTGCAGGGCGGGTCGACGATCACCCAGCAGTATGTGAAGAACGCGCTCGTCGGCGACGCCCGCTCCGGTGTCGGCGGCGTCATCCGCAAGGCCAAGGAACTGGTCATCTCCACCAAGATGTCCAGCGAATGGTCCAAAGATGAAGTGCTGCAGGCGTACCTGAACATCATCTACTTCGGTCGCGGCGCCTACGGCATCTCCGCGGCCGCCAAGGCCTACTTCGACAAGCCGGTCGAACAGTTGACCGTCGCCGAGGGTGCGCTGTTGGCCGCGTTGATCCAGCGGCCCTCGACGCTGGACCCGGCGATCGACCCCGAGGGCGCGGCCACCCGGTGGAACTGGGTGCTCGACGGCATGGTGTCGATGGGCGCGCTGTCGAAACAGGAACGCGCCGAACAGGTGTTCCCGCAGACGGTGTCGCCGGAGCAAGCTCGGTCGAACAATGTCACGACCGGACCCGACGGTCTGATCGAACGCCAGGTCACCAAGGAACTGCTCGACTTGTTCAACATCGACGAGCAGACACTGAACACCCAGGGCCTTCAGATCACCACGACCATCGACCCGCAGGCACAGCAGGCCGCCGAGGACGCGGTGGAGAAGTACCTCGACGGTCAGATGCCGGACATGCGTGCGGCGGTGGTGTCGATCGACCCGAAAACCGGTGGTGTGAAGGCCTATTACGGCGGTTCGGATGCGCAGGGCTTCGACTTCGCCCAGGCCGGCCTGCCGACGGGTTCGTCGTTCAAGGTGTTCGCCTTGGTGGCCGCGCTCGAACAGGGTATGGGGCTGGGCTACCAGATCGACAGCTCACCGCTGACCATCAACGGCATCAAAATCACCAACGTCGAAGGTGAAGGCTGCGGCGTCTGCAACATCGCCGAGGCGCTCAAGCGCTCCCTGAACACCTCCTACTACCGGCTGATGCTCAAGCTCAAGAACGGGCCGAGCGATGTCGCCGATGCCGCACACAAAGCCGGTATCGCCGAAAGCTTCCCGGGTGTGGAGCACACCCTGTCCGAGGACGGTAAGGGCGGCCCGCCGAACAATGGCATCGTGCTCGGGCAGTACCAGAGCCGCGTGATCGACATGGCCTCTGCCTACGCGACGTTGGCCAACTCCGGGGTCTACCACAAGCCGCACTTCGTCCAGAAAGTCGTCAACTCGCGGGGCGAGGTCCTGTTCGACGCCAGCACCTCCGACAACGGCGGCGAGCAGCGGATCCCGAAGGCGGTCGCCGACAACGTGACCGCAGCCATGCAACCGATCGCGGGCTGGTCGAACGGACACAACCTGGCCGGCGGGGGGGCCGCGGCCCCCCCGACCCGCCACCGGGACCCCCTCGCCCGGAGCACGCCGTGCGTCCCGATCACTTCGAAGTCCTCGGCCTTCCGCGGTCCTTTCGCGTCGACGGGAAGGTCCTCGAGGAACGCCATCTCGAGCTGACCCGCCTCCTCCACCCCGACCGGCACGCCGCCGGCGGGGCGGGCGCCCGGCGCCTGGCCCTCGAGAAATCCATCGCCGTCAACGACGCCTATCGGACCCTGAAGGACCCGGTGCGCCGGGCGGTCTACCTGCTCCAGGGCCGGGGCGTCGACCTCTCCGAGAGCGGTGCCCACCGGCAGGCCGTGCCCCAGGAAGTGCTCCTCGAGGTGATGGAACTCCGGGAGGAGCTGTCGGAGGCCCGGGCCGCCCAGGACGGCGCCCGGATCGCCGCCCTGGCGAAGCGGGTCCGGGCCGACCGGGAGTCCGCCCTGGAGGATCTGGGCCGGGCCTTCGACCGGGACGACGTGGGCGAGGCCACCCGGCAGGTCTCGAGAATTCGCTACACCGATCGCTTCCTCGACGAGGTGGCCGCGTACGAGGACGAGCTCTTCGAGGAAAAACATGGCTGACTCCGGGCTGCTC
>JAEZIA010000351.1 GCA_023416315.1 Actinomycetes bacterium
GCGGTGTTGGACAGCACGCTGCCATGTGGGGTGATGGTTTTGATCAGCAGAGGCTGGCTCACCGAATTGCCGTAGACGGCAATGTTGAAGAAGAACCAACTGCCGGCGGTGCCTAGCACGGTGAGCAGGATGCGCCGGTTGTAGACGACCGAGCGCAGACCCACACGAACACCGGGTAGTTCCGCCGGGGCGCCAAACCCTGACGCGCGTGACTGGACGAACGCATCGAGGTCCTGGCGCGCCCGTTGCTCGTCGCCCTGCTCAGCGGTCCACCGCGGCGATTCGGGCATGTGGCGGCGCTGGTAAAGCACGAGCAACGACGGCAGAACGCCGAGGCCCAGAATCCACCGCCAGGCCAAGTGATCCGGCACGCCCACGGCCAGTACCAGCAGGCTGACCAGGTAGGCGGACACCTGACCGAAGACGTAGAAGATGAACGTGAAACCCACAAGGCGGCCGCGGTTTTGGCGGTTGGCGAACTCGGTCATGAGCACGCCACTTGCCGGGTAATCGCCGCCGATGCCCAACCCGAGGATCAGCCGGCCCACCAAAAGCACGGTGACATTGGGGGCCAGCGCCGACACCAACGATCCAACGATCATCAGGATCGCTTCCAGGCCGTAGATGCGTCGCCGGCCGAACAGATCACCGAGCCAGCCGAACAGCATGGCGCCCAACGCCACCGCGAGCAGGGTGGAACTGGTGAGCAGCGAGATCTGGCCACCGGTGAGGTGGAATTGCGGGGTGGCCAGCAAGACCACCGTACCGATGACGTTGAGGTCGTAGGAATCGGTGAAAAAGCCCGCACCCGCAGTCGCCGCCGCCTTGAAGTGGAAGACGCCCAACTTGGCGTCGTCGATCGACTGCGCGACGCTGACCTTAGGTGGTGCTGTCGTCATCGAAAAGCCTCCGGAACACGTGGACAAAGGGACGCGGCGATGGCCGCCGCTGACGACCCGGCTCATTGGCCGAGCTTGTCATGACAAGTAGGCTCGGCTAACCGTCAGTGCCGCGTCAAGAGCTGAGCTCGGGCATCCGGAATAGTTCCAAAATCGTTCACCTGCAAGCCATTTTCGCCATCACACCGCGACGAGCTGCGAGCCGCAGCCTGTATAGTCAGCCGCGTGACTCCAGCGTTGCATGAGATGATCGCCCACGGTCTGCGGGAACAGATTCGTTGCGGCGAGCTCGGGCTTGGTGCCGCGCTGCCGTCGGAATCGCAACTGTGCGACCAGTGGAAATCCTCGCGCGGGCCGGTGCGTCAGGCGCTGGCCACGCTGCGCGCGGAGGGCGTCATCGCCGGTGGGCGGGGAAAGCCACCGGTGGTGTGTTCGTCGTCGATCGGCCAGCCGATGGACACGTTGCTGTCGTACTCGGCGTGGGCGCACTCGATCGGTCGGACACCGGGGCAACGGACCCTGGAGTTGGCGCTGCGCGGCGCCGATGGCGCTGCCGCCGCCGAACTCGGCATCGACGAGGGTGCGCCGGTGGTTCAGGTCTTGCGGCTTCGACTCCTCGACGGGGAACCGGCCATGCTGGAACGCGCCACGTTCGTTGAGCATGTCGGGCGTCGGCTGTTCGACTTCGACTGCGACTCCGGATCGCTGTGGGCCTACCTGCTGTCCCAGGGCGTGCAGTTCGCCACCGCTTCCCACGTCATCGACGCGGTCGCCGCCGATCCGGTCGATGCCCGCCATCTCGGTGTGGCCCATGGTGCGCCCTTGCTGCGCCAGCAACGCCGCACCCGCAGCGCCACAGGTGAACTCATCGAGTATCACGATGACCGCTATCTGCCGGCGCTGATCAGCTTCACGCTGGAAAACACCCTCGACGCGCGCTGCGCGTTGGTCCGCAACGCCCGACCCTGATTGGGAGACCCCTATGCCGACATCCATGCCTGAGTTGGTCGTACTCGACATGGCTGGTACCACCATCGACGACGGTCAGCAGGTCTATCGAGTCCTCGCCGAGACCGCAGCCGCCCACGGAGCGACAGCGACACCGCGCGAGGTCGCCCGCTGGCACGGCGCGGCCAAACATGAGGCGCTGCAGGCACTGCTCACCCCGCCCGGCGGCCGGCCGCCGACCACCGACCACCTACAGACCGTCGTCGCCGATTTCCGGGCACGCCTGAGGAGTGCGTATGAGGCGGCACCACCACGACCGCTGCCCGGCATCCCCGAGGCGCTCACCGCGTTGCGGGCCGCCGGGATTCGAGTGGCACTGAGCACCGGTTTCGACCGCGACATCGTCGATTCCTTGCTTGCCGCGCTCGGTTGGATCGGTGATTCGGTCTGCGACGTCGTCGTGTGCGGCAGCGAGGTGCCGGCTGGACGACCCGCCCCCTACATGATCTTTCACGCGATGGAGAAGCTCGGGATCACCGACGTCGCGCGCGTTCTCGTCGCCGGGGACACTCCACGTGATCTGCAGGCCGGTACCAACTCCGGCGCAGCGTTCGTCGTCGGCGTACTGTCCGGTGCGGGCACCGCAGAGGAATTGGGCGCCCACCGCCACACCCACCTGCTGCGCTCGGTTGCCGATCTGCCGGCACTGGTCGGGATAACACCGGCGGCAGTGAGCATTCCGTGACCACCTATACGCGGGCCGCGGTGTGGCGCGGGGCAGGCCACATCGCCGTTGAATCGATCCCGGTGCCACTGCCAGCCGCTGGCGACGTGCTGGTTCGGGTACGGCTGGCCACCGTGTGCGGCAGTGACCGACACACGGTGAGCGGACGGCGCAGCCAACCGTGCCCGTCGATCCTCGGACACGAAACCGTCGGCGAGGTCATCGCAATAGGTGCTGGTGGGGCACGGGCGGCCGACGGGCGGCCGTTGGGAATCGGGCACCGCGTCATCTGGTCGGTGACGCTGCCCTGCGGCGGCTGCGACCGCTGCCGAGCCGGCCTGAGCGCCAAATGCCGCTCGGTACGCAAGACCGGCCACGAGGCGCTGGACTCCGGGTGGACGCTCTCCGGTGGCTACGCCCAACACGTCTTGCTGCCAAAAGGTTTGGCCATCGCCATCGTCGACGACGAGCTGCCCGATACCGTGGCGGCTCCGGCGGCGTGCGCCACCGCCACCGTCATGGCGGTGATCGAGCGTGCCGGGCCCCTGAGCGGGCGGCGCGTCACCGTGATCGGGGCGGGCATGCTCGGGCTCGGTGCGATCGCCGCCGCCGCGCGGGGCGGAGCCCACACAGTGCGCGTGGTCGACCCGGCAGCTTCCAGGCGGCAACTGGCACAACGATTCGGCGCGACCGAGGCGTCCCCGACTGCGGATGCGCCGGCCGGCTGCGACGTGCTTCTCGAGTTCTCAGGTTCGTCTGCTGCGCTGCAGGCCGCACTTGTCAGTCTGGACGTCCAGGGGATCGCCGTGCTGGCCGGCACGGTGACACCCGGACCACCGATCCTCGTCGACCCCGAAATGGTGGTACGCCGCCAGCTATCCATCTCTGGCGTACACAACTACGAACCGCGGCATCTGAGCGCCGCACTCGACTTCTTACAGCAGACCCGCGATCACTTCCCGTGGTCAGAGCTCGTCGCCGAGCCCAAAGGGCTCGATGACATTGCCGCCCTGCTGACCCAGCCGGGCGGAACCAGGCCGCGCTGCGCCGTCGCGCCCTGACGCCCTCCTGGCGGCTCGACCACCTAGCCGACAACCGCGACGTCCGGTGCCTCTCGTAGTGAAACATCCAGGGAGAAAGCCGATTACACGCGGAGGCGGTAAACCCCAGCTCTGTCCCGCCGTAATCCTGACGAAAGAAGGCCCCGACCGGGGAATACCTGGTCAGGGCCTTACTTTCATTGTCGTGGTAGTCGGCGCTACGCGCCTCGTACCTCTTTCCTCGCCTCGGACGAACGAGCAAGCTCGCTCGTCACTCGGCTCAGTCGGGGTGGCGGGATTCGAACCCACGACCTCTTCGTCCCGAACGAAGCGCGCTACCAAGCTGCGCCACACCCCGCGTGAAGCCACGACAGCGTATCGCACGTGCCGGGTGAGAAGCCAAACGGCTTGTCAGGTCGTCGGCCATGACCGCGGCGTGTCGCGGGAAGGATCTGACTTGTCGGTGGCGTTATGGACACTAACGGCGACATAGATGCGCCGAGCAGCGAAAGGTGGGGCGGATGATGACCGCTTTGGGGGCCGTGGTGTACGGGGGATTCTTCCTGCTCGCAGCGCTGTGGCTGGTGGTGACCGGCGACTACGACGCGGTCGATGAGCCGGACCAGGCCCAGCCGCAGGAGCGTTCGAACTCGGCCAGTGCGTCCGCGTACTCGCCGGGGTTGAGGTTGTGAGCCGCTAGCCAGTCGGCGTCGTAATAGGTGTCGGTGTAACGGTCGCCGCTGTCGGCGATCAACGTCACCACCGAGCCGCCCACGCCGGCCGCGACCATCTCCGCCAACAGACCGAACGCACCCCAGACGTTTGTGCCCGTCGACGGGCCCACCCGGCGGCCCAGCACCCGCGAGACGTGATGCGCCGCTGCGATCGACGCGGCATCGGGAACACTGACCATCCGGTCGACCACCCCGGGCAGGAACGAGGGCTCCACCCGCGGGCGGCCAATGCCCTCGATCCGCGAGGGCGCTCCCGTCGCGATGTCGCGGCCCTGCGTATACGACGGGAAGAACGCCGAGTTCTCCGGATCCACCACGCACAGCTGGGTCTCGTGGCGCCGGTACCGGATGTAGCGGCCGATCGTGGCGCTGGTGCCGCCGGTGCCCGCCCCCACCACGATCCACGTCGGGATCGGATGCCGCTCGGCGCTCATCTGCGTGTAGATCGACTCGGCGATGTTGTTGTTGCCGCGCCAGTCGGTGGCCCGCTCGGCGTTGGTGAACTGGTCCAGATAGTGGCCGCCGGTCTCCTCGGCGATCCGTTGCGCCGCGGGATAGACCTCACCGGGCTCGTCGACGAAGTGGCATCGCCCGCCCTGCGCCTCGATCAGCTTCACCTTGGAGGCGCTCGTCGAGGCCGTCATCACCGCGACGAACGGCAGTCCCAGCAGCGCGGCGAAATACGCCTCGGACACCGCCGTCGAGCCCGACGACGCCTCGACGACCGTGGTGTGTTCGTCGATCCAGCCGTTGCACAACCCGTAGAGAAACAGCGAGCGCGCCAGCCGGTGCTTGAGGCTGCCGGTGATGTGCGTGGACTCGTCCTTGAGATAGAGCGCGATGTCCGCGTCGGCGCACCACGATGCCGGCAGCGGGTAGCGCAGCAGATGGGTGTCGGCGCTACGGCGGCTGTCGGCCTCGATCAGCCGGATGGCGTTGTCCACCCAGCTGCGAGGCCGGGTGTGGGCGGCGACGAGAGTCATCGCCGGCTAAGACAGCAGGCGGTGTCGCTCACCGCACCGAGGCCGTGGGGCTCGACCGAACGACGTTGCGGGTCTCGTCGTGCCCGCCGGTCGGTGCGGCCACCAGTGTCAGCAACGTGGCCTCGGGACGGCAGCAGAAGCGGTACGGCGCGAACGGGCTGGTGCCGATGCCCGCGGACACGTGCAGCGCGGTGTCCGCGCCCCAGCGGGAGGCGCCCTTGGCCCGGGAGCGGTCCAGATCGCAGTTGGTCACCAGCGCGCCGTAGAACGGCAGGCACAACTGACCGCCGTGAGTGTGCCCGGCCATGATCAGTTGGTAGCCGTCGGCGGCGAAACAGTCCAGCACCCGCGTGTAGGGCGCGTGCGTGACCCCGAGGGTGAGGTTGGCCGTGGCGTTCGCTGGACCGGCGATGGTCTCGTAGCGGTCGCGGCCCAGATGCGGGTCGTCGACACCCGCAGCGGAGATCGTCAGCCCGGCGACCTCGAAGTCGCGCCGGTTGTGGGTCAGATCCAGCCAGCCCCGCTCGGTGAACGCCGCGCGCAGGTCCTGCCAGGGCAGCGGCTTGCCGTGCTTGCGGTGGTCGCTGTCGTAGAGGTATTTCGCCGGGTTCTTCAGCTTCGGCGCGAAGTAGTCGTTGCTGCCGAACACGAACACACCCGGCACCGACAGCAGATCCCCGACCGCCTGCACCACCGCAGGCACCGCCTTCGGGTGCGACAGGTTGTCACCGGTGTTGACCACCAGGTCGGGCTCCCAGCGGGCCAGCTCGCGCAGCCACGCCTGCTTGTGCCGCTGGGTCGGGCGCATGTGGATATCGCTGAGGTGCAGCACCCGCAGCGGGGTCGAGCCGGGGGAGAGCACCGGCATGGTCACTTCCCGCACGACGAACGCGTTGCGCTCGATCACCGTGGCATAGCCGACCGCAAGCGCGGCCGAGCCGGCGGCGACGATAGCGGACGACTTCACAGCGGACGGCACAGCCATACGCGCCAGAATACTGCCCCCGGCAGCCGTGCACCGGATCGAGCGTCAGGTGAATCGTGACAACCGTGATCGATCTACGGCGGCGGCGGTGGCGGGGCCAGCAGCGGGACGGTGATCGGCGGCAGGCCCGGGATTTCGACGACCGTCTGGCCGAACGGGGCACCGTCCAGCCCCGGAATCGGCGGGGCCCCCGGCGGGGGCGGCGGCGGAGCGGGCGGAATGCCGTTGCTGATCTGAATGGTGATGATCGAACCCGGAATGGTCTGCCCGCCCGGCGAGGTGCCGACGACCGTGCCGTACGGCGACGTGCTGTTTACCGGGGTGGCCTGGTCGGCGACCTGGAAGCCGGACTCCCGCAGCCGGGTCCGGGCCGCGTCCTGGGTCAGGCCCGACACGCTCGGCACCCGGGAGCCGGGGCCACCATCGACATAACGCGGATCCGTGGGCGGTAGCACGACGTCACCGAAGCTCTCGGCGAGCGGCTTCATCGCCGTGAACCACGTCTTCGCCGGCTCGTTACCGCCGTAGAGGTTGCCGTCACCGCACTGCCGCAGCGGGAACGAGCACAGGTCCGACGGCGTGGGCGAGTCGTCATAGATATAGGCGGCCGCCGCGTACCGGTTGGTGTAGCCGAGGAAGCCCGACGACCGGTGCGCCTCGGTGGTGCCGGTCTTGCCCGACATCGGCAGGTTCCAGCCGACCGAACTGGCCGAGCCCGCCGCGGTGCCGCTGATGTCGTCCTTGCTCAACGCGTTGGACAAGGTGTTGGCCAGGCCCTCGGGGACCACCTGGTCGCAGGTCTCGGTGGTGACCGACACCTCGTTGCCGTCGCGGTCGTACAGCTTGTCGATCGGGTCCGGCGGGCACCAGGTGCCACCGGAGGCCAGGGTGGCGGCCACATTCGACAGCTCGAGGGCATTGACCTGGATCGGGCCCAGCGTGAACGAGCCGAGGTTCTGCCGCTTGATGAAGTCGGCGAGGCTCTCGTTGGATTCCGGGTCGTACGGGCGCGCGGTACCCGGCTCGGCATACGAGCGCAGCCCGAGCTTGACCGCCATGTCGACGGTGCGCTGCACCCCGACCTGCGAGATCAGCTTGGCGAACGCGGTGTTGGGAGAGGTGGCCAGCGCGTCGGTGACGCTCATCGACCCGCGGTAATTGCCGGCGTTCTGTACACACCAGGTGTCCCGCGGGCAGCCCTTCGCCCCGCCGCTGCCCAGGCCCTTGGCCTCGAAGCGCGCCGGGGCGTCGAGGTTGGCGTTGATGCCCATCCCCATGTCCAGGGCGGCGGCGGTGGTGAAGATCTTGAAGATCGAGCCGGCACCGTCCCCGGCGAGTGAAAAGGGTTGCGGCTGCATGGTTTCCCCGAGCGCGGAGTCCAAGCCGTAGGTGCGGTTGCTGACCATGGCCACCACCGGGTGGGCGGTCTTACCGGGCAGCACGACGCTCATCACGCTGGCGATGCCGTCGATGTCCGGGGCAGCCAGTGAGTCGACGGCGCTCTTGACCGAGCTCTGGACGTCGGGGTCCAGCGTCGTCTTGATCAGGTAGCCGCCCCGGGCGAGCTGGTCCTTGCTGATCCCGGCCCGAGCCAGATACTCCTGCACGTAGTCGCAGAAGAACGCGCGGTCGCCGGCGGCGATGCAGCCACGTGGCAGTTCGTTGGGCTGCGGCAGGATGCCGAGCGGCTCCTGCTTGGCGGCGCGCAGTTCGTCGGCCTTATCGGGCAGGTTGTCGATCATCGTGTCGAGCACGAGGTTGCGCCGGGCCAGCGCGCCGTCGGGGTTGGTGTACGGGTTCAGGGTACTGGTCGACTGCACCATCCCGGCCAGCAGCGCGGCCTGCTGCCAGTTCAGCTGGGAGGCGTCCACCCCGAAGTAGGTCTGTGCGGCGTCCTGGATGCCGAAGGCGCCGTTGCCGAAACTGACCAGGTTCAAGTAGCGGGTCAGGATCTCCGGCTTGGTGAACGTCTTGTCCAGCGTGAGCGCCATCCGGATCTCACGCAGCTTGCGGGCTGGCGTGGTCTCCACCGCCGCGCGCTTCTCGGCGTCGGTCTGGGCGATCACCAGGAGTTGGTAATTCTTGACGTACTGCTGCTCGATCGTCGACCCGCCGCGGGTGTCCACATCGCCGGAGGCGTAGCCGGCCAGGCCGGTCAGGGTGCCTTTCCAGTCCACACCGTTATGTTCGGCAAACCGCTTGTCCTCGATCGAGACGATTGCCAGTTTCATGGTGTCCGCGATTTTGTCGCTGGGAACCTCGAACCGGCGCTGCGAATACAGCCACGCGATCGGGTTGCCCTTGGCGTCGACCATCGTCGTCACCGCGGGCACTTCACCTTCGACCAGCTGAGCCGATCCGTTGGCCACCACATCCGAGGCGCGATTGGACATCAGGCCGACGCCGCCGACCACGGGAAATAGCAGCGCCGCCAGGATCACGCTGGCCAATAGGCAGCACCAGGCCAGCTTGATGATCGTGGCCCCGGCCGGCGGGCGTTCCGACATGCCTAACAGAGTAACGAGGATAGGGACGGGGTCTTGCGCAGCATCCCGCGGCGGGCGATGATACCCAACCGTATTTACGGAGGAGTCAGAAAAAGCCAGTTCATGATCGGTCTGGACGGTCGTCCCAAAAAACCTGAGATCTAACTGTTGCGCAAAAGATACCTGACCACCTAACTTAAACAGACAGTGCGATTCAGGTAACACTCCTAGTCGCGATGTGGCGTAGATCGCATACGCGGCCTACACCTGAAGATTGTCAGCCGCAGACAGCGGCCGGACGAAGGGGATCGTCGGTGTCAGGTATTCGGACCGCTGTTCGCAAGCCAAGCGCAGCGCTTTTGCACGGATCCATCCACGGTGCGGACGGGGAAGCCCGGATCGCCTGGGTTTCGCGGGCTTTGTGCCGGTCAACCGACCCTGACGAGCTGTTTGTCCGCGGCGCCGCGCAGCGCAAGGCCGCGGTCATCTGCCGTCACTGCCCGGTCATGGCCGAGTGCGGCGCCGACGCGCTGGATAACCGTGTGGAGTTCGGTGTCTGGGGCGGCATGACCGAGCGTCAGCGTCGCGCGCTGCTCAAGCAGCACCCGGAAGTGGTGTCCTGGGCGGAATTCTTCGCCGCGCAGCGCAAGCACCGCAGCGTCAGCTAACTTTCGACCCGAGTCCCGGCCGCTCGGGCGGGCCTTCTTTACGTCGTCTCGCCGGTGATCTGGTCGGCGATCGCCTGTAGGGCGTCGAGATCGGACACGTCGAACGGCAGCGACGGCACGCCAACCACCGGAACATGCGGGTTGGCGCCGGTGAATCGCGACAACAGCCGGATCTCCCGCTTCGCCGTCTGCGCCCGGTCGGCGTGGATCTGCAATACCGCCGCGGCGAGCTGGTTCCCGTTGTTCTCCAGGCCGGCGGCCGCCAACTCCTCCACACCGTCGACGGCGCGTTCCACGGTCAGCGCCGACAGCGTCGGGTGGGTGCGGTTGAGGATGAGGCCCGCCAGCGGCATGCCCTCGGCCGAGAGCCGATCGACGAAGAACGACGCCTCCCGCAGCGCGTCCGGCTCGGCCGCCGACACCACCACGAACTGGGTGCCGCGCCGCTTGAGCAGCTCGTAGGTGCGGTCGGCCTTCTCGCGGAAACCACCGAACGTCGAATCCAGGGATTGCACGAACGCCGAGGCGTCGGCGAGCATCTGCGAGCCCAGGATGGTCGACATCGCCTTCATGGCCAGGCCGACGACGCCGGTCACCAGCTTCCCGAAGCCACGCCCGGGCGCCAGCAGCATCCGCCAAAGCCGGCCGTCCATGAAACTGCCGAGCCGCTTGGGTGCGTCGAGGAAGTCCAGCGCGTTGCGCGACGGCGGGGTGTCGACCACCACCAGATCCCACCGGTCCTGACCGAGTAGCTGGCCGAGCTTTTCCATGGCCATGTATTCCTGCGTGCCCGCCAGGGACGTGGCGACCGTCTGATAGAACTGGTTGTCCAAAATCGCTTGGGCGCGGTCAGTTCCCGAGTACTCGATCACCATCTCGTCGAACGTGCGGCGCATGTCGAGCATCATCGCGTGCAACTCGCCGGTCACCTCGGGAGCCAGCGGGACCCGCTGCGGGGTGTTGCCGAGTTCCTTGATTCCCAACGCCTGTGCCAGCCGCTTGGCGGGATCGATGGTCAGTACGACGACCGTGCGGCCGTATTCGGCGGCCCGCAGCGCCATCGACGCCGCGGTGGTCGTCTTACCGACGCCGCCCGCGCCGCAGCACACCACGACCCGGTTGGACCTGTCGGCCAGGATCGACTTCATGTCGAGTGCGGGGGGAGTGGTGCTCATTACCGACGTCCTCCAATTGTCCTTTTCGTTTCACTCATCGGACGCCTTGCTGGGCAAGCGTTTCCGCGAGTTCGTACAGGCTTCCCAGGTCTACGCCGTCGGGAATCGTCGGCAATTCGAGCCGCGGCACCTGCAACCGGTCGAGCTGCTCGGCGCTCTCGGAGCGGGCCTTGATGCGGCTGGCGTGCTCGATGGCTTCGGTCAGCAGCCCGGCAAAGTCAGCGTCGGGCAAGGTGATTCCGACGTTCTCGAGCCCGGCGCGGACCGCGTCGGCGTCGATGTCACCCTCGGCGGCCTTGGCGAGGTCGTCGGCAGGCAGGAACGGCGGAATGTTGCGGTTGACGATCACACTGCCGATCGGCAGGCCCAGCTCTTTGAGCTCCTCGATGGCTTCGATGGTCTCCTGGATCGGCAGGGCCTCGAGCAGGGTGACCAGATGGATTGCGGTCTGCTCCGAATGCAGCAGCTTGACCACACCATCGGCCTGCGAGTGCACCGGCCCGCCCTTGGCCAGATCCGAAACGGCCTTGGTGACGTCGAGGAACCGCGAGATCCGGCCGGTCGGGGGAGAGTCGACGACGATGGCGTCGTAGGCGGGCCGCTTGTTGCGGTCCAACCGCACCACCGCCTCCTTGATCTTGCCGGTGAGCAGGACGTCCCGCAGACCGGGAGCGATCGTTGTCGCGAACTCGATGGCGCCGATCCGACGCATCGCCCGGCCGGCGAGGCCCAAGTTGTAGAACATGTCGAGGTATTCCAGGAACGCCGCCTCGATATCGACGGCCAGCGCGTTGACGTGGCCGCCGCCCTCGGCGGTGGCGATTTTCAGCTCCTCGTAGGGCAGCGGCGGCACATCGAAAAGCTGCGCAATGCCTTGCCGCCCTTCGACTTCCACGAGAAGCACCCGGCGGCCCCCGGCGGCCAGGGTCAGTGCCAGCGCCGCGGCGACCGTGGTCTTGCCGGTACCGCCCTTGCCGGTCACGAAGTGCAGCCGCGCCTTTGTCAGACGGGAGGGCCAGGCCAGGGAGCTTCCGTCGCTCGGTGTGGTCGCCATCTGTGCATGCTAACCAAGCCCCTGCGGAGCCCTGCGGCCTTGGTGCCGGGCGATAAGCTTCGGCCATGAGCCAACCGACGACATGGGAATACGCCACGGTCCCGCTGCTGACCCACGCGACCAAGCAGATCCTCGACCAGTGGGGCGCCGACGGCTGGGAGCTGGTCGCGGTGCTTCCCGGCCCCACCGGGGAGCAGCATGTCGCTTATCTGAAGCGGCCGAAGTGACGAGTGCTTCCCAGCGGCTCGCGGAACTGGGACACACGCTGCCTGCGGTGGCCAAGCCGCTGGCCGCCTACGTGCCTGCGGTCCGGACCGGCAACCTGGTCTACACGTCCGGCCAACTGCCAACCGAAGCGGGCAGCCTGATCCACACCGGCAAGGTCGGCGCCGCCGTGACCGCGGAACAGGCCAAGGACGCTGCGCGGGTGTGCGCGCTGAACGCGTTGGCCGCGGTCGACGCACTGGTGGGCATCGACAACGTCACCCGGGTGGTCAAGGTGGTCGGATTCGTCGCCTCGGCGCCCGGTTTCACCGGTCAGCCGGGCGTCATCAACGGCGCGTCGGAGTTCCTGGGCGAGGTGTTCGGTGAGGCGGGCGCGCACGCCCGGTCGGCGGTCGGGGTGTCCGAGTTGCCGCTGGACGCACCGGTGGAGGTCGAACTCATCGTCGAGGTCGCGTGACCCATCCGGCGTACGGGGTGCTGCGGCCGGTGACGGCGGTGGCCTCGGTGCTGCTGTGCAACAACCCGGGCAAGATGACGCTGGACGGCACCAACACCTGGGTGCTGCGCGGGCCGGGCAGTGACGAGATGGTGGTCGTCGACCCGGGCCCTGACGACGACGAGCACCTCGGCAGGCTCGCCGAACTCGGCACGATTGCGCTGGTGCTGATCAGCCACAAACACGAGGACCACACCGGTGGCATCGACAAGATCGTCGACGCGACCGGCGCCGTGGTGCGGTCGGTGGGCAGCGGGTTCCTGCGCGGGCTCGGCGGCCCGTTGACCGACGGCGAGGTCATCGATGCCGCCGGGGTGCGGATCACCGTGATGGCCACCCCGGGCCATACCGCGGACTCGCTGTCGTTCCTGGTCGACGATGCGGTGCTGACCGCCGACACCGTCCTCGGCCGCGGCACCACCGTGATCGACGACGAGGACGGCAGCCTCACCCAATACTTGGACTCACTGCGCCGACTGCAGGGTCTCGGTCAGCGCACGGTACTACCCGGGCACGGCCCCGACCTCGAGGACCTGCAGGCCGTCACCACCATGTATTTGTCGCACCGCGAGGAGCGGCTGGACCAGGTGCGCCAGGCGCTTCGGGTGCTCGGCGAGGAGGCCACCGCACGCCAGGTCGTCGAGCACGTCTACACCGACGTCGACTCCGAACTGTGGGACGCCGCGGAGAAGTCGGTGCGCGCCCAGTTGGACTACCTGCGCGCGTGACTTCGGCGCGAAAACCGCCGCTGAGCGAACGAAAACGCGCCGAAATCGCTAGCGGGCTCGGCGGGCCAGCCGCTCGCTGTCGCTGATCAGCACGCTCTTGCCCTCCAGGCGGATCCATCCGCGGTGGGCGAAATCGGCCAGCGCCTTGTTGACCGTCTCGCGCGAGGCACCCACCAGCTGGGCAATCTCCTCCTGCGTGAGGTCGTGGGTGACCCGCAGCGCGCCGCCCTCCTGGGTGCCGAATCGCTGGGCCAGCTGCAGCAGCTGCTTGGCGACGCGTCCCGGGACGTCGGTGAAGATCAGGTCAGCGAGGTTGTTGTTGGTGCGGCGCAGCCGGCGGGCCAGCACCCGCAGCAGCTGCTCGGCGATCTCCGGGCGATCGGCGATCCACGCCCGCAGCGCGTCGCGGTCCATCGACACCGCGCGCACCTCGGTGATCGTGGTGGCGCTGGAGGTCCGCGGGCCGGGGTCGAAGATCGACAGCTCGCCGAACATGTCCGACGGGCCCATGATGGTCAGCAGATTTTCCCTGCCGTCAGGGGAACGGCGGCCGATCTTCACTTTGCCGGAGATGATGATGTACAGCCGATCACCGGGCTCGCCTTCGGCGAAGACCGTATGTCCTCGCGGGAAGTCAACCGGCTGAAGCTGTTTCGTCAGCGCAGAAACAGCGCTGGGTTCAACTCCCTGGAAGATTCCGGCCCTCGCCAGGATCTCGTCCACGTCGCCCCTCTTTAAACTCTTCGAATGTGAAATGCGCAGGCCAGCTGTATTGCCGCGCTATGTCAGTCTAGTCGTAGCTGGCCTTGCGACGTGCCAACGCTACACACGATTGGCGTACTGGGTTTGGTGAAATTGCGGATTCGGAGCCGCGTGGGCATATGGCCGCGTGGGCAAGCCGGGCTCGTCGCCGCTGAGCCGGGAGGGCGCCTCGGCCCGTCGGGGTGGGGTTTCGGCGCGCGGTGCTGCCTGTCCGGTCGGGGTTTTTTCGGTGCGTTCCAGATAGTCGGTGACTTCATCGGCGGCGGTGCGATCGACGCGCAGCGCCTCTTCGAGTCGTTGCAACGCGAACGTGGAAAGCATCAATAGCCCGGGGACACACACCGCGAGCAACCAGGTCACGGGGGAAAGTAAACACGGGCAAGGTCTCAGCGGGATTACGAATTGTCACCGGTCAGTCCCTGTCTTGACGGACCTCGTCAGTACCCTGGTTTCGTGACCACGAGCAGCCCCTCAACCAGGCGCAAGTCCGCTGGGGGGGCTGACAAGCCGCCCGCCCCGACGAAGGCGGCCGCCAAGAAGTGGGACACCGAGACTCCGCTGGGCCTGGTCCGGCGCGCTCGTCGGATGAACCGCACGCTGGCCATCGCGTTTCCGCATGTGTACTGCGAGCTGGATTTCACCAATCCGCTGGAGCTGGCGGTCGCCACGATCTTGTCGGCGCAGTCCACCGACAAGCGGGTCAACCTCACCACCCCGGCGTTGTTCAAAAGGTATCGCACCGCCAAGGACTACGCGCAGGCCGACCGCGCCGAGCTCGAAGAGTTGATCCGGCCCACCGGCTTCTATCGCAACAAGGCCAATTCGCTGATCCGGCTCGGCCAGGAGCTCGAGGAGCGGTTCGACGGCGAGGTGCCCCGCACGATCGAGGAGCTGGTCACCCTGCCCGGCGTGGGCCGCAAGACCGCCAACGTGATCCTCGGCAACGCCTTCGACATCCCCGGCATCACGGTGGACACGCACTTCGGCCGGCTGGTGCGGCGCTGGCGCTGGACCGCCGAGGAAGACCCGGTCAAGGTCGAACACATTGTGGGCGAGCTGATCGAGCGCAGCGAGTGGACGCTGCTGAGTCACCGCGTCATCTTTCACGGCCGCCGGGTATGCCATGCCCGCAAGCCCGCGTGCGGGGTGTGCGTGCTGGCCAAGGACTGCCCGTCGTTCGGCCTCGGGCCGACCGATCCGGTACTCGCCGCGCCGCTGGTGAAGGGGCCCGAGACCGAGCATCTGCTGGCCCTGGCCGGGCTGTGACGTCCCGGCCGGCACTGCACTGATGAAGACGTCGACCCGCTGGACGCTGCTGGTGCTCGCCGTGGTGGTGGCACTGATTGCGGCATTCCTCGTCGAACTCGGTGACACCCCGTCGGGATCCGGCGGTGGGACAGCGGGCGCGCCGGTGTCCCGCAACCACCGCGACGCCGACACGCCCGAGGCGCTGGCCGGGCCGCGCCAGCGCGCCGATTTGCCGCCATGTCCGGTCGCCGCCGACAATCCCGGCCCGAAAGAGTTGCGCGGCATCGTCGTCGAGTGTGCCGCCGACGGTGCGAACGTCGACGTGGCCCGCGCCCTGGCCGGACGCCCGATAGTGCTGAACCTGTGGGCGTATTGGTGCGGACCGTGCACCGAGGAGTTGCCCGCGATGGCCGATTACCAGCGCCTGGTGGGTAGCGATGTCGCCGTGGTGACCGTGCATCAGGACGAGAACGAGACCGCGGGTCTGCTGCGGCTCGCCGACCTGGGCGTGCGGCTGCCGACCTTCCAGGACGGTCAGCGCCGGATCGCGGCGGCGCTGGGCGTACCCAATGTGATGCCCGCGACCGTGGTGCTGCGTGCGGACGGTAGCGTTGCGAAAATCCTGCCGCAGGCGTTCACCAGTGCCGACGAGATCGCCGCCGCGGTGAAGAATGCATTGCAGTGACAACCAACGAGAGAGACGCGCCGGTGACCCAGGGTTCCTCCCGTTCGGCGGGATCGGTCGCGCTCACCCCGCAGTACCGTCCGCCATGGCTGGCGCCCCAGGTCGACAATGTCGCCCAGGTTCCGCACGCGTACCGCCGCAAGTTGCCGCCTGAGCTGTTGGCCGCCGGCATCGAAGCTCGCGACGCCGGCACGAGCACCCGCGACGCCGCTGTGCTGGTGTTGTTCTCCGGCCCGAACTCCGGTCGCCACGAAGGGCGGCTGCCCGACGACGCCGACCTGCTGCTGACGGTGCGGGCCGGCACGCTACGCCACCACGCCGGGCAGGCCGCGTTCCCGGGCGGGGCGGCCGACCCCGAGGACGACGGCCCGGTCGCGACCGCGCTTCGAG
>JAEZIA010000406.1 GCA_023416315.1 Actinomycetes bacterium
TCCGACGGTCGTCGACATGATGGCCAACTCGGCGTTCTACTACGGCGCGCTGCGCATCCTGTCCGAAGAGGACCGCCCGGTGTGGACGAAGATGAGTTTCACTGCCGCACATGACAATTTCATCGAGTCGGCGCGCCACGGCATGGACGCTCGGCTGTACTGGCCGGGGCGGGGCGAGATCACGCCCGACGAGCTGGTGCTGCGCACCTTGCTGCCGATGGCCGACGAGGGGCTGCGGCGTTGGGGCGTGGCTACCGAGGTGCGCGACCGCTATCTCGGCGTGATCGAGGGCCGTGCCAAGACCGGACGCAACGGCTCGGTGTGGCAGGTCGAGACCGTGCACGCGCTACAGGACCGCGGGATGGCCCGACCGCAGGCACTCGCCGAGATGCTGCGCCGCTATTGCGATCTGATGCACAGCAACGAACCCGTCCACACCTGGGACATCACAACGTGATCGTCTGGCCGCGTCCGATGTGGATGATGCGTTCGGCCAGGCCACGATTCGCCATCTGAACGTAGAACTCCGACAGCGGTGACGCGAACACCCCGTAATCGTCGAAGTGCACCGGGATGACCTTGGGCAGCCGCACCACCTCGACCGCCCGCGCGCCCTGCCTGCCGTCCATCGTCACGGTCAGGCCGAAGGGCAGGCGCGCCCCGGCGGGCAGCCGGGTGCCGCCGAGATGCACTATTCCGGCGTCGATACCGGTGAAGCGGTCGGGGATTTCGGTGAGCTCGTCGATCAGCAGGGTGTCCCCGGAGATGTAGAGCCGCCGCCCGGCACCCGACGCGTGGTCGACAAAATCGAGCAGACTGCCCATCACCGGTGGCAGCAGCCGGTTGATCGGCATCGGCGCATGCCGTCCGGGCAGCGCCGTGACGGTCAGCCGGGTCGCTGAGGTGTTCACGGTGTGCCCCTGCCAGGTCTGCAGCCCCTGGACCTTGCCGAAGCCACGACGGTGCAGCCGCTTCGCCGCGTGCGGTGTGGTGATGATCGGCAGCGCGTGGTCCAGACCGGCCTGAGCGGTGCGATCCCAGTGGTCACCGTGCATATGGGAGAGCACCACCGCGTCCAGCGGTGGTAGTTCGTCGATCCGCAGGGCGGGCGGGCGCAATCGCTTGGACACCAGCCCGTAGCCGAGGTAGGCGCGTTGACCCTGGTGCAGGAAGTTCGGGTCGGTGAGCACAGTGATGTCACCACCCCGGATGAGCGTGGTCGCGTTGCCGATGAAGGTGACAGTGATGTCCACGATTACGCGGCTACCCCGCCGCGGCCGGCTTATGCCTCGCCACGGCTCCGGTAGCTTGAAAACCATGGACTCTGAGCTGATGGACTGGGACAGCGTCTACAAGGAAGAAGGTGCCTTCGCCGGGCCGCCGCCGTGGAACATCGGTGAGCCGCAGCCGGAACTGGCCGCCCTCATCCGTGACGGCAAGGTCAGCGGTGAAGTGCTCGACGCCGGTTGCGGGCATGCCGAGCTGGCCCTGGCGCTGGCGGCCGCGGGTAGCACCGTTGTGGGTATCGACCTGGCGCCCACCGCGATCGCGGCGGCAACCGAGGCCGCTAGGCAGCGGGGTCTGAGCAACGCGACGTTTGTATGCGCGGACATCACCGCCTTCACCGGTTACGACGCGCGGTTCTCCACGATCATCGACAGCACGCTGTTCCATTCCCTGCCCGTCGAGGCCCGTGACGCCTATCTGCAGTCCATCCATCGCGCTGCCGCACCCGGTGCACAGCTGTATGTGCTGGTGTTCGCCAAGGGCGCCTTCCCCCCACACCTGGAGACCAAGCCCAACGAGGTCGACGAGGACGAGTTGCGGGCCGCGGTGTCGAAGTACTTCGTGATCGACGACATCCGCCCGGCCAAGATCCACTCGCACCAGCCGGAGTTCGCCGACATACCCGAGGGCGCCATGCCGTTCGACCTCGACGAGAAGGGCCGGCTGAAAATGCCTGCCTTCCTGCTCAGCGCCCATAAGGAGGGCTGAATCTGTGGATTGCGCTAGGGAATAGCGTAATCCGGCTCAGCACTCTTCCGCGTCGGGCGCGGCTGTTCGCATGATCGGCCATGGAACTGACTCGGAGCCGACGCGACCGCAAACGCAAGCGAGTAGACGCCGCGCTGGCGGCACTCGAACTGCCCGAGGCCGTGTTCAGGACGTGCCCGTGGCAACCCCGGGAACTCGTGGAAACCGGTCTGCGCCAATGGCTGCGCTGCTGCGCACCCGCACTCGCTGACCGTCAAACAATCGGAATGCCGTCACACGCGGTCGACGAAGCATGGCACGGCTTCATCCTGTGCACCGCACTGTATTCGGTGTTTTGCGACCGCGCATACGGCCGCTATCTGCACCACCATCCCGAGGGTGCGGCGCCGTATGACGTCCCGGGCGCAGCGGATCCCATGATTGACCAACTCGGGCGCACCGTGGTGGCCTGGTCGCTGGTCGCGCACCCTGGCGAAGTTTGCGTGCTGTGGGATCTCGATGCCCGCGTCGGGGTGGAGCACCCGTGGGGCATCGACCTCACCAGGGTGGCGGCCATCGAGACCGCGGTGACCAATCTGAGTATTGCGCGAGGAAACGCCGCCCTACAGGACGAATCTCTTTCCCCCGCTTGACGTTCCGCTCACCATGAGCACACCACTGAGAAGGGAGTCAACCATGAACGAGACAGTTATCACCGCAGTTGCGTTGGCCTTTGTCCTCGCGGTGGCCGCGGCGGGCGCGGCGATCGTGCTCGTCGCACTGGTGCGGGCTATTCGCCACCACCACAGCAGCGTCGCCGATCGCGGCCGGCGCGCAATCACCAGCCTCGCGATAGACCGGCAACGCCGCCATGCGATGTGGGGTACGGCGGTGCCGGGCTCCCTCGCCGGCACCGAATTCGGCAGCGGCGGCGGCTGTTTCGGTGGTGGCGGCGGCTGCAGTGGCGGCGGGTGCGGGGGCGGGTGCGGGGGCGGCTAGCCACGACGGCCACCAAGCCTATCTGTGAATTGTGCAAGGAATGCCGGCCAATCCGATGAAAAGCTTCCCGGCGACTCGCAGCCGCCACATGATAAGGCCACTGACGTCGCAGGGGGTCCGCCATGCAGCAGCCAGACCAGGGCAGGTAGCCATGCGGGTGCTACTTGTCGAGGATGACGAGGGGGTCGCATCGGCCTTGGCCGAACTCCTCGAACAAGCCGGCGCCTCCGTCATCGCGACCACTCGCGGCGCCGATGCGCTGCACCGGGTCAAGGGCTGCGATCTCGTCTTACTAGATCTGGGGTTGCCCGATATGGACGGCCTCGACGTCCTGCGCACGCTGCGACGCGCATCCACCGTTCCGGTGATCATCATGACGGCGCGCGACAGCGACGGCGCAGTGGTGCTGGGATTGCGGGCGGGGGCCGACGACTACCTGGTCAAGCCCGTCCGCAAGGCTGTCCTGCTGGCCCGTATCGAGGCCGTCATGCGCCGGCTGCGGCGGGTGGCGGGCGACCCGGTGGCGGCCGCGCCGGCGCGTCCGGTCGTCGCCGGACCGGTCACAATCGATCGGGAGCGCAGAGAAGTCACCGTCGACGGGGTGCAGCAGGCACTGACCAGGACCGAATTCCAGATCGTCGCGAATCTTGCTGCGCGACAGGGCGAAGCCGTCAGCCGAGAGGAACTCATGCTCGACGTGTGGGGCACAGCAGTGGTCGGCCGGTCCCGGTCGCTGGACTTCTTCATCGGTCAGATCCGCGCCAAACTTCCCGGACTTCCCCTGCGAACGGTGCGCGGCTTCGGCTTCCGGCTGGACACCTGAGATGGGAGTGCGGGTCCGGCTGATGCTCGTCGTCCTGCTGCTGCTGGCGGTGACGGCGCTCGCGGTCCCGCTGGCGCTGAGCCTTGCCGACCACCGCACCGCAGGCCTGGCCGCCGAACGCGACCGGCAACTCGCCGCGCTGGCCGACGAGGCCGCGGTCACCGGGTCCCCGCTCCAGCAGGTACTCAACCGCTACTACGACGTGTATCGCGAGGGTGTGGTCGTCGTCGACGCCGACCGCAAGACCCTGGCCGGTCGGGGACTCACCGTCTCCGATCCCGGGGTCGGTTCGGCGCTGGACCAAGCACTCGTCGGTGCACCGGCATCGCCATGGACGCGGATTTGGCCGTGGGACCAACGCGACGTCCTGGCCACCGCGGGCGTCCGTCGCGACGGCGACCTGGTCGGCGCGGTTGTCACCGCCGTCGATACATCGACCACCGCCCGGAGAATCGCGGTCGGTTGGGCGTGGGTGGGAGTGGGTGTCCTCGTCTTCCTCGCACTGGCCATGCTGGTGGCACGCGGCCTCACCCGATGGGTGCTACGGCCACTGAACGGACTCGAGCAGGCGGTCGCCGAGATGACCGAGGGGGTCGCCGGGCCGCCGGCGAACGTGGCCGGACCGCCCGAGTTACGCCACTTCACCGCCGCCTTCAACAGGATGTCGCAGGTGGTGCGGGCCTCACTCGAGCGGCAGCGCCGACTTGTCGCCGACGCGTCCCACCAACTGCGGAACCCCCTGGCGGCAGTGCGATTACGCGCCGACACCCTCGAGGAGTCCGTCACCGAATCGGGCCAGTCGACGTATGACTCCATGACCGCCGAGCTGGACCGGTTGGAGAATCTGTTACACCAACTGCTGAGGCTGGCCCGCGCCGAGGAGATCAGCGGGAGCCGAAGGGCGGGTTTGTCCACCGTGACCGACTCGACCGATCTGGCCGACGTGATCGCCGAGCGCATCGCGTTCTGGCAGCCCGTCGCCGACCGGCGAAACCAGGTTCTGCACAACCATTCCCGCTACCCGGGGCCAGTGGTCCAGCTCGCCCGCCACGACGTGGAGCAGTTGCTGGACATCGCGATCGACAATGGGCTGCGCTACGCCGGCCAGGGCGCCGTCATCTCGGCGTCGGCGGTACACACCGAGGATGCCGTCGAGCTCATCGTGAGTGACAACGGGGTAGGCCTGGGCGAAGCCGAGCTGTCCATGGCCGCCACCCGGTTCTGGCGCGGCCAACGTGACTCCGGCGGAACGGGTCTCGGGCTCGCCATCGCCGCCGAGATCACCGCCGGCCACGGCGGAGCGATCGCGCTGGAGAAGGCGCCCGAAGGCGGTCTGCTGGTGCGGTTCCGGTTGCCCCTGGCAGTCGAGGACGTGTCGTGAGCATCGCGTTCCCGGTGCTTAACCGGCGCACCTTCATCCTGGGGGCGGCGGCGCTGGCCACCGGCTGCCTGCGGACCGAACCCGGCGGCCACATCCGTATTGCCGCGGGCGACCCGGGCGGGCTTTACCTGGCATTCTCCAGGCTGCTCGCCGAGCGAATCCACCAGCGCTATCCAGGGATCGACGTCGACGTGGTGCCCACCGCGGGCAGTGTGGAGAACCTCCACCTCCTGCGAGCGGGCACGGTGGACCTGGGTCTCGCGTTGGCCGACGTGACAGAACGCGAGCGGGCCGATGGGCCCACACAGACCGCTCCGGCGGCGGTCGCCAGGGTGTACGAGAACTATCTTCAGGTCATCGTTCCGGATGCCAGTCCCTACCATCGTGTTCCGGACCTGAGGGGCGCCCGGATCTCCATCGGTGCCGACGGTTCCGGGGCATCGGAGACCAGCCGGATACTGCTCGCGGCGGCAGACCTCGACGGGCGGGTGGACCTGGTGGCCTACCGCCTTCGGGAGGCACTGGCGCAGCTCGCCGAGAACAGCATCGCGGCCTTGGTGTGGTCCGGCGGTGTGCCCACGCCCGCAATCGCCGAGCTGGACGGGGTGCGTCCATTGCGCATCCTCGACATCAGCGGGCAGGCGTGGCGGATGAGCGACCTTTCCGGGTATCCGTATGCGCTGCGGCCGGTTCCGACCTGTGCCTACGTGCCGTCGGGGATCCGTTCGATCGGGGTCGCCAATCTGCTGTTGTGCCGGCAGGGCATTGCGACCGAACTGGTGAGCGCGACAGTGCAGACATTGGTCAACGACGCGCCGCGATTGGTTCCGCCCTACATCCGCGGCCTGCAGTATCTGGATGCGCCGTCGATGATCCAAACCGGCGCCATCCCTTTGCATTCCGGCGCTGTCAGCGCCTACCGGGAGCTACACGGCTGAATCGACTCAGGTGACGGCCCGCAGGGCGGTCACCACCGCCTCGAGATCCTCGGTGCTGGCGTCGACGTGCGGCGAGACCCGCAGCACCGGCGTCGTCAGCTCCAGCGGCGCGCGCTCGATCCCGGCCGCGGTCGTCACGATGCCGTGCTCGTCGATCAGTCGGGCCCGGACCTGAACCGGGTCGGCACCGTCGGTGGGCACCAGTGTGGTGATCGCAGTGGGCTCATCGTCGGGTTCCACCACCCGCCAGCCGGGGACTTCGGCGAGCATTGTGCGGGTCAGCCGCCCGACCGCGGCCAGGCGTTGCCGCACCGCCTCGGGTCCTGCCGCCACGTGTCGACCGACTGCGACAGAAAATCCAACGCGCGCAGCGATATTCGCTTCGCCGAGTTCCAAGCACTGCAGGGCGGAGAGCCGACCGGCCCACGGCGGGCACTGCAGCAGGTCGGCCAGTGCCGGGCGTACCGCCAGCACCCCGAC
Source organism: Actinomycetes bacterium (assembly GCA_023416315.1). Classification (GTDB taxonomy): domain Bacteria; phylum Actinomycetota; class Actinomycetes; order Mycobacteriales; family Mycobacteriaceae; genus Mycobacterium. The sequence goes on from JAEZIA010000406.1 coordinate 6,596, forward strand.
CCCACGCGGTCCCGCCATCCACTTGCGCGACGACGAGTAGACCGCGTCCGCGTCGACCGCGCAGTCGATGTGCGCCAAGGCCTGGGCGGCGTCGACGACGAGCGGCACACCGATCTCCCGGCAGACCGCCGAAACCTCGGCCACCGGTTGCACGACACCGCGGTGGCTGGCCACCGCGGTCAGGTGCACCATCGCCGGCGGTTCATCGCCCAGCATCGCGCGGGCCGCGTCGGGGTCGACTCTGCCGAGGTCGTCGACGGGCAGCGCTCGTCGAGTGAAGTCGCGGGACTCGAACTCCGCGAGGTTGGGGCCGTACTCGCCGGGCAGACACGCCACCGTGCGCTCCATCGGCCACACGCCGAGCAGCAGGTGCAGCGCGTTTCCCGAGCCGGTCGTGAAAATGACGTCGTCGGGCGACATTCCGGTCAGCGCCGCGACACCGGCGCGGCCGGCGTCGAGCACGGGTGTAGACGCCTGCGCGGCGATATACCCGCCGACCTCGGATTCGTGGCGGGCGTGCGCGGCCGCGGCCTCGATAGCGGCCAGACTCTGGCGTGAACAGGCGGCACTGTCCACATGCACTCCGGCTGCGGGCAGCCGGGCCTCACGCCAGCTCTGCGCGAGCACCTCGGATGCGTTCACTTCACCGCCAGCGACAGCCCGAAGTCTCCGGCCGGATCCGTCCACCACTGGGTGCGCTGCAGCCCGGCGGCGGCGAGTTCCCGCTCGACGGCCTCGGGCCGGAACTTGCACGACACCTCGGTGAGCATCTCCTCATCCGCGGCGAATTCGACATGCAATCCCAGCCCCGCGACATTCACTCGCTGCGGAGTCGTTGCCCGCAGCCACATTTCGATCCGCTCCGCGTCGGCGTTCCACCGGGCGACGTGTTCGAAGGCCTCGACGTCGAAGTCGGCCTGCAGCTCACGGTTCACGACCGCGAGCACGTTGAGGTTGAACCGCGCTGTCACACCGGCGCTGTCGTCGTAGGCGCGGACCAGCCGGCCGGTGTCCTTGACCAGGTCGGTGCCGAGCAGCAGGCCGTCCCCGGGGTCCAGCACGGCGGCGAGCGCGGCGAGGAACTGCGCGCGCGGCTCGGGTGTGAGGTTACCGATGGTCGAACCGAGGAAGACGAACAATCGACGACCGCCGCCCGGGATCTTGGCCAGGTGTTCCTCGAAATCGCCGCATACCGCGTCAATCTCGAGTCCGGGGTACTCGCTTCCCAGCGCGGCACCGGCGGACTCCAGCACGGTGGAGTCGACGTCGAAGGGGATGAAGCGCCGCAGCGTTCCGTTGTCGCGCAGGGCCGTCAGCAGTAGCCGGGTCTTCTCCGAAGTCCCGCTGCCGAGTTCGACGAGCGTGTCGGCACCGCTTGCCGCGGCGATGGCCGGGGCCTGGGTGCGCAGGATCTGCGCCTCGGTGCGGGTCGGATAGTACTCCGGGAGCCGGGTGATCTGATCGAACAGGTCGCTGCCGACAGAGTCGTAGAACCACTTGGGCGGCAGCGACTTCGGCGTTTGCTGCAGCCCGCGCAGCACGTCGGTACGCAGCGCCTGGGCGGCGGCGTCGGCGGCCAGGTAATTGGACAGCGTGAACGTCACGGGGATCCTTTCAGCGGTGTCAGCGTCACCTGTCCCCCGCTTACGTCGACCAGATGCCGGTCGGGGATGTCCTGCCAGTCGGGATGGTCGTCGTAGGGTTCGCTCGCCAGCACCACGCCGTCATCGCGGCGCAGCACCGAGAGCGTATCTCCCCACGTGGTCGCCAGCAGACGAGACCCGTTGGCGGCCAGGATGTTCAGCCGGGCGCCGGGATCTGCCGACCCGACCTCGACGATGACGTCGGCGAGGTTCTCGGGCCCGCGGTCGAAGATCAGCGCGGCCAGCATCGCGCTGTCGACGGTCGATTCGGCGGCCGCACTCACGGGCAGTACCCGACGGTCCACCACCCCGTTGTGGGACAGCAGCCAGCTGCCGTCGCTGAACGGTGCCGATGCACTGGACTCGATCGGCATGCCCACCGTCGCCGAACGCACCGCGGCGACAACGCAAGTGCTGTGCAAGGCCGGGGAGATCGAGGTGAACGACACGTCCCCCCACAGCGGTGACGCGCTGCGCCACCGCCGCACTTCGCCGGAGTCGAAGAAGCCGACCCCCCAACCATCGGCGTTGATCAGTCCATGCTTCTGGCGGCGCGGCGCATAGGACTGCACTCGCAGCCCGCTGGGCGGATCCAGTACCAATGACGCGAGCGAGACCGGCTCACCGAGCCAGCCCAGATGACGGCACATCAGACGTCCCACGCAAGGCGGACACCCGAGAAGATCTGCCTGCGGATCGGATGGTCCCAATTGCGGAAGCTGGGCCGCAGCGTGTCGGCGGCCACCGCCCATGAACCGCCGCGGAGCACGCGATAGTCACCGTCGAAGAACGGCTCCGAATACCGTTGGTAGATCATCGGAGTGAAGCCCGGCCACGGCCGCAGCGGCGACGTGGTCCACTCCCACACATCGCCGAGCATCTGCTCGGCGCCGTACGCCGACGCTCCATCGGGGTAGGCGCCCACCGGCGCAGGCCGCAGTGCCTGCCCGCCGAGGTTGGCCCGATGCGGGCCCGGCTCGTCGGAACCCCACGGGTAACGGCGCCGGGCCCCGATTGCGGGATCCCACGCGGCCGCCTTCTCCCACTCGATCTCGGTGGGCAACCGGGCGCCCGCCCACGCGGCGTACGCCTCGGCTTCGAAGAACGTGACGTGCGCAACGGGCTCGTCGCCGGGAATCTCCTCGACGTACCCGAAGCGAGTCCGGGTGCCGTCGGCATTCCAGAACTGCGGCGCCCGCAGATCGGCCTGGACGCGATGCTCCCAGCCGCGCGGTGACCACCACCGCTGCTCGGTGTAGCCACCGTCGTCGATGAACTGCCGCCATTCGGCGTTGGTCACCGGCACCCGGCCGATCCGGAAGGCCGGCACGTCGACCACATGGGCGGGACGTTCATTGTCCAGCGAGAGGGGTTCGGTCACGGCGTCGACGCCCAGCACGAACGGACCGCCCGCCACCAGCACCGAAGTGCCCGCCACACCGGGCCTGCCGCCGGGCAGCGCGGTGCGGGCAGCCAGAATCGGGGCGCCGCTGCGCAGGTTGAGCGCCTGCAGGATGGTTTCGTCGTGCTGGTTCTCGTGGCTGATCACCAGGCCGAACCGGAACGCGACCTCGGCGTCGTCGTCACGGTGCGGCAGGGTGTCCAGAACGTCGAGGGCGGCGGCCCGCACCGTGCCGCAGTACGCGCGCGACTGCGCAGGCGAGAGCAGGGGCAAGTCGACACGGCTGGCCCGGCTGTGCACGAACGCGTCGTAGAGCCCCTCGATGTTGGCCGGCAACATGCCCGGCCGGTTGGGGTCACCGTCGCGCAGCAGCCAGAGTTCCTCCTGCTGCCCGATGTGGGCGAGATCCCACACCAGCGGGCTCATCAGCGGGCTGTACTGGCGGTGCAGTTCGGCGTCATCGAAGTCGGTCAGGGCCAGCGTGCGCCGGCGGGCCCGGTCCAGATCGCGGGCCAGCGTCTCGCGGGCGATCACAGCGTGGCCTCTGCCATGTCCGACACCGCGCCTTCGATCCCCCGCCGCACGACCTGGTCGGCGAAATCGTCGGCTGCGCAGCGACCGTTCTCCACGTGGTGCACCAAGTGCTGCAGCGACTCCGATAATTCCGCGGGGACACGGTCGGCGGCCAGGGCCACGCACCGGTTGGCCGCCTCGTAGAGGCGGCCGTCCGTGAGGCCGCCCCGGGCGGCCAGGTCCCACGCGGTGGCGACCGGTTCGACGATCTCCGCCGCCGACTCGGCGGCAGCCGGGTCGTCGAGCAGCGTGACAACCAGGAACACCACGGCCGGCAACAGGGCGTCGGGAACGCTGTCGAGGTAACGGATTTCCAGCCAACGGCGCGGCCGTACCGGTGGGAACAGCGTGGTCAGGTGGTAGTCCAGGTCGGCGGTGGTGGGCCGGCGCCCACCGAGCAGCACCAGCCCGTCGGCCCAATCGGCGAACGGCACGTGCTCGGTGACCGCGACCGGGTCCGGGTTGTGCACCAGCATCACCGGCGCCTTCAGCGCATAACGAGCCCAGTCGGTGCACGGATCATCGCCGCTGGCACCGAGGACCGGCCCGCAGCGCGCCGAGTCGAGCTGACTCCACACCCGTTGTCGGGCCGACACCCATCCCGTGAATTCCCCGCCGAGCAGCGGCGAGTTGGCGGCGATCGCGATCATCGTCGGGCCGAGCGCATGCGCCAGCCGCACCCGATCGGCCCAGCCGTCGCGGGGGCCGGCGTCGAGGTTGATCTGGATCGAGGCCGTCGACGT
>JAEZIA010000338.1 GCA_023416315.1 Actinomycetes bacterium
CCGGCGCCGCGGGCGGCGCGCGCACGCCGAGCACCGTACCGATGTGGACCGTCGCCGACATCGACGCGGCGGTCATCCGGGTCCGCGAGTCCGGCGGCACCGTCCTGGCCGCGCCCAGCCGTCAGCCGTATGGACTGATGGCGGAGTGCACCGACGACCAGGGCGCCCGGTTCTATCTCGGCCAGTTCTGAGTTGCGATTTCGGCGCGTTTCCGTTCGCTCAGCGGCGGTTTTCGCTCCGAAATCGCTCAGGACGCGGGCAGGACGTCCGCGATCGGCGCGCCGCTGGCGATCTTGGCGCGGGTCTTCATGACCTTGCCGGGCATGCCGCCGCCGACGACACCGGCGACCACGCCGTCGCGCTCGTAGAACGCCAGGAACTTACGGCCGTCGTCCTCGACGATGTGCACGATGTCGGTGGCCTCCGGCTCGCCGAGGCACTGGATCTTCACGTCGTACTGGTCGCTCCAGAAGTACGGCACCACGATCACCTCGGGCGCGTCCTGGCCCAGCATCGACGGCACGATGACCCGTGCCTGCTCGGCCACGTTGCTCCAATGTTCAACGCGGGCTTGATGTCCGGTGGCATCACGCCAGGAGGCGACGTCGCCGAGCGCCCACACGTTCGGTGCGCTGGTGCGCCCCGCCTCGTCGCAGACCACGCCGTTGTCGATCGTCACGCCGCTGCCTTCCAGCCAGTCGGTGGCAGGGCGCGAGCCGATGCCGACCACCACCAGGTCGGCAGGCAGCTCGCTGCCGTCGGACAGCACGACGGTGGTCACGTGCCCGTTCTCGCCGCGCACCTCGGCCACCCCGATGCCGGGGCGGACGTCGACCCCCTCGGCCCGGTGCAGTCGGGTGACCAGATTGCCGACCTGCTCGCCGAGCACCGAGGCCAGCGGCGCCGGCTGCGGCTCCACCAACGCCACCTCGACACCCAGTTTGCGCAGGCTCGCCGCGACCTCGCAGCCGATGAAACCGGCGCCGATGATCACCGCCTGCCGCGCCGAACCGGCGTGGGTGCGCAGCGCCAGCGCGTCGTCGAGCGACCGCAGCACCCGAATGCCCTCGAGGTCGGGGAACGACGGAATGCGCTTAGGCACCAAACCCGTCGCGATGACGAGCTCGTCGTAGCCGAGCACCGCACCATCGGCGAGGGTAACGGTCTGCGCGGCGGTGTCCAGCGACGTCACCGCGCTGCCCAGCCGCAGGGTGATGTTGTTGTCGGCATAGAACTCGGCGGGCTTGAGCGCGACGTCGTCGAGGTCGGCATGCAGCACGTCCTTCGACAGCGGCGGGCGGTCGTAGGGCAGGTGCACCTCGTCGCTGACGATGGTGACGGGGCCGGGGTATTCCGACTTCCGCAACTGCTCGGCGGTGCGGGTGGCGGCCAGTCCGCCGCCGACGATCAGGATGCCGTTTTCGCTCGTGCTCACGTGGTGTTCTTACACGATCGCCGCCGCGAAGTGGGCGCCAGCCTTCACCAACCGCACGATCTGATAGTGCGACTCCGCTTCGGACCTCAGTCGGGATTACGCGGGTGAGCGGTCAATCAGGTTGGACAGCACCACGATGCTCTCGCTTCGCTCGATGTCGGCGCTGGACCTGATGCGCTCGAGAGCGGCCTCCAGGTGGCGCATATCCCGGGCCAGGACATGCAGGATGGCGTCCGACGTGCCGGTCACGGTCGCCGCGTTGATGATCTCAGGGATATCAATCCAGGCCTGACGCAGCCGATCTGGCGCGATCGTGCCGTGGCAGTAGACCTGGACGTAGGCCTCGGTGTTCCAGCCGAGCGCACTGCGGTCGATGACGGTGGTGAACCCGCGGATGACCCCGTTGTCGAGCATCCGGTCGACACGACGCTTGACCGCGGGCGCCGACAGATTCACCCGCTCACCGATCTCGGCGAAGGTGGCTCGGGCATGCTCGGCGAGCTCGGCCAAGATGCGCTCGTCGGTGTCGTCCAACCGATCCATGGGCAGTCCTCCGTCCCGCGCGCAACAAATCTCCGTCATATTAGCTGTCACGCAATAAAACGTTCATGTATACGCAAGAGTTATCGATTGATTGCGCGAAATGGCGCTTCTATCGTTATTTTCATGACGATATCCTCCGATGTCGCCGCCGAGTCAACGAGGACACCGCGTCGCCAGCGTCTCCGCCACTACGCCATGACCCCGCCGACGTACTTCACCGTCGAGTACGCCATCAATCCGTGGATGGACACCGGCACGCCCGTCGACCAAGAACTGGCCGTCGCGCAGTGGGAGATCCTGCGTGACACCTACCGCCGGCTCGGCCACACCGTGGATCTCGTCGAACCAGTTCCCGGCCTGCCCGACATGGTCTATGCCGCCAACGCCGGACTGATCATCAACGGCACCGCGATCGTCGCCCGGTTCAAGCATGCCGAGCGCCACGGTGAGTCGGTGGCCTACGCCGCGTGGATGGCCGAGCACGGGCGCCGCCCCGTCGCTACCCGCCAGGTCAATGAGGGACAAGGCGACCTCCTGGTCGGCGGTCGAGTGATCCTGGCGGGCACCGGCTTTCGCACGGATCCCCAGGCACACGCCGAAGTGGCCGCTCTCACCGGAATGCCGGTGATCTCCCTGGAGCTCGTCGACCCGCGCTTCTACCACCTCGACACCGCGCTGGCCGTGCTCGACGACACGACGATCGCCTACTACCCACCGGCATTCACCGAAGACGCCCGGGCACGGCTGCGCGAGTTATTTCCGGACGCGATCGAAGTGGCCAGCACCGACGCCTACGTGCTGGGGCTCAACGCTGTGTCCGACGGCAAGCATGTGGTGCACCCCGCCCAGGCCACCGGTTTCGCCGAGCAGCTCTACCATGCCGGGTTCCACCCGATCGGCGTCGACCTCTCCGAGCTGCTCAAGGGCGGTGGATCGGTGAAATGTTGTACGCTGGAGGTGTTTTCATGACCATGGCCGACACTGTCACCGGCGCCACCGCCGACGCCATCGCGCTGGACAACGCCTACGCCGCGCACAACTATTCGCCGCTTCCGGTGGTGGCCACCAGCGCGCGCGGCGCGTGGATCACCGACGTCGAGGGGCGACGCTACCTGGACTGTCTGGCCGCGTACTCGGCCGTCAACTTCGGTCACCACAACGACGAGATCGTCGCCGCCGCCCACCGCCAACTCGATGCGCTGACCCTGGTGAGCCGGGCGTTCCACTCCGATCGGCTCGGCCCGTTCTGCGCCGCGCTGGCCGGACTCTGCGGCAAAGACATGGTGCTGCCGATGAACAGCGGCGCCGAGGCGGTGGAAAGCGGACTCAAGGTCGCCCGCAAATGGGGTACCGACGTCAAAGGTGTTCCGCCGGGAATGGCAAATATCATTGTGGCCGACAATAACTTTCACGGCCGCACGATCAGCATCGTCAGCTTCTCCTCCGACGCCACCGCCCGCGGTGGGTTCGGCCCGTTCACGCCGGGCTTCCGGTCGGTACCGTTCGGCGATGCCGAAGCCGTCGCTGCTGCCATCGACGAGCACACGGTTGGGGTGCTGATCGAACCCATCCAGGGCGAAGCCGGCATCGTCGTCCCGCCTGATGACTACCTACCCCGGCTGCGCGAGGTGTGCACCGAGCGCAATGTGCTGCTGATCGCCGACGAGGTCCAGTCCGGCCTGGCGCGCACCGGGCACACCTTCGCCTGCGACCACTGGGGTGTGGTACCCGACGTCTACCTACTCGGCAAGGCTCTCGGCGGCGGCATCGTCCCGCTGTCCGCGGTGGTCGCCGATCGGGACATCCTCGGGGTGCTACATCCCGGAGAACACGGCTCGACATTCGGTGGCAATCCGCTGGCCGCGGCGATCGGTTCCACCGTGGTGGACATTCTTCGCCGTGGTGAATTCCAGTCCCGCTCAGCCGAACTGGGGCTGCATCTGCATGCCCGGTTACGGGCGCTGACCGGTCACGGTGTGCTCGCGGTCCGCGGCCTGGGCCTGTGGGCCGGCGTCGATATCGACCCGGCACTGGGGACGGGCAAGCAGATCAGCACCGCGCTGGCCGAGCGCGGCGTGCTGGTCAAGGACACCCATGGCTCGACGCTGCGGTTCGCCCCGCCGCTGGTGATCTCCGCGGAAGACATCGACTGGGCTGTTGCGCAGTTCGCAAGCGTACTGACCGGGTCGGGTCGATAATCGGCTGATCGCGCCCAACCCCAGGAGACGCCCATGCCGGCCCCGTCGATCAACCTGACCGAGCAGATGCTGCGCCGCCGTCCGGTGATCGGCGCGCCCATCGCACACGGCGCCTCCGAGCACCTGAAGCGGACGATCGGCACCTTCCAGCTGACGATGTTCGGTGTGGGCGCCACCGTCGGCACCGGCATCTTCTTCGTGCTGTCCGAAGCAGTCCCGGAGGCCGGCCCCGGCGTCGTCCTCTCGTTTCTCATCGCCGGCATCGCGGCGGGCCTGGCGGCGATCTGTTACGCCGAGCTGGCCTCGGCGGTCCCGGTCTCCGGCTCCACCTACTCCTACGCCTACACCACGCTCGGCGAGGTGGTGGCGATGGGCGTGGCCGCCTGCCTACTGCTCGAATACGGAGTGTCCAGCGCCGCGGTTGCCGTCGGCTGGAGCCAGTACGTCAACAAACTCCTGGACAACTTCTTCGGACATCACCTGCCGCAAGCGATTTCGGCGGCACCCTGGGGCGACAGCGCCCCCGGGTTCATCAACCTGCCCGCCGTCGTCCTGGTCGTGATGTGCGCCCTGCTGCTGATCCGCGGAGCCAGCGAGTCGGCCACCGTCAACACCATCATGGTGCTGATCAAGCTGGGCGTACTGGTGATGTTCGCAGTCATCGCGTTCACCGCCTTCAGCATCGACAACTTCGCCGATTTCGCGCCGCTCGGTGCAGCCGGCATCGGCTCGGCCGCCGGCACGATCTTCTTCTCCTACATCGGTCTCGACGCCGTCTCCACCGCGGGCGACGAGGTCAAGAACCCGCAAAAGACCATGCCCCGGGCCATTTTGGCGGCGTTGGTCACCGTCACCACGGTGTACATCCTGGTCACGATCGCGGCGCTGGGCGCGCAGGCCTGGCCCGACTTCGAGGGTCAGGAGGCCGGCTTGGCCACCATCCTCGACCGGGTGACCGGCGCGCAATACTGGGGCACCGTCCTGGCTGCCGGTGCCGTGGTATCGATCTTCTCGGTCACGCTGGTGACGCTGTACGGCCAAAGCCGAATCCTGTTCGCGATGGGCCGTGACGGACTGCTGCCCTCGATGTTCGCCAAGGTCAACGCGCGCACGATGACTCCGGTCAACAACACGATCATCGTGGCGATCGTGGTGAGCATCCTGGCCGGTGTCGTCCCGCTGAGCTATCTGGCCGACATGGTGTCGATCGGCACGCTGGTCGCATTCATCGTCGTCTCGGTCGGCGTGATCATCCTGCGGGTCCGCGAGCCCAATCTGCCGCGCGGCTTCCGCGTGCCGGGGTATCCTGTCACTCCGGTGCTGTCGGTGCTGGCCTGCGCCTACATCCTGTTCAGCCTGCACTGGTACACCTGGATCGCATTCTCGGGCTGGGTGGCGGTGGTGCTCGTGTTCTACTTCATCTGGAGTCGGCACCACAGCGCGCTCAACGGCGGCGACGGTGTGATCTCCAGTGCCGCACCGGGAATCGACGACATCCAGGTCATCAGACCGCCGAAGGATCCGTCATGACGGTGGTCGCCGGCTACCTGGCCGGCAAGAGCGGCACCGCACCACTGAACCTGGCGGTCGGTGCCGCGCGCACTCTGCAGACCTCGCTCACCGTCGCGACGGTCGTGCCCAAGCCTTGGACCACGCCGTCGCCGGCGCGCATCGACGCCGAATATGCCGCCTGGGCAGACCAACTCGCGGCGGACTCGGCGAAGGAAGCGCAACGCTACCTCGCCACGCTGGCGCCGGAACTGGACGTCGCCTACCGCGGCCAGGCCCACCGATCGGCGTCCGGCGGGTTGGTCGAGGTGGTCGAGGACCTTGACGCCGAACTGCTCGTGCTGGGGTCCTCGGCCAATGGCCAGCTCGGCCAGGTGGTGGTGGGATCGACCGCGGACCGGCTGCTGCATTCTTCGCCTGTGCCGGTCGCGATCGCCCCGCGCGGATACCGGCCCGCCAGAAGCGCGACCCTGACCCGCATCACCTGCGGCTACCCCGGCACACCCGAAGGTGTGAAGGTCGTCAAGCGGGTCTGCGAACTCGCCGAACGGTTCGAGGTGCCCGTCCGGGTGATCACGTTCGCGGTGCGCGGGCGCACCATGTACCCGCCGGAAGTCGGTCTGCATGCCGAAGATTCGATCCTGGCCGCGTGGGAAACGCATGCCCGCCAGATGCTTGCCACACTACGCGCCGACGGCATCGTCGGCGAGAAGGCGCTCTTGCAGGTGGTCAGCGGCAACGGGTGGGATCAGGCCCTCGACGCCGCGGACTGGGAGGACGGCGAGATCCTGGCGCTCGGCACCTCTCCCCGCGGCGACATCGCCCGGGTGTTTCTTGGTTCACGGGGTTCGAAGATCATGCGGCACAGTCCCGTTCCGGTGCTGGTGCTGCCCGGGTAGGTCCGACCTCTAGTACTTCAGCACTCCGCGATCAACGCTGATCTGCGAACCGGACAGCGTGGCGGAGTTGTCGCCGGCCAGCCAGACCACCACGTCGGCAACCTCGTCGACGTTCATGAAATCCGACCGCTTGCCGGTCGCGCTCTGCCCCACCGGGAGGTACGGCATCGGGGCGAATCCGTGCAGATAGCTCGGGTGGGCCGCGAAAACGCCCATCATGGCGTCGTTTTCGGTCATCGGGGTGGCCACCGAGTACGGGTGGATGGAGTTGACCCGGATGCCGTACTGGCCGGCTTCCAGCGCGAGGGAGTTGGTCAGGGCGGTCAGGCCATGCTTGGACGCGGCGTAGTGGCTGTTGCCGGGTGTCGCCTTCACACCCGCCGACGAGCTCACCACAATGATCGAACCCCCGTTGCCGGCCTCGATCATCGCGGGTACCACGGCGCGCAGGGTGCGCCAGGTGCCGGTGAGGTTGGTGTCGATGACGGTGTTCCACTGCTCGTCGGTCAGCTCCCACAGCCGGCCCCACGAGAGCACGCCTGCGTTGGCGACCAGGATGTCGAGTCGGCCGAACTGCTCGACGCCGTCGGCCACCAGTTGGCGCACCGCCGCGTCATCGCGGACGTCGACCTCACGGGCCAGGACTTTGCGCCCCTCCGCTTCCACCAGGCGGACCGTCTCGCGCAGGTCCTCCGGGGTCGTACCGGGATAGGGAATCGTGTCGCTGACCGGCGCGCAGATGTCGGAGATGATCACGTCGGCGCCCTCGCGAGCCAGCCGAACCGCGTGCGCTCGACCCTGACCCCGCGCGGCACCGGTGATGAATGCCACTCGCCCTTCCAGCGTCCCCGACGGTGTTGTCATCAATAGTCCTTTCGCTTCCCTCACGTCAGGCTAGCAAGAGAACTGAAACGTGTTCTAGATACGGGTTGCGCGGACTGGGGCGAGGCAGGGTTTGCCTCCGACACCTCGGGGTATGGCTGCTGGGCGAGCCGATGGCCTTGATCGCCGAGAGGCGCAGCGGAATTCGACCGTGATGCGCAGGCTCGCCACACAGCTGGCCTCCAGCCACGGGGCAGCGACACGCCCATCCGATAGTAGGGAGCAGACATGGCATTGACCATCCGCAGCATCGCATCGGCACTGCTGACGGGAGCGGCCGCAGCTCTCATTGCGGCGCCCGTCGCAGCAGCCGCGCCGCAGGACGACTGCACAGTTCCACAGACGTCGACGTCGACCTGCCAGACCTCCGGGAACCTGGCTACACCGCCCGATACCGCCGGTGGCGCAGGCAACGCCAACGACCAGAACGGCGCCTACGGGCCGAACGGCAACAACCCGCCGGTCGGCTGACCACGGGACTAGTAGTCGACTGGGTCGCGGATGATCGGGCAGGTCATGCAGTGGCCGCCGCCGCGTCCGCGGCCCAGTTCGGCGCCGACGATCGTGATGACCTCGACACCAGCCTTGCGCAGCAGCGAATTGGTGTGGGTGTTGCGGTCGTAGGCGAACACCACACCCGGTTCGACGGCCACCAGGTTGTTGCCGCTGTCCCATTGCTGGCGCTCGGAGTCGTACGCGCTGCCGCCGGTTTCGACGACCCGTAATGCGCCGAGACCCAGCGCGTGCGCGACGACCTCCACAAAAGGCTTGGTCTCCTCGATGACGTCGAGCCCGGGCGCCGAATTGCTCGGCAGCAACGTGAAAGTCTGGATGTTGTCGACGATTTCGGGATAGATCGTTACCACGTCACGGTCGGCGAAGGTGAACACGGTGTCGAGGTGCATGGCTGCACGCAGCTTCGGCATCCCAGCCACGATGATCTTCTCGGCTGCACCTTGGGTGAACAACGTCGCCGCCACCTGGGTGATGGCCTGCCGCGAGGTGCGTTCGCTCATCCCGATCAGGACCACCCCGTTGCCTGGTACCAGCACGTCGCCACCCTCGATCGTGGCCATCCCATACGACTCTTCGGGATCTCCCCACCACACCGTCGAGCCGACGAAATCGGGATGGAACTCGTAGATGGCCTTCATCAAGAGTGTTTCGTCGTGCCGGGCCGGCCAGAACAGCGGATTGAGTGTGACGCCTCCGTAGATCCAGCAGGTGGTGTCGCGGGTGTAGAGCGTATTGGGCAGCGGGGGCATCAAATACTCGGTGATTCCGGCGTGCTCACGGGCCAGCGCGCGGTAGCCCCTGCCGAGATCGAGTGGCAGGTCCCGAGTCGACAGGCCGCCGATCAGGAACTCGGTGAGCCGCGTGGTGGGCAGTTCGTCCAGGAATGACCGGGTGTCGTCGACAAGCCCCAATCCCACTTCGTTGGCGACGATCTTGCGGTCGAGCAACCACGTGCGGGCCTCCGGGATCGCCATGGTCTCGGCGAGCAGTTCGTGCAACTCGACCACCGCGACCCCGCGATCGCGCATCTTGTCGCTGAAATCGAAGTGGTCCCGGCGCGCGTTCTGGACCCACAGCACGTCGTCGAACAGCAAGTCGTCGCAATTGGTCGGGGTCAACCGCTCGTGAGCCAGACCGGGCGAGCACACCAAAACCTTGCGCAGCTTGCCGACTTCGGAATGGACCCCGTACGAGTCGGATGGGTTGGTCATCGAGATGTCCTTTCTGGGAACGGAACTCAGATCTCGATCGCGCCGGTAGCCAACGAGACCACCCCCGCGACCGCGCCGACGACGATGATGACGAACAGCACAGCCTCCGCGGGTGTAAAGACCCGCAGATTCCGCTCCCGACGCGCCTTCCAGTACAGCGCCGCGCCCGGCGCGTAAAGAATGCACGACAGCACGAGGTGGTCCCAGCCGGCCGCGTACACCAGAAACAGGGTGTAGATCGTCGCCAGCGCCGCGACGATCGTGTCCGGCACCAGCGATCTGCGATCCCCGTACGTCTCACGGGTGATCGTCAGCTTCAGTGCGTATGCCGCGGCCAGCAGGTAGGGAATCAACGCCAGCGCAGAGGTCAGGTCGAGCATGAAGTCGAGCGCGTCGGAGGTGAACAGCAGCAGGATGAGCAACAGCTGCACCAGCCCGCCGGCGAGGATCAGCGCATTGACCGGAGCGCCGTTGGAGTTCTCTTTGGCCAGGAACCGCGGCATATCTTCGCTCTTGGCGGGAATGTAGAGGATCTCGGCGGCCATCAGCGTCCAGGCCAAGTAGGCGCCGAGCACCGAGAGGATGACACCGAGCCGGATGAACACCGAGCCCCAGTGTCCGACAACAGATTCCAACACCGACGCCATGGACGGTTGGTCAACCTCGGCCAGTTCGGACTGCGGCATCACACCGTAGGACACCAGGGTCACCAGCATGAACACGGCCAGCACCGAGGTGAACCCGATGACGGTGGCGCGGCCGACGTCCTCGCGTTTGCGCGCGAACCGGGAGTAGACGCTGGCCCCCTCGATGCCCAGGAACACGAATACCGTGATCAGCATCGTGCCTTTGGCCTGCTCGAAAAGCGATGCCCAGGAGTAGTTCCCGTCACCGCCCCAGAAGTTGTCGGCGAAGACACCGGCTTTGAACGCGATGGCGGTGATCACGATGAATGCCAGGATGGGCACGACTTTGGCGAACGTCGCGATCCGGTTGATGATCGCGGCCTCCTTGACACCGCGCAGGATCAGGTAGAAGAACAGCCACACACCGACCGACGAGCAGATCACCGCCACGACCGTGTCACCGGCGCCCAACGTCGGGAACAACGCGCTCGTCGTCGTCATAATCAACACCCAGTAGCTGGTGTTGCCCGCGCATGCCGATGCCCAGAACCCGAAGGCGCTGTTGAAGCCGACGTAGTCTCCGAAGCCGGCCTTGGCGTAGGCGAAGATTCCCGCGTCCAGGTCGGGCTTGCGGGTGGCGAGCCGCTGGAACACGAAGGCCAGCATCAACATACCGGCGCCGGCGATGATCCAGGCGATCAGTGCACCCGCGACGCCGGCTTCGGCACCGAACCTGCGGGGCAGCAGGAATACCCCGGAACCGATCATCGAGCCGATGACCATGGCGGTCAGCGTCGGAAGGCTGACCTTCTGCTCGCGACCTTCGACTGCTGCTTCGGTACTGGTCATCGATCTACCTCCGGTTCTGGCTGTGCCTCGGCGGGAACGACTTTGAACCCGGTGAAGCCATAGAGCACGCTCAGCGCGGGACTGAGGTAGTTGAAGAACGCGAACGGGAAATAGGCCAGCGTGGACACGCCCAGCACGGCACTCATGAAGGCCCCGCAGGAGTTCCACGGCACCAGTGGCGAGGTGACGGTCGCACTGTCGGCTGCGAGCCGGGACAGGTTCTGCGGCGCCATCCCGCGGCGGGCGAATTCGGCGCGGAACATCCGGCTCGGCAACACCAAGGCGATGTACTGGTCACCGGCAACGACATTGAGGCCGAACCCGCATCCGAACACCGTCAGGAACAGCCGCCCGCGCGATGACGCGCGTTCGATCATCGGCACCACCAACCGGTCGATGAGGCCGAGTTGTTCGAGCAGCGCACCGAACGTGACGGCCGCGATGATCAGCCAGATGGTCAGCAGCATGGAATCCATGCCGCCGCGCGACAGGAGCCGATCGATGTCGGTGATGCCGGTCTCGGTGGAGAACCCGTTGGCCATCGTCTTCCACACCGCTTGGATGGAGCCGACAATCACGTCGTGGCTGCCGCCGATGGAGCGCGCGAAGCCGGCGACCACATCGGCCTGCAGGATGCAGGCCTGTAGCCCGGCGAACAACGCAGAAGCCAACAGCGCCAATGTAGCTGGCACTTTCCGGATGGACAGCACCGCCAGCAATACCAACGGCAGCAGGTTCAACGGGGTGATCCAGAAAATGTCGCCCAGCTTCGCCAGTTCGATGTCCTCGCCGACCGAATTGTGCGGCGCCGGACCGGCAATGCCGACAATGGTGAATCCGACGGCGGCGATCACGAAAGCCGGTCCGCAGCTCCACACTTGGGCACGGATGTGGGTGTAGAGGTCGACACCGACCATCTGCGAGGTCAGGATCGTGGTCTCCGACAGCGGCGAGAGCTTGTCGCCGAGATAGGCACCCGAAATCACTGCGCCCGCGGTGATCGCCGTCGACACACCGAGCACGCCGGCCACCCCGACCAGCCCGACCCCGATGGTGGCCGCGGTGGTCCACGAACTGCCGATCGACAGTGCGACGACGCCGCAGATCACGGCGACGGCCACGTAGAAGTAGCTCGGCGCGAGGACCTGAATTCCGTAGTACACCAACGTCGGGATGGTGCCGGACAGATTCCAGGTGCCGATGAGTGCGCCCACGGCCAACAAGATGAACAGGGCGGCGGTGATCGACGACAACGCGCCCTGCCCGGCCTCCTGCACGGCCGTCCAGTGGTGTCCGTTCTTCATCCCGATCAGGGCCGCTACCGCGCAGCACAGGACCAATGCGACCTGGATCGGACCATCGAGTGCGCCCAGCCCGAACAGTGCCAGCGAGGCAGCGATCAGGACGGCAAGCGCGATCAATGGTGTGACGGCATCGAGCACCGACGGCGACGAAGGCTCAGCGGGTGATCCGAGATCCCCGCCTTCGCTTCCCCGTTCCCCCAGATCCCCGGGCGACATCCATCACAAGCTACGCCCTTGACTGGACAAGTAATAGCATTTGTCCGTTACAACTCGGTGAGGATCTGTTGCCGCTTGGCGGCATATTCGGCCTCGGTGATGGTGCCGGTGGCACGCAAGGTCTCGAGTTCCTGTAACCGTTGCGCAGTCGAAACATCAGGCATCCGTGGTACATACGACGGCGGCGCCGCCGGCGCTGGGGCAGCCTGCGCTGCCGCGGGTTGTCCGGCTCCCGCGCGACGGACGACGGCCATCACTTGTTGCCGCACAACGGGGTTGGACCGGATGTCGATGGTGCCGTTCATGGGAATGCCGTTGGCCCGTAGGATGTGCAGGATTTCCATCAGCGGACCGGCCTGCCCACGCAGGTCATAGGTTTGGTTGTCCTCGGCGACCGTGAATTGCGCAGGTACTACACCGGCAATCAATGCGCTTGCATCCCAATCGATTTCGTACCTCTGCGTACCTGGCTCGACGAGCGCAACCAGCTTGTGGGCGTTGAGGATCTGCATCCGGGTGGGGCTCGAGGCCATGGTCTCCTGGGTGTCAAAGCCTGGATACCCCGGCACCTCGAAATGCAGGTTGACCTTAATCATCTGCTGGTCGTTGACAAACCAGTTGGTATCGGAGATCCCGGTGATCTGTGCCAGCACCAGCACGCCGCGCTGGCTGAGTTCCTCGTGTCGGGTCGCCGATTTGATGCCTGCGTTGGTCAGCCACAGCGCGGCCAGGACGTCGGCTGCGGTGATGAACAACCCGACCCAGAACATCCAGCCGATATACGGCCGGGCGACCGGCCCGAGGGCGAAGTACACGATCAGGAAGATCGGGCCGACCAGGCCGCCGAACAGCAGCACCGTCAACTGCGCTTTGAGATACCGCGCCAACATTTGCCATCCCCTCTCGGCCAGCAATGTCGCGATCAGACTAACGCCAACTCGGCGTCTTCGGACGGGTTGCGAATACCCTGCTCACTACGCATCAAGGTCCCCGCAGGAGACGGTCGAGCTCCGGCAACTGGGGGGTCAGATGGTGTATGAACTCTTCGAGATTGTTCGTGGCCACGGGCTCCGGCAGCACCCGGGTAGGCGTGGCCGGGATCGCACTCCGGTGGATACGAGGTGCCGGTGGTGAGGGCGCGATGTCATCGCTGGCGGCGCTGACCATCAGCACCGAGATCACGATGCTGCTGAGCACGGCGACCAGCGCCGCGCCGGCGATCAGAATCGACGGCGGGTATCGCTGAACATCTTGGGAGTCACTGTCGTCCACGGCCCACCCCGCGCTGAGATGCCGAAGCGTAGCACCGGGTCACCAGCGCCGCGGGAAGGTCCGCACAAACGAAAACGGCGCCCACCCGAAGGTGAGCGCCGCTTCGTGCGACTGTACCTAGATCACTTGATGATCTTGGTGACCCGGCCGGCGCCGACGGTGCGGCCACCTTCACGGATCGCGAACCGCAGGCCCTCGTCCATGGCCACGGGCTGGATCAGCTTGACGGAGATGTCGGTGTTGTCACCGGGCATCACCATCTCGGTGCCCTCGGGGAGGGTCACCACGCCGGTCACGTCCG
>JAEZIA010000001.1 GCA_023416315.1 Actinomycetes bacterium
CCGCGACGACACCCGCCGCGGGCGCCATCGCCAACGCCACGGTCCCGTGGAGCCCGAACCCGTTCCGGCCGTTGCCGCCCGAGCCGCGCCCGCAGGACATGCCGGGCCCGATCTGGACTCTTGAGGAGTCCTTCATCGCCATCTTCCCCGACCTCGTCAAACCCGTTGCGCGCGAAGGATTCGAGCTCGGCTACCGGTTGACCCAGATGATCCCGTGGGTCAACGTCGTCGTTCCGCTGACCAACATCGTGACTGACTTGCCCCTCGCGTTCCAGGGTGACAAGGCCGCTTCCCAGCGTGTCATCAACAACCTGATCGTCACGATCCACCCGGTCGCGGTGCTGTACTACGGCTACAACGAGATCGCCGACGTCCTCAACCTGGAAGAGCCGGCGCTGAGGCTGCAGACCTGGGCGATCGCCACGGCATGGAACGTCATCGACCTGTTCGCGCTGTTCCATAACCGAGGCGAAGCCGGGCTGCCGCTGTCGACGACCACTCCACCGCCGTACGGCCCCGAGGAGGAGGTCGAGCCGGCGGCCGCCGTCAAGCTCACAGCCGCCGCGACACCGACGGCCAACGACGACGTCGAATCGCCCGACCCCGCATCCGATCCGTTCCGCGCCGACGACCCGCGGCCGATTGGGATGCCGAACGCCGTCTATGCCAGCCAACAGGCCTTGCTCGGCCTGTTTCCGGCCGACATCAGCCCGATCGTGCGCGAACTCTACGAGGCCAGCTGGCGCATCTCGCAGATGGTTCCCGGCCTGAACACCGCGGTCTCGATCGCCAACCTGCTGCCCGCGTTCGTCCAGGCGGCTACCGGCAATCGCACCGCCGCGCAGATCGCGATCAACAACCTGGTGCTCGCCACCACGCCTCTGTCGATCCTGTACTACGGGTACGACCAGATCGCCGACCTGCTGAACCGCGAGGCCGAGGCACAGGCGCGCAAGGAAGAGATCTTCGCCGCAGCGTGGGATGAGCTGGACCCCAGGGGCTTACTGCACGTTCCCGGACGCTCCGGCCTAGCCACCGCCTAAATTTTTTTCCGGCACGCCGGACGCAAACTGGCAAATCGCTAGTCCTACTTGAGAACCAGCTGATAAGCCGCGGCTGTCGCGAAACTCCCTGCGGGTTGCCGAAGCGGACCCACAGTAAACTCCCAGGCAGCAACTCTTTGTGCTGTTGCGCTTTGGGCCGAGAAGGCGGTTACCGCGGTGCGCATCGGATGCGGACCCGCCGTTCTACCCCCAAGATCTAAGAGTTGCGGCAGAGTGTCCTCACGATTCACCCCTGCCTGAATGCCAGTCGAACCTTGGGAGCGGTATGAAGCTGCGCAAAATCGTCGCTATCGGAAGTCTTACTGCCGTAGGCATTTTCGGCGTCGGCGCGTGCGGTGGTAAGACCGGTGGTGGCGGTCAGGGTGGAGATATCAATGTCTCGATGACGTCGTTCCCGGACTACGTCGACCCGCAGCTGTCGTACACCGTCGAAGGCTGGGAAGTGCTCTGGAACGTGTACACCCCACTGCTGACCTACAAGCACCAAAAGGGGGAAGCAGGCACCGATATCGTTCCCGCTCTGGCCAAGGACATGCCGCAGGTCTCGCCGGACGGCAAGACCTACAAACTGACGCTGCGGCCGAACATGAAGTATTCCGACGGCACCGCGATCAAAGCCTCCGACTTCACCTACGCCATCAAGCGGCTGTTCAAGGCGAACTCCGGTGGTTCGGTGTTCTACGAAGGAATCATCGGCGCAACGGATTTCGCGGACGGCAAATCGGACACGATCAGTGGAATCACCACCGACGACGCAACCGGCGATATCACCATCACGCTGGACAAGCCCAACGGCACGTTCGACCACGTCCTGGCGCTGATGTTCGCCGCCCCAGTGCCGCCGACCACCACGCTCGACAAGGACGTCACCAACAACCCGCCGCCGTCCAGCGGACCGTTCGTGATCACGAAGGTGGATGCGCCCAATACTTTGACACTGGAACGCAATCCACAATTCCACACCGTCAAGGACGCAGGTGCCGCCGAGGTCGCCGACGCACAGGTCGATAAGATCACCGTCACCCAGAACAAGAACAACTCGTCCCAGGTCACCGGCGTCGAGCAGAATCAGATCGACTTCATGACCGATCCGCCGGACGCCGACCGCCTGCCCGAGGTGAAGGCCAAGTACGGCAACCGGTTCCGACTGGAGGAATCGATCAACACCTATTACTTCTGGATGAACAACCAGAAGGCACCGTTCAACGACATCAGGGTTCGTCAGGCCATCAACTACGCGATCGACCCGGAAGCGCTCAACCGGGTATTCGGCGGCCGACTGCACCCAACGCAGCAGATTCTGCCGCCCGGCATGCCCGGCTACGAAGAGTACAAGCTGTATCCCGGCCCCGATCTCGACAAAGCGAAACAGCTTCTTGCCGAGGCAAATCCGGTCGACAAGGACATCACCGTCTGGACCGATGACGAACCGGACCGTAAGCGGATCGGCGAGTACTACCACGACCTGCTCACCCAGTTGGGCTTCAACGCTCAGCTCAAGGTGATCTCCGGGGATGTGTACTTCACCACGATCGGCAACACCTCGACGCCGGACCTGGACACCGGGTTCGCGGACTGGTTCCAGGATTTCCCGCACCCCGACGACTTCTTCCGACCACTGCTCAACGGCGCCAGCATCCTGCCCACGAACAGCAACAACTTTTCGCAGGCCAACTTTCCTGACCTCGATGCCAAGCAGAACGATCTGCAGACCCAACAACTTACCGACGATGTGAAAAAGCAGTACGCGGCCCTCGACAAGGCCTATATGGAACAGGCTGTGTGGGCCCCGTACGGCAACGAAGAGTTCTCCACGTTCGTCTCTGACCGGATGGACTTCGACAAGACCTATCATCATCTGCTGTTCAACCAGGATTACACCTCGTTCGCGCTCAAGTAATGGCTACTCCGGTCGCCACCCAGGGCCACAGCCCCTGGTACTTGGCGTGGATCCGACTGCGGCGCAACAAGGTTGCCCTGGGCTTCGGGGTACTGTTTCTGTTGATCGTGGCGTTCTGCCTGGCCGCCCCGCTGTGGGCCGATCACGTCGCGCACACCGGGCCGAACCAGAATCACATCACCGACAAGATTCTGATCGACGGTCAACAGACCAACATCGTCTCCACCGACGGAACACCCCTGGGCCCAGGACTTCGCGGCCGCTATCTGCTGGGCGCCGACCAGAACGGTCGCGATGTCATGGTGCGACTGATGTACGGCGGCCGGACCTCGATTTACGTCGGCGTTGTCGCCGCCCTGATCACCACGCTGCTCGCCGTCATTGTCGGCATGCTCGCCGGCTACTACCGCGGTTGGATCGACTCGGTGCTCTCCCGAATCCTCGACGTGGTGTGGGCGTTTCCGGTTCTGCTGCTCGGGATCGCGCTTGGCACCACGCTCGCGCTGGGTGGGCTCAGTATCGGCGGTCTGCAGATTGCCGGCGATTCGCTGTGGATTCCGATCCTCATCATCGGTTGTGTCTACGTGCCCTACATGGCCCGGCCGATCCGCGGCGAGATCCTGGCACTGCGGGAGAAGGAGTTCGTGGAAGCCGCTGTGGCCCAGGGGAAGGGCCCCGTGCGAATCATGGTGTCCGAGCTGCTGCCCAACATCGTGTCGACCATCATCGTGTTCTTCACCCTCAACATCGCCAACAACATGCTGTTGGAGTCGGCACTGTCGTTCCTCGGAGCGGGTGTGCGGCCGCCGAATGCCTCGTGGGGCACGATGATCGCTGACGGGTATCAAACCATCTACACCGCTCCGCATCTGACGATCGTGCCCGGCCTGATGATTGTGCTGACGGTGCTGTCACTCAACGTGTTCGGTGACGGACTGCGCGATGCACTGGACCCGCGGGCCAAGATCCGACTGGAGCACTAACCCATGGTTCGGTTCATCGCACGCCGACTGATCGGCATGATCGCCGTGTTGTTCGCCATCTCGGTGATCGTCTTCCTGATCTTCAACGTCATTCCCAACTCCGATCCGGCAGCGCGCATCGCAGGCAAGAATGCCAATCCCGCGTTGATCGCCCGGGTCAGCGCGGATCTCGGACTCGACCAGCCGCTGCCGGTGCAGTACCTGACGATGATGAAGCAGATCTTCACCGGCGAACTCACCTCGTATGCCAGCAATCAGAATGTGGCACAGCAAATCTGGAATGGCCTACCCGCCACCCTGTCGCTCACCATCGGCGCGGCGGCGCTGTGGATGGCACTGGCGGTATGGTTCGGCTACCTCAGTGCGGTGCACGCAGGCCGGTTCACCGACCGGGCGCTGACGATCCTGTCGCTCGTCGGTATCTCGATGCCGGTGTTCTGGCTGGCGGCAATCCTGCTGTATTACTTCAGCTTCAAGGTGCAGCTGTTCCCGACCGGAAGCTATGTGCCACTGACCGAGGATCCACTCGACTGGCTGTATCACCTAATCCTGCCGTGGATAACGCTGGCCGTGCTCTACGTCGGGTTCTACAGTCGGGTCCTGCGTTCCAACATGCTCGACGCGATGAACGAGGACTATGTGCGAACCGCTCGCGCCAAGGGAATCAGTGAGCGGCAGGTGCGCATTCGTCATGTGCTGCGCAACTCGATGATCCCGATTGTCACGCTGTTCGGTCTGGACTTCGGTGCGGTCGTCGGTGGCGGGGCCATCCTCACCGAAACCGTGTTCAATCTCAACGGTGTCGGTCTGTACGCGGGTCAGGCGATCGGCAAGCTCGATTTGCCGCCGCTGATGGCCGTGACCATGTTCGGCGCCTTCTTCATCGTGCTGTTCAACACTGTCGTGGACATTCTGTACGCCGTCCTGGATCCTCGGATCCGCCTCGGAGAGGCAGCGCCTGCATGAGCCCGATTCTCACCGTCACCGATCTCCGGGTCAGTTTTGCTACCGAGGGCGGTGTCGTGCAGGCCGTCGACGGTGTCTCGTTCGAGGTCACGCCCGGCGAGGTGGTCGCTGTCGTCGGCGAGTCCGGCAGCGGCAAGAGCGTCACCGCTCAGACGCTGATCGGTCTCACCCGCTCACCCAACACCAGGATCAGCGGATCGGTGCAGTTCGAGGGCCGCGAGCTGACCGGACTTTCCGACGCCGAAATGCGCAGTGTGCGTGGCGAACACATCGCGATGATCTTTCAGGACCCGATGACGTCGCTGAACCCGGTGTACCGAGTCGGCGACCAGATCGTCGAGATGATCCGCGCGCATCGCGACGTCTCGAAATCCGTTGCGCTGAGCCAAGCGGTCGACCTGCTCCGCTCGGTCGGCATCCCAAATCCAGAGCGCAGAGTGCGCGACTACCCGCACGAGTTCTCCGGCGGGATGCGCCAACGTGTGATGATCGCGATGGCGCTGGCGCTGGAGCCCGAGGTGTTGATTGCCGACGAACCCACCACCGCACTCGACGTCACCATCCAAGCCCAGATCCTGCGCCTGCTCGATACATTGAACCGCGACCGCAACCTGTCGGTGGTGCTGATCACCCACGACCTCGGAGTCGTTGCCGAACTCGCCGACCGGGTGGTCGTCATGTACGCCGGGCAGATCGTCGAAGACGCGCCACTCGACGAGCTCTTCTACCGCCCGCAGCACCCCTACACCTGGGGCCTGCTGGGGTCGATCGCCCGCCTCGACGAAGCCCGGCCGGACCGGTTGCCGCAGATCGCCGGCTCGCCGCCGTCGCTGCTGAACCCGCCCACCGGGTGCCGGTTCGCCGCGCGTTGCAAGTATGCCTTCGAAACATGCTCGCAGCCACCGACTCTGGAGACCCGAACCGGCAACCCGACCCACCTGGACCGGTGTTGGCTGTCGCCCGAGGAGAAGGCGGCGAACCGATGACGGGCGAATCCTTATTGGAGGTCACCGACCTCGTCAAGCATTTCCCGATCAAGTCCGGAACTGTAATAGACCGCGAAGTGGCCCGGGTGCGTGCCGTCGACGGAGTCAGCTTCACCCTGAATGAAGGCGAAACGCTCGGCCTGGTAGGCGAATCCGGTTGTGGCAAGTCCACACTGTGCCGGGCGATCCTGCAGCTGGTGTCGCCGACGTCGGGCTCGGTGCGCTTCGAAGGCCAAGAGCTGGTGGGCCGCTCCCGCCGCGATCTGCGACCACTGCGCCGCCAGATGCAGATGGTCTTCCAGGACCCGTTCGCCTCGCTGAATCCCCGTAAGCGGATTGGCCAGATCATCGGTGATCCTCTCGAAATGCACGGCCTGGCCAGCGGAGCACAGGCCCGCCGACGCGTGCAGGAACTCCTCGAGCGAGTCGGATTGCAAGCCGAGCACTACAACCGCTATCCGCATGAGTTCTCCGGCGGGCAACGGCAGCGCATTGGCATCGCACGCGCGCTCGCACTGCAACCGAAACTGATCATCGCCGACGAGCCGGTGTCGGCGTTGGACGTGTCGGTGCAGGCGCAGATTGTGAACCTGTTCGAAGACCTACAGGACGAGTTCGGCCTGTCCTATCTGTTCGTCGCTCACGACCTCGGCGTCGTGCGACACGTCTCCGATCGCGTCGCGGTGATGTACCTGGGCAAGATCGTCGAGCACTCCCACGCCGACGGGCTCTATGAGCATCCGCTGCATCCCTACAGCAATGCACTGCTCTCGGCTGTCCCGATACCCGACCCGCGCAGAAACGCCGCCCGCGAACGCATCACTCTCGAAGGAGATGTGCCGAGCCCGATCGACCCGCCACCGGCCTGCCGCTTCCACACGCGCTGTGCATACGCCACCGATATCTGCCGCACCGACGAGCCGCCGCTCGCCGAACTTGAGCCGGGGCATTTTGCGGCCTGCCACCACCCTCGCTTCTAAAGGGCGCCGTCCTAATAGGCGCCACCGGTATCGGAACTCGAACCGCTCCCGAACGGCACCGCGTTGTTCCACTGGCCGACACCGTAGGGCACGGTCGGGTCGGTGCCGTAGGGCACGGTCGGGTCGGGTCCGGTCTGCAGGCACTGATAGGCCGTCGGGCAAGCCGGCGCGGTGTCGGCTGCGGCGGCGCTGCCTGCCGAACCCACCCCGAGCATGGTGAGGGCGGCGGTGAGGGTCGCGATGATGACGGAGTTCCTCATGACGGCTTCTTTCGTCGACTCCAGAAGTGCGTGACACCTCCGATAATCCGCCGCATACCTGCGACGTCATTGCAGCTGACACCCATCCGGGAATTCCTGCTAGCAGGTAGTGGTTTCGAGCGACCTCCAGGCGGGGATATTAAGCCAGCACCACTCGACCACTGGGGAGCAACGATGTACGACGGGGATAGCGCTTCGGGTGAAATTTTGCGCACACTAGGTCTGATGCTGAATTTGTCCGCGATCGTGGCATTCGCACTGTTCCTGAGCACGTTGGGGCCTGGCGGAACGGGTCCGTCGGCACTGGCCGCCGGGATCACCGCCGTCGCCTTCCTGGCCAGCCTGGCGTGCTTCGCCATCGATCGCCGCCGCACCGAGGACGACCACGCGGTGCGCGCCTCCAGCCCGGTCACCATCGCCGCCGAGGTCTAGACTTCAGCTGTGCCGACCGTCGCCCAGCATCTCATCGCGGTGCTGAAAGCCAGCGGCATCAATCGCGTCTACGGGTTGCCCGGCGACAGTCTCAACGGATTCACCGACGCCATCCGGCGCTCAGAAGATGTGACCTGGGAGCACGTCCGCCACGAAGAGACAGCGGCGTTCGCCGCCACCGCCGAGGCGGCCCTGACCGGTCAGCTCGCGGTGTGCGCCGGCAGCTGCGGCCCGGGCAACACGCATTTGATCAACGGCCTCTTCGACGCCCAACGCACCCGCGTCCCGGTGCTGGCGATCGCGGCGCACATTCCGCTCAGCGAGGTCGGCACCGGCTACTTCCAGGAGACGCACCCGCAGGAACTGTTCCGCGAGTGCAGCGTCTACTGCGAATTGGTGAGTACACCGGAGATGGCTCCGCGACTGGTTGAGATCGCCATGCGGACCGCGATCGAAGAGAACGGCGTCGCGGTCCTGGTGATCCCCGGTGAGGTGTTCCTGGCGAAGCTGCCCGACCGCGAGTGGAACACCCGGCCGGTGCTGCCGACGCGCTCGGTACTGCGTCCCGACGACGCGTCGCTGCGTCGCGCGGCGGACATCCTGAACGCCGGCTCGCGGGTGACCATCCTGGGCGGCGCGGGCACCGCAGGCGCGCACGCCGAGCTGATCCAGCTCGCGCAAACGCTGAATTCCCCCATCGTGCATGCCTTCCGGGGCAAAGAGCACATCGAATACGACAATCCGTTCGACGTCGGGATGACGGGACTGCTCGGCTTCGCCTCCGGCTACAAGGCCATCAAGGAAGCCGACGTGCTGCTGATGCTGGGCACCGACTTCCCCTACTCGCAGTTCTATCCCGACAGCGCTCAGGTCATTCAGGTCGACATCCGCGGCAGCCACCTCGGCCGGCGGACCGCGGTCGATCTCGGTCTCGTCGGATCGGTGAAGGACACGATCGGTGCGCTGCTACCGCTGCTGGCCCCGAAGGCGGACCGAGCGCACCTGGACCATTCGCTCAACCACTATCGGCGCACCCGCAAATCGCTGGACGCACTGGCCGTAAACGACCGCGACCGCACCCCGATACGACCGGAATACGTTGCCGGAGTGGTCAATCGGCTCGCAGCCGACGACACAGTGTTCACCTTCGACGTCGGCTCGCCGACGATCTGGGCGGCGCGGTACCTGACCATGAACGGCCGCCGCCGGCTCACCGGGTCCTTCACCCACGGAACGATGGCCTGCGCGCTGCCGCATGCGATCGGTGCGCAGACCGCCCATCCCGGACGCCAGGTGATCGCCCTCGCCGGTGACGGTGGCCTCACAATGGGATTCGGCGAGCTACTCACCCTGGTGCAGAACAACCTGCCGGTGAAGGTGATCGTGTTCAACAACTCGTCGCTGAACTTCGTCGAACTCGAGATGAAGGCCGCCGGGGTGGTGAACTTCGGTACCGAACTGAAGAATCCGGACTTCGGTGCCGTCGCACAGGCCGTCGGACTGTTCGGACGCCGAGTCGAACACCCCGCCGATCTCGAGCAGGCGGTCGCCGACGCGCTGGCCCACGACGGCCCCGCACTCGTCGACGTGGTGGTGGCCCGACAGGAATTGTCCATTCCGCCAGCGATATCCGCCGAGCAGGCCAAGGGTTTCACGGTCTACGCGATCCGCACGATCCTGGCCGGGCGGGCCGACGAACTGCTGGACCTGGTGACTACCAACGTCGCCCGTCGCATTCTGGACTGAACGCGATATCACCCGCGCACGCTGCGGGTGACTTATGTTTAGGTCATGCCGACCCACCGCGCCATTCACGTGAAGACCCCCGGGGAGACGTTGGATCTGGTGGAGGTGGAAACCACCTCGCCGCCACCAGATCACGTGCGCGTCGCGGTCAAAGCCTGCGGCGTGTGCGGCACCGACCATGCCATCGTCAACGGCGCGTTCCCGAACTTGACCTGGCCGGTGACCCCCGGCCATGAGATCGCCGGAACCATTGCCGAATTAGGTTCGGGCGTAGAGGAATTCGCCGTCGGCGACCGTGTCGCGGTCGGCTGGTTCGGCGGCAACTGCAACCACTGCCTGCCCTGCCGCAAGGGCCAGTTCATGCAGTGCGTGAACCTGCAGGTGCCGAGCTGGAACTACCCGGGCGGTTTCGCCGAGTCGGTCATCGTGCCGCGCACCGCGCTGGCCCGGATTCCGGACGGCTTGTCGTTCGCCGAGGCCGCCCCGATGGGATGTGCGGGCGTCACGACCTACAACGCGCTGCGCCACACCCGCGCGGTGGCCGGGGACCGCGTCGCGGTTCTCGGCATCGGCGGACTCGGCCACCTCGGCATCCAGTGGGCACGCGCCATGGGCTTCGAGACCGTCGCGATCGCGCGCGGCGCGGGCAAAGCCGACGACGCCAAAGAACTCGGCGCCCACCACTACGTCGACTCCACGGCGGGCAATGTCGCCGAGGCACTGCAGACGCTGGGCGGTGTGCAGGTGGTGCTGGCGACCGCCGCCAACTCGGCGGCCATGGCGGCCACCGTGGGCGGCCTGGCACCGCAGGGTGAACTGGTGATTGTCGGCGCTACGTTCGATCCGCTGCCGATCGCGCCGGGTGACCTGCTGTTCGGCAACTTCAGCGTGACCGGCCATCCGTCCGGGACGTCGGCCGACGTCGAGGACACCCTGCACTTTGCGCTGCTCTCCGGAGTCCGCGCCCGCATCGAGGAGCGGCCGCTGGCCGAGGCCGCCGAGGCCTACGCAGCGATGGATGAGGGCCGTGCGCGCTACCGCATGGTCCTGACGGTGTAGCTACTCCGCGTCGTCCGCGGCGGTGTCGGCGTTGTCCGAGGCGTCCAGGACGCTGACGTCGATCCCGTACGGCAAGAACCGGACGTTACGGCTGGGGTCGGTGTTGTGCTTGTTGGCGCGCAGCGCATCGAGTTCGCTGCGGTACACCTGCTCGACGTGGGCCTTACCGTCGGCATCGGTGGTGTAGATCGCCCACACCCCGTCGCCGGCCTCCCCCGCGGTCTCGGGCTGCGAGCGCGGCCGCGTGCGGCCGGTGAACTCGTCGAACAGCACACCAAACCCGGCGCCCTGCCCTGAGTTGTTCAGGAATCGCCCGAAGGCGTCGCGCAGGCCCTCACTGGCCTCCCGCACGACGCGATCGATGTCGTCGGGGTCGAACCCGAACGGTCCGTTGTTGTCCATAACTGCCAGTGTGCGCGCAGTTCGCGGTCCCGTCGAGAAACTGATCTTCGCGGTCGGCGAAAGCTATCGGTAAAGGCGCAGCGGGAGGTCGGCCATCGTGATGAAGCCCGGGGCGGCACGGCACACCGGGGCGATCGCGTTCACCGCCTGCATCGCCGTCGCCACGCTGGCCGACCGGACGTGCTCGTGGAGCGGTACATCGCGGCGAAAGCTGGCCAGCGTCATCAGATGCGCCTGCATCGACGGTGTCCCTTCGATCGTCACCGTCCAGCCGTGCTGCGGTGTGGGCCAATGCCGCGGCTGCGGTTCGCCCACCGTCCACAGGGTTTCGACCTCGACGACCGGAACACCGTCACGCAGACCCGTCCACTGCCAGTGCTGGCCGGCGACCGTACCTCGGGGCAGGGTACGGCCACACACGTCGCGGTCGGCGCTGGCCGGGATCACCTCGAGGTCGGTGGTGACCTGGTCGACGCCGAGACCCAACGCGTCGCCAAGCAGCCAAACCTGTTCCTGGAAAAGCTGACTGGTGAACCGCACCCCGTCGGTCTGGGCGTTCACGGCGTCGAGGGGGCTGCCGAAGTGCATCTGATCGAAGGTGATGTCGGTGCTGTCGTACACCGACCAGTCGGCGCGTTCCTGAACCTTGACGTGCTCGATACTCCGTGACAATCCGGTGAGCGCCAATGGCACCACCACACCGAGGTTGCCCGGATTCAGTCCGGTGCCGTGCAGCGAACTATTGCCGTCTGCGCAGGCCTGCCGCAGCCGGTCCCGGTCGTCGGCCGCCATCCGCGCGGGATGGAACGCGAACGCGGTGGTGATCAGATTGGCGCCGGAGGCCAGGATCGCGGCCGCGTCCTCGACCGAGGGATGACGCGGAGCGTACAGGACGGCATCCACACCCGCGGTGTCGACGTCGATCGCGGCGGCGACGCCGATGGGGTCCCGCCCGGCCAGCACCCCGGCGTCGACCCCGGACTTGGTCTCCGAATAGACCTTTGCGCCAACCAATTCCAGGTCCGGGTGGTCCAGGATGCCGCGGATGGCTTCGACGCCCACCGCTCCGGTGCCCCACTGCACCACGCGGTAGGCCACCGGCTACACCACCGTCAGCGGGAGCGAGCGACGCTCTTGGAACTCGAACGTGGCGCCCAGGCTGAACTTGGTGACCTCCACCTCGGGGGAATCCTTGGTGGGGGTGTCGGTCTTCTCGAACTCGGCAGTCCAGTCGTCGCCGGTGCCGGAGATCCGCACCGCGATGTACGGGTCGACGGCGGTGGCGATGGCCTGCAACGGCGCCGGCGACGCCGGCGAGCACAACGACACCCAGGACCCGTCGTCATGCGAGGGCGACGGGTGAACGTGCAACCGTCCGCCCTCGACCTCGGCGACCACATAGCCGGCCGGGTTGAACAGCGGGTGCAGTTCGAGAACCCTGGTCAGTCCGTCGAAATCGTTGGGCAGCTTAAGAGCTCGCTGGATCCGTTCAGCCGCCACGCCGGCGATGCCGACGAGCTGCTTGGTGCAAATGCTGGTGGCCAGCTCGGTGTTCTCACCGGCGCGGGCGCGCACCGCGATGCCGAACGACAGGTTCAGCAAGTGCATCTGCAGCACGACCTCGTCGGCGATGCGCACCAGCGCGGAGTGCGAGAACGCACCGAAGTCGACATCGGACAGCAGCGCACCCGAATAGTCCGGTTGGCCTTCGTCATTCGGGTCGATCGGCGCGAGGTCCCACCTGGCGGCCTTGGTTTGGGCGACGATGTCCAGCGCTGGGATGCCGGTCACCTCCGGATAGGACTCGTCGATGATGACGGTCCAGGCGCAGTGCGGATGCCGGTCTGCGGGGGTCCGCGGCGGGCGGTGAATCGGGCGCACCTGCGCCTTGGCGTTGGTGGCGACCGCGGTGGCGTCGAACGTGGGGTCCTCGATGTCATGGCACATGCCCTTGACATAGTCCGGGCCCATCGGCTCGACATCGAGCAGGGCACCGCAATGGTCGAGGTGGAACTCACCGTGCCAGCGATCGTGGACGGTGTAGCGGAAGTCCATGAACTGCGGCGGGGCGCCGATGTCGAGCTGCAGACCCTTGAAGATCGTGAAGATGTCGGTGCCCTCGTACTTCAGCGCCTTCTGCATGCGCTTGGTGTAGATGGGGCTGGCGCCGGCCCACTCCTCGATGGCGATCTGCAGCATCTCCGGCCGGCCGAACGACTGGATGCACCAGGCCATGCCGGAACGGTCGATCAGCTGGCCGATCAGCAGCAGCTCGGGGACCAGGGTGGCAAGTTCGGCCCGGGACAACTGGGCGTAGCGGCTGAGGGGCTGGCTCATACGGCGAAACATAGCTGTGTCAATGTTATAAAGTCAACGATGTGAAAGCGCCCGGCACTCCTCCCACCCGGCAGACCCGGGCGCCGCGCAAACGGGGCGACGACACCCGGGCCCTGATCATCGACGAGACCGTCCGCTGCGTGGTCGAAGAAGGCTTTCCGGCCGCCACCGCCAAGCACGTCGCCGAGCGCGCCGGGGTCACCTGGGGCGTGATCCAGTACCACTTCGGCGACCGCAACGGTTTGCTGATGGCGGTGGTCGACGAGGGCGTGTCCCGGTTACTGAAGAGCCTCGGCGAGGCCGACGTCGCCGATCTGGGACTGCGCGAACGGATCGAGGTCGTCGTCGACACCGCGTTCCGCTGCTACAGCAGCCCGACCTCACTGGCGGCGCTGGAGATCTTGCGGGCGACCCGCGGCACGCTCGGTGAGAGCGCCCGGCGTCATCTGCTTGAGGTCAACACCGCGATCAATCAGCTGGGGCAGGCCATCTGTGACGATCCCGGCGTGGTGGAAGTGATCTGGTCGTCGCTGCGCGGAATGGTGCTCGTCGAAATGGTCTTCGACTCGCATCTCGAGTGGCAGCGCGAACGTCAGGTCCTGGTCGACATGGTCACCCGGTATCTGCAGGACTGAGGCCGCGACCGCCGTCACTGCCGACCGCGTGCCGTGTCTGCCGTCACATGCAGTACCGGCGCTTTGGCCGAAAAAGGCTCTGCTGTAGCCAATCTCACATGGTGAAAATTGCTTTACATGAAATTAACAAGGAGCATCGAGGCGTTAGTTCTGACAAGTGGGCGATCCCCGCTGGCTGAACGTCGATACAAACCAATCCCCTGCCGACCCAGGGACAACAAGGAGTTGAGAACAATGTCGTCGATTGCGCAATTCCGCAAGAACATGAAGCGGGCCATGACGCGTCGCCGTATGTACGCACGCATCAGTGCTATGCCGCCGTCAACGGTTCGCGAAGAACTCGTTGCTATCGCTCAGCGCTACGAGGCCGAGCACCTTCACTGATCTGAGTCGTTGTCGGGGAACAACTTTCGCACGGCTGCACCGGCGATCACCCCGACAACGATCAGGACAATGCCCGCCGCGGCCGGCAGCGCGTCACTGACCCAGCCGGCGATGCCGATGCCGATGACGAAGCCGGGCATCCAGTCCCACAGCTTTCCCAAAGAGGGTGGCGGCTCAGTGGATTCACCACTAGCCACCAAGAATTTCGCGCGGGCGTAGTCCGGATAGAACTCGGTGATCGCGACAGCGACGAGGGTGACGGCAAGTTGCACGATCCAGCCGGTCCAGAAGTTGTCACCGTCGTGCAAGACCGCGTCGCCGATCGAGCCGACCGCGGTATTGATCAGGAAGGCGCCCGCCCACACCGCGGACAAGATGTAGTTGACCCGGACGAACAGCGGGCTGTCCCAGTGTTCGGGGTCGACGGTGTCGCGGGCGTAGGCGATGGTGAAGGGCCGGCCGAGCGCAAGGGTGACCAGCGCGTAGGCGGCCAGCAGCCCGTTGGTGATCTCACCCGCCCACAGTTCCAGGACGCTGATCAACGACGGCGAGCCGAACAGACCCAGGGCGACGAATACGGCGAACACCACCGCGCCGAAGACTTCGAGCGAGTGCACCTTGATGCCGCGCCGGCTGCCGGCCCACATCACGATGAGGGTGAAAGCCAGAGCGGCGGCGGCGGACTCCCCGAACCGGCCGGGCCCCGACATGATGGCCATAAGGATCCACGGGGCGATGCCGGAGAACGGCGACCGCAGGAAGCCGTCGATGAAGTTGGATCGCTGGACGGGAGCGTCTGGCGTGTCCGGTTCAACCATGCCGACATTGTGACCGGGACAACTGCCCCCGGCCACTGATTCGGTGTGCTGCAATGACCGGCATGGCTGATGCGGACGCAATCGAGGCGATCAAACAGGTGAAGTACCGCTATCTGCGGGCACTGGACACCAAGCATTGGGATGACTTCGCCGACACCCTGACTGAGGACATCGTCGGCGATTACGGGTCCTCGCTCGGCGAGGAGCACCGCTTCACCAACCGCAAGGATCTGGTGGAGTTCATGACCAAATCGATGCCCGCCGGTGTGCTCACCGAGCATCGCGTCACCCACCCCGAGATCAGCGTCGACGGCGATGAGGCCGAGGCCATCTGGTACCTGCAGGACCGGGTGATCGTGCCGGAGTTCAACTTCGTGCTGGAGGGTGCGGCGTTCTACCACGACCGCTACCGCAAGACGGCGGACGGCTGGAAGATCAGCAAGACCGGCTACGACCGGACCTACGAGATCACGATGTCGACCGAGGCGCTGAACTTCAAGGCGACCGCGGGCGCCGCGATCAATAAGGATCTGTAGTACGTCGAGCGTGCGGCTTGTCGTTGACGATCGTCTAAATCATCAACGAGATCCCGCACGCTCGATGCGTTATTTGGCGACGGCGATGAGTGCGCCGGGCTGAAGCCAGCGCATGATCTTGACCAAGGTGTCGTCGTCGAGGGACACGCAGCCGGCAGTCGGGCCGCCGTCGGTGGTGTGGACGAAGAAGGCGCCGCCGTTGCCCGGAACGCGGGCCTTGTTGACGCCCATCACGATTGCGTGGGCGTACTGCGGGATGTAGAGGTTCTCGGTGCCGCTGGCCGGGTTGGTGTCGAACGGGCAGTCGGCTTTCTTGCAGACCTGCATGGTGTTGTAGGTCGGGCTTTTCATGTCGCCGTCCCACCAGTGGTCGCGGGTGACTTGGACGTACGGCAGGCCGCCGCCAGGGTTGGGCTGGGTGCCGAAGGCGAAGTCGAGGGTGAAGATGCCCATGGGCGTTTTCATTTCACCGTCGTGGGACTGCGCGACCATGCCGTTGGCCCCGACGTGGGTGGGGACGCCGACGAGGACCGGCTGCCAGCCGGCCGGGCCGCGCTGCCAGACGTCCATCTTGGCGGTGGCGCCACCGGTGCTGACGACGGACAGAACCTGGCTGGCGTTGCCGACGTTGGCCTGGAACCACGGGGTCTCGGCGTGGCTGGGCGGGGCCGAGGACAGCGCGAGCAGTGCCGCGCTGAAGGCAGCAGAGAGCGAGACGACGACTCGGCGCATCGGTTCATCGTGTCTGGGTGGTCTTGGCGGGGTCAAGTCAAGGTTGGGTGACGGTTGGGTCTGGGCCAGCTAACGGTGCGCCACGAAATGGGGTGATTGGACAACCGTCCGGAATGCTCACGAACTGCGTGTACAAGCAGGTCGGAGGGGGTATCGACCCTTTCAGTGAATAGCGCACCGGCAAACGCAAGGGATACCATTTCCACATGTCGCAAGTGCCGTACGGACCCGGGCCTGCAGGACCAGCGCCGTGGCAGGGACCCGCGCCGTCCGGAGGTCCGTCGCGGGTGCCGACGATCATCGCCATCGTCATCGCGGTGATCGCGGTTGCGGTCGCGATTGGTGCGTGGCTCCGGCCGGCGCCGAAGCCGGAGGCACCCGCGGCGAAGACGTATAGCGATCAGGAAGTGGCTGACGCGAAGAAGGCCGTGTGCGACGCGTATGGCAGAACTGATCGAGCGTTGAATGCTACTGGGAGTAAGAACGGCGGAGACGACCCCACAGGCATCATTGCAGTTGCCGTGAACGTACGTCTGGCCTTGAGCGAAGGCAGCAGTTTTCTATTGCGGACACTTGATGCCAACCCCGCTACGCCAGAGGACCTCCGAGAACATGTACGAACAGCAGCGGACGCCTTCCAGAACATAGCGATCGACCAACTCGGCGAGGCATCGCAGTCCGAACTAGATCCGTTCTTGAGGCAGGCAGATTCATCGGATGCCTGGATAAAGCAGGAATGCAAGTGAGCGACTTACCTCCTGGCGAGTGGTCGTCATTACTTGTCGGCCATCAATGGCCGGCGGTCACGTCCCTCGCGACGCTAACCTCGGCCGCCGCGAATCGCGGATCGATTAGCACAGGATTCGACGCCTACGCCGATCTGCTGCAGTCGATTCAGAATGGCCCTCTAGGTGAGCAAGAAGGGGTTACGGCCGAGGACACCCGTGAGGCGTTCAAGACGGGCCAGACCAGCGCCAGAAGCATTTCGGACAGAAACGGCGCTAATCAACGTTCGTATGAGGCAGCGCATCGGTCGACGCAGCATCTGAGAACACAGCTGAGCGAGATTGCGCAGCAAGGCAACGCAGTGATTGACGAGATCCAACGGTCGAAGGAACCGGCACCGGCCAAACTCGCAAAGATCGTCAGCACGGTTATGGAAGCACAAGCGCAGGCGAATAGCCGGGCGGCTAGCCACTGCGACAGTGTGTTCGGCGCTATTCAGCAAGTACTCGACAGCCAAGACTCCCATGCGTCCGCACGTGAATTCGCCAAGAGCAACGGAATCGACCTCGAGCAGGCATTTCGGTCTCCGAATGAAGCCTCCGTCCGGCAGCAGGTGAGTTCTCTACTTGGGAAAGCCGAATCGCACTTTCCGACCGGGACCGGCGGACCGGCAGATGCTATGTCCGGAGGCGACTCCGCTCACGGAGAGCTCGGACCGCCCGGCCCAGGAGTACAGGGAGCCGCGACAGAGAGCCGAGGCATTTCCTCCCTCGTTGGTACTGGGAAAACGTCAGCGACTGATGCCCCTAGTGGCACCCGCCCCACTCCACTTCATGCCGACGATGCGCCCTTCGGAGTAGTCAACGCAGGCAATTCAGTGCATGCGCAGGGCGCTTCCGAGCCGGCGCTGCACTCAAACGTCTCCGCGACCAGTCAGGTAGGAGACACCTCGGGAGCGCTTCGCGCGGGCTCCGTACCCACCGTCCCGCAATCGAGCCTGCCATCTACTGTTGCAGGCGGCGGAAGCAGTGGCGTAGGCGGTCCCAGCGTGGGAAGTTCCTCACTGCCCAACGTCGCCACTTCGCAATCCCCGATTAGCTCCGCCCCCACCAACGCCCTCTCCCCCGAAGGCTTCGCGCAGAACTTCAACGCCGGCTCCCAAACCGGCACGCCGATGTCGGCAGGCACCGAGGCGCTCTCCAGCAGTGCGGCGCACGCGATGCAACCGCAGGCCCCGCTACACACCGAGAGCATGGCCCCGCCCCCGATGGCGCCCACCACACCCGCAGCCGCCCCGATCTTCGAAACCGCCCACGCCGCACCGACTTACGACGCAGCGCAAGCACCCGTAGCCCCTCAGCC
>JAEZIA010000035.1 GCA_023416315.1 Actinomycetes bacterium
TCGGCTCGATGCACCTGGCCCTCAACCCACCGTTGGGACAGGCCCCCACCGGGGTCCTGCAGCCCGGCGCGACGTTGGGCCTGAACCGCTCCTCGACGTACCCGTCGACCGAGCAGACGCTGTCGGCGCTCTCGGTTGTCGTGAACGGCGGAGGGCTCGGCCAGATCGGCGATATCGTCCGCGAGTTCAGCGCCGCGCTGAGCGGACGCGAGAGCAACATTCGGGATCTGTTGACCCGGTTGAACGATTTCGTGGGCCTGCTCGCCGATCAACGGGACAGCATCAACGCCGCGGTCACCTCGTTGAACAATCTGGCCGGTACGTTCGCCGGTCAGAAAGAGGTCCTCACCAACGCGCTCAACAGGATTCCGCCCGCGTTGGACGTCCTGGTCAACGAGCGTCCCCGCATCGTCACCGCGCTGACCAAGTTCCGCGACTTCTCCAATCTGGCAACGGGATTGATCAACGACTCGGGCGCCGATCTGGTCCGTAACCTGCAGAACCTCGAGCCCACGTTGAAGGCGCTGGCCGATGTCGGGCCCAAGCTGGACACCGCGCTGGCCTACCTGCCGACGTTCCCGTATACCCAGAGCATCATCGACCGTGCGATCCGCGGCGACTACATGAACCAGTTCATCGTCTTCGACTTCACGGTGCCCCGGCTCAAGCGCTCACTGTTCATCGGCACCCGATGGGGCGACGAGAACGCCAAACTGGTTCCCGCCCCGGGTGACCCGTGGTTCACCACCTACACCTACGACCCGCTGAACGCGCCGATAACTCCGACGCCTGCCCAGATCGCGGACCTCCCGCCGCTGGTCGACCCGGTGCCGAGCGCGGCGACGTCGCAGTCCGCGCTGAGCGCCGACGTCTCCGTGGCGAACGGTTCGGGAACAGGGCCGCTACCCGGACCAGCCCCGGACGCAGCTCCGCCGAGCGGAGGGGGAAACTGACATGCTGACACGGTTTGTTCGCAACCAGCTCATCATTTTCACGATCGCCTCGGTGGTCGGCATCGGCGTGATGCTGGTGGCTTACCTGCAGGTGGGAACGCTGCTTGGTGTCGGCCGGATGACGGTCACCCTGGAATTGCCGAGAACCGGTGGGCTCTACCAGTTCTCGAACGTCACCTACCGCGGCGTTCAGCTGGGCAAGGTGACCGAGGTTCGACCCACCAGGACCGGCGCCCAAGCGACCCTGTCGCTGGACACCTCCCCGAAGGTTCCCGCCGATCTGCAGGCCCGAGTGCTGAGCGTCTCGGCGGTCGGGGAGCAGTATGTCGACCTGGTCCCGCGGACCGACTCCGGCCCGTATCTGCAGAACGGTTCGGTGATTCCGGCGAAGGACACCACCGTTCCGCAGGCGGTCGGTCCGATGCTCGATCAGGTCAGTGCGCTGCTGAAGAGCATTCCCAAGGACCGGATTCCCGACCTGCTCGAGGAATCGTTCAAGGCGCTGAACGGCACCGCCGACAACCTGGCCGCGCTGGCCGATTCGACGTCGCGATTGTCCGCCGATTTCAACAGCTCTGGGCAGCAGGCCCGAACGCTGATCGAAGACAGCCGTCCGCTGCTCGACGGACAGCTGGCGTCGACCGATTCGATCCGAACCTGGGCGCGCAGCCTGGCAGGTATCACCGGACAACTGGTCACCGACGACCCGCAGTGGCGGGCCATCCTGCGCAATGGTCCCGGTGCCGCCGACGAGGCGTCCGCCCTGCTGAACCAGGTCAAGCCGACGTTGCCGGTGTTGTTGGCCAACCTGACCACCCTCGGTCAGGTCGGCGTGACCTATCACCCGTCGATCGAGCAGCTGCTGGTGCTGCTCCCGCCCTACATCGCCTCGATCCAGTCGATCGCTCCGTTCAACAATCCGATCGGTATGGCCAAGGGCGACTTCACCGTCGGGATCTCCGATCCGCCGGCCTGCACCGTCGGATTCCTCCCGCCGTCGTCGTGGCGCTCGCCGGAGGATCTGTCCGATATCGACACTCCCGACGGCCTGTACTGCAAGCTTCCGCAGGACTCGCCGATCGGTGTCCGCGGTGCCCGCAACTACCCCTGCATGGAGCAGCCCGGCAAACGCGCGCCCACGGCCGAGTTGTGTGAGAGTGACAAGCCGTACGAGCCGCTGGCCATGCGACAGCACGCCACCGGCCCTGTCCCGTTCGACCCGAATCTGGTGGCACAAGGCATTCCGCTCGATAGCCGGGTGACGCTCAACGACCAGATTTACGGTCCACTGCAGGGCACTCCGATGCCGCCGGGGCCGGCGCCGGCCGCCCCCGCAGCACCGCCTCCGGCGGCCCCAGCGCCGCAGAACGTCCCGAATATCGCGCCCACCGACACCGGGGGTACGCCCACGGTCGCGCCGAGTGCGTTCACACCGGACTCGGCGGGCGGCCCGTCGGTTGCCATCGCCACCTACGATCCCGCGACCGGGCAATACGCCACGCCGGACGGCAACGTGTTCCGGCAGACCGATCTGGTGCAGCCCCACGGAGACCGGTCTTGGAAAGACCTGTTGCCGACGACATGACCACGGATCAGGGGAGAGTCCACATGCGTAGGTCACGGTTACCCATCAGCGTTGCCGCGCTGACCGCTCTGGCGTTCGCGGCCGTGTCATATCCCGCCACGGCAGGCGCGAACGACAAGTGGGCACTGAACGGAACCTTCACCGCGACGTCCAATGGGGAGTGGGCCACCACCAACGACGTGTATCACGACGAGAAGAGCCTGCGCAGCACGTGGACGATCTCCTCGCAGTGCAGCTATCCGACGGAATGCACAGGCACCGTCTCCAGCGACTTCGGTTGGACGGCACCGATTTACCAGACCGGTGGTGAGTGGTATGTCAAGCGGGTGATCCCGGACTGGATGCCGTGCCAGGACGGCACGTCGGCCCCCGGACTTCAGGTGTTCCGGTTCCACGGCGTCACCCCGGGCGGCGACCAGTCCGACCCGACCTCCAACATCCTCGTGGGGGAGGACGGCACCACCGGCGAGTCCGGTGCCTGCGGGCGCAGCCTTCCGCTCTACATCAGCATGCCGTTCAAGCTGGTCAAGCAGACCTGACGGCGTCGGCCATATCCAATGCGGCGATGTGGCTGAACAACATCGATGCTCCGATCGGGTTGCCACCACCCGGATAGGTGGTCCCGCTGACGGCCGCCATGGTGTTGCCCGCGGCATACAGGCCCGGGATGGGTTCGCCGGATTCGTCGAGCACTCGGGCTCGGATGTCGGTGCGCAGACCACCCTTGGTGCCGAGATCGGACAGGCCGAACGCGGCGGCGTGGAACGGCGGCGTGTCGATCGGCACCATCGGGGATTCGCCTCCGGAGAAGGCCCGGTCGTAGGCTTCGTCGCCGCGCCCGAAATCGGTGTCGGCGCCGGTGGCCGCCATCGCGTTGTAGCGGGCGACGGTGTCTTCCAGCGCGTCGGACGGCACCCCGATCACGTCAGCCAGC
This sequence comes from Actinomycetes bacterium, assembly GCA_023416315.1. Classification (GTDB taxonomy): domain Bacteria; phylum Actinomycetota; class Actinomycetes; order Mycobacteriales; family Mycobacteriaceae; genus Mycobacterium. The sequence continues at coordinate 3,473 of JAEZIA010000035.1, forward strand.
TCAGCCAGAGTGCCTGCGCTGCGCCATAATCCGGCGGCCCGGTAGTCGTCGGTGTCGACCATTGAGACGTTGGTGGCCTTGACGGGCGGGACCTCGCCCTCGCGATTGTCATAGACCATCCAGAACGGCAGGTCGAGGCGGCCGGCCTGCATCTCGCGGATGATCTCCCTACCGATCCGGTCGTATGCCGCGGATTCGTTGACGAACCGCTGCCCGGCCTGATTGACGAAGATGCCGCCGGTGAACCACAACGCGAACGCCGAGCGGCCGTCGGGATGGGTGAGGCCGGGAGACCACCACGCCTGATCCATCAGATCGGTGGCCGCACCCGCCCGAATCGCCGCCTCGAGTGCCGCGCCCGTGCTGCCCGGTCCGCCCATGCTGTCGCGCGGCACACCCGGCACCCCGTAGGCCTCCCGCAGTGCGGCGTTGTGCTCGAATCCGCCTGCGGCCAACAACACCCCGCGCCGGGCGCCGATCCGCACCGGGCTGTCGTCGCGCTGTACGACGGCGCCGACCACCCGGCCGTCTTCGGTGATCAGCTCGGTCAGCGCCGCATTGCGGTACAGCGCGGCGTCGGGGTAGCCCGCCAACGCGGCGAGAAACCGGCCGATCAACGCTCGGCCGCCGACGAGCTTGTCCGGTGCGGGGGTGCCGAGCCGGTCATGGTCGAGCGGCCCGCGCACGAAACCCGCATAGGGCCCGAGCTTTTCGCCGCGGATCGGCGCGGCCACGATGTGGCGCATGCCGTCGGCACGGGAGTCGGGCGCCTTGCCGTAGTAGTCCGGCCAGGGCAACACGCTGAAGGTGAAGTGCTCGTCGGCCTCCAGATATTCGATCAGCCCAGGTCCGCGGCGGATGTAGGTTTCCTGCAGCTCGAGCGGAGTGCGGTCGCCGATGACGGCGTGAAAGTAGTTCAGCGCCTTCTCGATCGTGTCGTCGCTGCCTGCGCGCTGCAGCACCGGGTTGCAGGGGAACCACATGCCACCGCCGCCGGAGTAGGCGGTCGTCCCGCCGAAGAAGTCGGTGGCCTCCACCAGTGCTACCGACAGCCCCTCGCGGGCCGCGGTGTAGGCGCCGGTGATTCCGCCGCCCGAACCGGCCACGATGACATCGACAACTTCATCGAACTGCGCGCTCATCGGCCTCCTTTGTCGCTCCTGCCCACTGTGATCGGTGCCGGTGGGCGAAGCAACAGTGACTCCCGGTGAGCGGGGTGTCAGAGCGTGATGCGTTCGTGGCTGGGCCGGACGTTGCCGGTTGCGGCGTCGAAGAAGTACGTCCGTTCCGGCGGCATCGCCAGGCCGATCCGGGAGCCTGCCGGGTAGTCAAAACCTGCCGGAGCGTGGACGATCACCCGGGTGGCTTCCGCGGCACCGCAGTCGACGAGCACGGTCACCAGCACGTGGCTGCCCAGCGGCTCGATGAAATCGACGTGGGCGGGCAGCAGTCCCTCCGCGGAGCCGGTGTGCAGTTGCAGATGTTCCGGACGGACACCGACCGTCACCGCGCCGTCGGAGGTCGGCACCGAGGTCACGGTGGTGTCCCCGACGTGCAGCATTCCCGAGCGGACTTCGGCGGCGATGAGGTTCATCGGGGGACTGCCCATGAACGCCGCAACAAAGGTGTTGGCCGGACGGTTGTAGATCTCGTCGGGCGTGCCGATCTGCTGAATCTCGCCGCCGGCTATCACGCATAGCCGGTCACCGAGCGTCATCGCCTCGGTCTGGTCGTGGGTGACGTAGATCGTGGTGACCGGGACCTCGCGGTGCAACCGCTTGAGGTCGCCGCGCACCTGGTTGCGCAGCTTCGCGTCGAGGTTCGACAGGGGTTCGTCGAGAAGGAAGGCCTGCGGCCGGCGAACCAGCGCACGCCCCATCGCAACACGTTGCCGCTGGCCACCGGAGAGCTGTCCCGGCTTGCGGTCCAGGAGTTGATCGATCTCCAGCAGCGCGGCGGTCTCGCGGACCCGCCGGTCGACCTCCGCGCGCGGAGTCTTGCGCTGCCGCAGCCCGTAGGCGAGGTTCCGGTACACCGACATGTGCGGGTACAACGCGTAGTTCTGGAACACCATCGCGATGTCGCGCTCGCCGGGAGCCAGCCCGTTGACGACCGTATTGCCGATTCTGATCTCGCCCGACGTCGGCTTGTCCAGTCCGGCAAGAAGCCGAAGTGCCGTGCTCTTCCCGCATCCCGATGGCCCGACCAGGATCAGGAACTCCCCGTCGGCCACGGTCAGGTTGAAACTCTTGAGGGCGACCGTGTCGCCTGAGCGGCCACCCGGATAGCGCCGCGTGACGTCTCGGAACTCGACTTCAGCCATGCCTAACCCTTCAATCCCTGGCTCGCGACCGATTGCACGAAGTACCGCTGCGCCCCGACGAACACCAGCAGCATCGGCAACAGGCTCATCACGTTGGCGGCCATCAACAGCGGCCACTTGACGTGGTGCGCACCCTGGAAGTAGCTCAGTCCCAAGGGGATTGTCATCTGATCCTGTGAAGTGATCACGATCAGCGGCCACAGGAAGTCGTTCCACGATGTCAGCACCGTCAGCGCCGCCAACGTCGAGAGCGCGGGCAGCGACAGAGGCAGCACGATCTTGAACAGCACACCGATCCGCGATGTGCCATCGACACGGGCCGCTTCCTCCAGCTCGACGGGGACGGTCATGAAGAACTGGCGCAGGAAAAAGATGCCGAACGCGGTCGCCAAGTTGGGCAGCATCAGCGCGCCGATATGGTCGATGCCCAGCCCCTCCCAAACGTTGTCGCCGAACCACTTCACGATCAGGAAGACCGGGATCATCGTGACCTGGAACGGCACCATCAGCGTGGCCATCAAAGTCACGAACAGCGCTCCGCGGCCGAGGAATCGGATTCGCGCGAATGCGTAGCCCGCCAGCCCGCACACCACGAGGTTGCTCGCCAGCACGACGAGTGTCACCACCGCGCTGTTGATGAAGAAATGCCCGAAGGGGGCCTCGCCCCACGCTTGCGCGTAGTTCGAGAACTGCGGGCTCTTCGGAATCAGCACCGGCGGAAAGCGGTTGGCCTCGCCTTCGGTCTCCAACGACGTGACGAGCATCCACAGCAACGGCACCAGCAGGATGAACGTCAACGGAATCAGCACCAGATGCCACGGGCTGAACGGCAGCCGCCACCGCGACGCACGGTCCGAGTCGACGGGCTGCCCCGCGTCGAGACGTCCGGGGGTCAACAGAGTGCTCATGAGTGCACATGCCTTCGGGCGAGCCGGAATTGCACGGCCGTGACGATCAGGATGACGACGAACAACGCGTATGCCATCGCCGCGGCGTAGCCGGCGTCGAACTGGACGAACGCGCGGTCCCACAGGTAGTAGACGATGACCGTGGTGGAGCGCAGCGGCCCACCGCGGGTGGTGACGTAGACCTCGTCGAACAGCTGCAGCGCGTTGATCGTCAGCCAGACCACCAGGAACAGGTTCGCGGGCCCCAGCAGCGGCACCGTGATGGTGCGGAACCGGGTGAATGCCGATGCGCCGTCGATGGCCGCCGCCTCATGCAGTTCGGCCGGAACGCCCTGCAGCGCCGCCAGATACACGATCACCGAGAATCCGGTCCAGCCCCAGATCGTCATCGCCACGATCACGTAGAGCGCCTGCGACGGGGACGCCAGGAACGGCTGCGACGAAACCCCCACCGCGTTCAACCCGGCATTGACCAGACCGTAGTCGCGGTCGGTCAGCCACAGGAAGATGATGCCCTGCGAGATCGTCGACACCGCCATCGTCACGTAGGCCGCGGTGCGGTACACCGAGATGAACCGCACCGAGCGGTTCAGCGCCGCCGCGACGAACAGGCCCACCAGCATCGTGCCCGGCACGAACAACGCCGTGTAGATGATGGTGTGCTTGATCGCGTCGAGAAACACCGGATCGTCGGCGAGCTTCTTATAGTTGTCGAAACCCACCCACGGTGTCTCGTCGCTCAGCAGATCGGACTTCTGGAACGACAACTGCAGCGACATCAGCACCGGCAGCAGGCCGAAGATCCCGATCAGGATGGCCGCCGGACTGACCAGCGCCCATCCCGATGCGGTGTCTGTTCGGCTCAGCCGCCGGAGCAGTGCAGGCATCGACTCCCTACTTTTCGGCCAGCTTGGCATCGGCGGCCGCGGCGGCGGCGTCCAGGGCGGCTTGCGGCTGATCCTTGCCGAGCATGACCGACACGATGGCCTGACCGAGCGCTTCCGAGACCGCGGGGTACTGCTCGACCTGCGGCCTGACCGTGTGCACGTTCTTCAGGTTCTCGACAAACGCGGCGGTGCCGGGGACGTTCTTGTCGAGTTCGTCGAGCACGGTCTTGTCGTCACCCACCGAAGATCGGATCGGCAGATCGCCGGTGCCCAGGGAGAATTTCTTGACCTGTTCTGGCGCCGAGAGCCACTTTACGAAGTCGATGGCTGCCTGTTTGCGCTTGTCGCCGTTGTTGAACACCACCCAGTTGTCGGGCCCCGCGATGGTCTGGTGGCCACCACTGGATCCGGGGTAGGTCGGCATCACCTGGACCCCGTATTCGATGTCGGAGAGCTGGGACAGATCCCACGGGCCGGTGACCAACATCGCGACCTTACCGCTGTTCATCAGCTTGGGGCCGTTCTCGTTGGTGGTGTCGAGGTAGAGCGACTTGTCGGTGACGGCCATCTGCTGCAGCGTCGTCAACGCGCGGACGCCGGCTTCCGAATTGAACGTGGCCTTGGTGTTGTCCGCGTTGAGGATGTCGCCGCCGGCTTCCCACAGCATCGGGAGGTAGTGCCAGACGGTGTCTTCGCTGCCGTCGGCGGGGATCAGCCAGCCGAACTGGCCCTTGGCGGGATCGGTCAGCTTCGCGGCGGCGGCGCGGAAGTCGTCCCACGTCCACTCCGGCGTCGGCGGTGCGACTCCGGCGTCGGCGAACAGCTTCTTGTTGTAGACGATCGCCAGGTTGTCGACCAGCGCGGGCACACCGACGACCTTGTCGCCGACGGTCGCGGCCTTGCGCTCCGCCTCGTAGAAGTCGTCCCACTTCCAGTCGGGCTTCTTGACCTCGTCGGCCAGATTCACCAGCGACGGGATCTTGGCGATGTTCGGTGACCACGACCCGAACATGTAGGCCACATCCGGTGCGCTGTTCCCGCGCACGGCGGTCAGGACCTTCTGCAGCACAAGGTCGTTCGACGAATACAGCTCGGACACTTTCACGTCGGGGTGTTCTTTGTTGTACTGCTCCACCAGGCTCTTGAACACCTCACCCTCGGTGTCTTGATAGCCGTGCCAGACGGCGATCTCGGTGGGGCCCGACGATCCGCCTCCGCCACCGCACGCGGCGAGGACGACGGCGAGGACGGCGATCAGGGTGATGCTCAACCTACGTCGAATCACGGTGACTCCTTTAGTGGGCGGGGTTGACCGAGCGCAGCGATGGGGGGAGCAGGTCGCCGTGCGCGACGGTCAGGTCGTCGCACAGGTTCCAGATCTGATCGACGGACAGCGTCGCGGCGGTGTTCGGGTCGACCATCGCCGCGGCACGGACCAGTCGCGGGTCACCGTCGACGGCTGCGCGCACGGTGAGATCGACCGGCCCGAGGAAGCTGCGGTTGAGTGCGGCGCACTGCGGCGGCAGGTCGCCGACCTTCATCGGGTGGGCGCCGAGGGAGTCCAACAGCGTCGGCACCTCCACCGCCAGACCGTCGGGCAGATTGGTGATCAGGCCGTCGTTGACGACGTTGGCGGAGATGACCCGCGGCGTCCCGGTTTCCAGCGAGTGGATCACCTGCGGGGCGTACTCGGTGGAGCTGGTATCGATCGGCAGCGCGTGGGAGTCGGCCAGTTCCGCTCGCACCCGTGCATATTCGGCCAAGTTGGCCTCGCTGATCGACACGTACTCGCCGACGTTGATCCGCAACCGTTCGATCTCGGCCGGATCATGCAGGTACCAGCCGACGTACTCGCTGCTGTGCTCACTGGTCTCGGTCGGGTAGTAGCCCAGCCGCCGGTACATGTCGACCCGGACGCGCCTGCGCAGCTCCGGGTCGGTGGCGATGCGCTGGTCCAATAACGGATAGAGGTCCTGTCCGTTGCGCTCCCACCGCAGCACCCACGCCTGATGGTTCACCCCGGCCGACCAGTAGGACACCTCGTGGTAGGGCACACCGATGAGCTCACACAGCCCGACCATCGTCCAGTACACCGAATGGCACAGGCCGAGCACCTTCAGCTTCGGGGCCACCGCGTGCAGGAACGAGATGTTCATCGCCATCGGGTTGGTGTAGTTCAACAGCCAGGCGTCGGGGCACATCTGCGCCATATCCGCCGCGATGCCGGCCAGCACCGGAAACGTCCGCAAGCCGCGGAAGATGCCGCCGACACCGATGGTGTCGCCGATCGTCTGCTTCAACCCGTAACGGGCCGGAATCTCGAAGTCACGCACCGTTGCCTCGTGCATGCCCACAGCGATGACGTTGATGACGTAGTCCGCGCCGTCGAGGGCGCGGCGCCGGTCCAGGGTCGCCACCACTTCCGGGTCGGCGCCTGCCGCACGTGCGGTGGCGCGGGCGATCGCCTCGGCCGTCTCCAGCCGCTCGGCGTCGATATCGTGCAGAACCACCCGCGCGGACCCGAGCTCCGGGAACGACAGGATGTCGCCGAGCAGCTCGCGGGTGAACTCGACGCTTCCCGCGCCGATGATGACGACGGTGGGTTTCATTGCACCGCCCGGCGTTCGGCGGTGTCCGGGCCGTCGGTCAGCACCGCTTCGGAGAGCGCCTCACCGCGCTTTTCGTCGGCGTACACCATCAACGTCGAGCCCACGAGTGCCAGCACGATGGCGATCGCACCGTAGGGCGTCGGCAGCGTCTGGTAGGCGATGAGCGAGATGATCACGGTCAGCGCGGGCGCCAGAGCGTTCGTCGTGGGGGCGACGATCGATGCCTTGCCGCGGGCCAGTGCCATCACCAGGAACAGCGCGCCGACGGCGTTGAGCACCTGGGTGACGGCGGTCAATGCCGGTGCCTGCCAAGGGAATCCGGTCGGAATGCCGCCGACCATGATCAGCGCGACGGGGATCAGCGCCAACGCGGTGATCGTCATCCAGCCGAAGGTCGTGGCCTCGTTGACGCCGATGGTCGCGGTCTTGCGCATGAAGTACGCCTGCACACCCCACGCCACGCAGATCAGAATCGACAGCAGCAACCACGGACCCGACGATCCGTCGGACTCGCCACCGGTGACCGTGAAGAGCACGATGGCCGCCAGCGCCATGACCAAGCCGACAACGGCCAGCGGCGAGATACGTTCGCGCAGCAGCACCATCGCCATGATCACCGTGATCGCCGGGGAGATCGAGACGATCGGGAAGATCAGGTAGGCCGGCCCCATCGTCAATGCCTGGAACAGGATCAACTGGCCGCCCGCGCCGGTGAGCCCGATCAACAGGCCGTAGATCGTTGCGGCCGGGCGGCGGTCCCATTTCTGGCCGCGCAGCGCGACCGCGGCGGGGATGATCATGGTCAGCGCCCAGATGCTGTAGATCATCTCGTCGGGATAGCCGTACTTCGTCGATGGCAGCGCCGAAAACGCACCCCACACACCCCAGAACAGGATGAGCAGGGCAGCGAAGAAAATCCAGCTGCGGGTCCGCGGTGCGGAAGTGGTGGTCATGCTGAGGTCACCTCGTCAGGTCGTTGTCGGAAAGGTGCTGCAGTGCTTCGTGACTCAGCGGATGACCGCTGTTCTTGGCGGCATAGATCGCACCGCCGACGGCTGGGTCCAGTCGAGGCGTCTGCAGGTCGTACTTGGCGGAAGCTGCCGCCACGGCGGCGACGAACTGGGTGAGGAAGCGTTCGCTGGAGAACATTCCGCCGGAATAGGACACCGGGACGGTCTCTGAGTCGGTGAACCCGACCAGGGTGCGGGTCGTGTCGATGAGCGTGACGAGCTCGTCGACCGCCGCGGACAGGATCCCTGCCGCGGCCTGGTCGCCGGCTTCGGCGGCTTCACACACCGTCGTCGCCAGCGCGGCGATCCTGCTGCGATTGCCCTTCCACGTGTCGATGACCACGCTGACGACGTCGAGATCGGCGGCGAGCGCCAGCCGGTCCTTCATCAACCCGTGCAGCGGACCCTTCGCCAGCCTGCCGTCGCTCATTCTGGAGAACGCGTTGAGGCCTGCAGCGGCAACCCAATACGCCGAACCCTCATCGCCGAAGAGCTCACCCCAGCCACCGACCCGGTGACCGACGCCCTGGCGTTCGCCGTACGTCATCGACCCGGTGCCGCTGATGACATTGATGCCGTCGGCCCCGGCGAGTGAGCCTGCCCAGCCGCAGACCATGTCGTTGTCGCAGCTGTAGCGGTCGTGGCCGAGCACGCCGGCGGGCACGGCGTCGAGAGCCTCGATGTCACCACTGGCCTCGCCGTAGCCCGGGAGACCGAAGAAGGCGGCATCGATGTCGGCGGGGGTGATGCCCGTCTGCGTGCAGATCTCGTTAACCCCTTGGGCGAGCGAGCGTTCGACGATCTCGAACCCGTCGTTGAAGTAGTAGGAGGTCGGGGCCGTCGCACGGGCGAGCACGCGACCGGTGTCGTCGATGAGTGCCAACGCCGTCTTCGAGCCGCCACCGTCGACTCCCAGATACCGTGCCATCAGGACCGTCCGTTCATGGGATAGATCGTCACGCCCCTCACGACCCGGCTGACCTCGCCGGAGGGAAACGGATTGTCCGGTGTCTTGCCGCGCTCCAGCGCCGTGAACAGCGCAAGGTACTGCGCGAAGACCAGATACGGCAGGGCAACCAGCGCGCTGTCGAGACCGCGGAGTCCCGGCAGGTGCACGGCTGGGCCGTACCCGTCGGGCAGCGGCCCGGTACTGATCACCGCGACCGCGTCGGCACCGAGTTGGGCACGGATCTCGGCGATGATGTCGAGGTCATAGCGATGCGTGTACTCATCGGTCGCGGCGTACACGACGACGAGCGTGTCCTCGTCGAGCACCGACTTCGGCCCGTGGCGGAAGCCCAGCGGGGAGTCGAAGTAGGTGTCCACCTCACCCGCGGTCAGCTCGAGCATCTTCAGGGCCGACTCCTGTGCGAGCCCTTCGAGCGGACCGCTGCCCAGGTACACGACCCGCTTTTTCTTGGTCCCGGCGAGGGCGGCGATGTCGGGCTCCAGACCGATGACGTGTTCGGCGGCGGTGGCGAGCGCCTCGCCGTCGCCTGCGGTCGCCGGGCCGAGCAGCCGCAAACACGTCAGGAGCATCGAGGTCAGGCTCGACGTCATCGCGAAACCGGTGTCGTTGGTGCGCTGCGGCATGTGAACGACGCGGGAATTTGTCCGGCCGGCATGGGCTTTGGCGAGTGCTCCGTCGGCGTCGCAGGTCAGGACGAGATGCCAGATGTCGTCGACGAGGTCGTCCGCCAGTGCGGTGGTGGCCAGACTCTCCGGACTGTTGCCCGAGCGGCCGAACGACACCAGCAGGGTCGGCGTGTGACGCTCGAGGAAGTCCAGCGGGGTGGCGACGATGCTGGTGGTGGCGATCGCCTCGACCCGCCGGCCGAGGTGACGTCGGAGCGCCGCGGCCGCCATGTCGCCGATGAACGCGGAGCTACCCGCCCCGGTCAACACGATCCGAACGTCGGGTGAAGCGACGATTCCGAACAGGAAGTCGGCGGTCGAACGATCGTCGCGGCGGCTGACTTCGCGCCAGACGTCCGGCTGTTGGCCGATCTCGAGAATCGTTGCGCCGCCGTCCTCTTGGGCGGGCGTCGAGGTGGTCATCGATGGTCTCCGGTGGTGGTGGTTTCGGTGCCGCAGGCGTAGGCATATGGCCGCATTGCGTCGCGAACTCGATCGATCACCAGGGCGTTGGCGCCCGGCTGGAGTTCACCGGCACGGATGCGGTCGTATTGATGGGGCAGGAACTGGCTGATGAGCGGCATCGGGATGCCGACGCGGTCGAGGTTCTCCAGCAGGCTGCGACGAGCGGCGTCGACCTCGTCGTCGGCCCAGTAGTACCGCAGCCGGTCGCTGTAGCTGTACCGCCGTTGGGTGCGCTGCGTCACCGCGTCACCTTCGTAGTAACCGTCCCAGTATTGCGGGTTGGCCAGCATCCGGCGCTCGACAACGTCGATCAGGTCGGACCGCGACGACGGCGGCAGCAGTTCGTTCTCGATGTGGGCGAGTGCGAACAGCGCCTCGCGCATCGCGAAGGTCAAGGCTGGGCCGACCTTGAGCACGGCCCAGTGGTCCTCGACGAGTTCACGCAGTTGCGCCGGACGCTGGTAGTCGGTCGAGTGTGCTTCGAACACGAGGTGTTCTTCGTCGTCGAGGACCCGGCGCAGCTCGGCGGTCGCCTCATGCCGGTAATCGATGACCTGGACATGATCGAATTCGACGGCGGGCTGGACCACCAGCGCGATCACCCGCGGCCAGACGTGATCCAGGCCGGCGTTGGCGAACGCCGTGCGGTGCGCGGCGATGGTGCGGCGGGCGCGGTCGGCGGGGGTCGGGGTCAGGACATCCAGGGTCTCGTGCGCTCCGCCAGGGACCGGCACCTCGGTGCCGATGACGTACACGGGCCTGCCGACCCCGCTGTCCTGCGCGTGCCGTTCGGCGACCTGCAGCAGCCGGGCGGTGCGCTGGGCGACGGTGACGTCGTCGAGGACGTCGGGGTCGTCGGCACAGGACATGCTGCAGTCGAGGTGGATCTTGGCGTAACCGGCGTCGACATACGCGGCAATCAGTGTCTCGGCCTTATCCATTGCAGCGTCGGCATTTTCGCGCTGCCAGCGGTTCGGGCCGAGATGGTCACCGCCGAGCACGACCCGGTCACGCGGGAATTCGCATCGGTCGGCGATGCCGAGGACGAGGTCGCGGAACTCGGGTGGCCGCATACCGGTGTACCCGCCGAACTGGTCGACCTGGTTGGAGGTGGCCTCGATCAGCACATGGGAGCCATCGGCGGCCGCCTGCGCGATCGCCGCCTCGACGACGGTGGGGTGCGCCGAGCACACCGAGTACACGCCGACCGCTTCACCGGACTTGTGCCTACGGATCGTGTCGGCGAGCCAACTGATCCGCTGCCCGGACATTTGCAACATTGGTCGATCATGGGAAGCTCGCTCAGAGTGCGCAATGCAACCCGGTCAAGTGATCACTAAAACTGATCGTTTGCGAAGTGAAGGAGCCGCTGCCATGTCGATCAGACGCACTGATCGGATGCGTCAGGTGCTGTCACTGCTGCGTGCGCGCGGCGAAATCGATTCGCAGGTGCTGCGCACCGAACTGCGGGTATCCGCCGCGACGCTGCGCCGCGACCTGAGCGAGTTGGAGGAACAGGGCCTGCTGGTCCGCACCCACGGCGGGGCTCGCGCACTCGACCCGAGCGACGCCGAAATCCCGGTGCGGTTGCGTGATCACCGGATGGTCACCACCAAACGCAAGATCGCCAGGCATGCCGCGGCGTTGGTGCCCGGCGGCCCGCAGGCGGTGGCGTTGACCGGCGGGATCACCACCGGTGAAGTCGCGCGGTCGCTGAAGGGCCGCCCGCAGATGACGATCGTCACGAACTCGCTGACGATCGCCACCGATTGCGCGGTCGACGCCCACATGAAAGTGATCGTGACCGGCGGTGTGGTACGGGCGAACTCGTTGGAAGCCGTTGGGCCGATGTCGGAGCACGCTTTTCAGGTGATCAACGTCGGTACCGCGGTTCTCGGTGCCGACGGTCTGTCGGCGGAGGTGGGGGCAACCACGTTCGACGAGGCCGAGGCGCGTACCGCGATGGCCATGGCCGCCGGCGCGCAGCAGGTGATCGTCGCGGTCGATGGTTCCAAGATCGGCAAGGTAACCCTCGCAAAGATGGTGGCACTCAACGAGATCGACCACCTGGTGACCGATTCGACCGCCGATCCGGCGCAGCTCGAGCGGATCGGCGCTGCGGGCGTGCACGTTCACGTCGTCGAGGTGGGCGACGACTGAGACCGCGACTAGCCGTGGATCGCGGTGATCAGCGACGCCACCGCCTCGGCGATCGCCTCTCGGGCGGGGGAGAGGTAGCGGCGAGGATCGCTGACGCGCGGATCGGAGTCCAGGTAGGCGCGCACAGCCGCGGTGAAGCGGACATTGAGCAATGTGCCGACGTTGATCTTGGTGAGTCCCGCCTCGACGGCATTGCGCAGATCGTCGTCGCTGACACCTGAAGAACCATGCAGCACAAGGGGAACCGGCACCGCGGCGCGCAGACGCCGGATGAGTTCGAAATCCAGGGCGGCGCTGCGCTCCGACATCGCGTGTGAGCTGCCGACCGCGACCGCCAGCGCGTCGACCCCGGTGGCGGTGACGAATGCGGCGGCCTCCTGCGGATCGGTGCGCACGCCCGGCGCATGGGCACCGTCCTTACCGCCGACCTCGCCGAGTTCGGCTTCGAGGAACAAACCCTCTCGATGTGCCCATTGCGCAGCGCTTTTCGTGGCAGCGACGTTGGCGGAGTAGTCCAGGGTGGAGGCGTCGAACATTGCCGACGAGGCCCCGGTGCCTGCGCAGGCGTGCAGCAACTGTTCGTCCTCGACATGGTCGAGGTGAACAGCGATGTCAACCGCGCCCGCCTCGGCGACCGCGCAGGCCGCCGCGGCTATCGGCGCAACCCTGCCGTGGTGGAACTTGACGGCGTTCTCGCTCAGCTGCAGAATCACCGGCCTCCCAACACGTTCGGCTCCGGTGACGATGGCCTCGGCATGTTCGAGCGTGATGACATTGCAGGCAAGAATCCCCGAGCCGTTGCGGTATGCGGCGGTGACAAGGTCGGCGGTTCGAGCGAGCGGCATAGGCCTGTCCTATCAGCGCGATGCACACCGTGTCCAGCGCAGGGTCACCTACCCGCCGACCGCGGGTGGATGAATATCCCTTCGGCGCGCACGGTGATGCCGTCGGCGGTGGCGATGTGCCCGACGGCGTAGGTCTTCACCCCGTCCACCCGGTCGACGTGAGCTTCGACGTGCAGCGGTCCGAGCCGCGTGCCCAGCTCGTAGCGCAGCGTGAGTGTGCCGGTGACCGCGGGTTGACCGGGCTTGTGGGCGGTGGCGCCGAGGATGTGATCGAGCAGCAACGCGCAGATCCCGCCGTGCACGTGACCGGCGGGCCCTTCGTACGCCGCGCCGAGCGTGACGTCGGCCCAGACCCGACCGTCGGAGTCGTGGTGGACCACGAGCGGGGGAGCCAACGCGTTGCGCAGTCCGATTACGGCGTTGCCCAAGGCGAGGGGGCGCCCGTCGTGATGTTGGACGCCGAACGATCCGGGCAGCAACTCCCCACCGAGGTCGTCGAGTGCGGCGTCGATCTTGGCCTTCGCGGCGGCGACGCGATCGAGATCGGCTTGGCTGCGGATCGTCACATCGACCAGGCGGCGAACGGAATCGGTCAGCGCGGCATAGACCGGCGCATCGGAATCAGTGGACACCCGTCTCACCTTCCGGTGCGTGGGCAACGCCGTGCAACACGACGTCCCGGCCAGCGGTTGCCGAGCTAGAACCCGTGTGACCTGGGTTGTTACCCTTGCACCGTGACCGAACCCGAGCCCGCGGCGCCGTCGCTGTCCGCGACGGGCTGGGCGCTGCTCGGGATGCTCTCCTACGAGACCGAGTTGTCCGGCTACGACATCCGCAAGTGGATCGGCTGGAGCATGCGCTATTACTACGGCAGCCCGGCCTTCAGCCAGATCTACTCCGAGCTGAAGAAGCTCGAGACTATGGGGCTGCTGACCTCGCGGGTCGACGGCACCGGACCGCGCAACCGCCGCCTCTACAAGATCACCCAGAGCGGGATGGAAGCCGTCACGACGTGGGCGAGGGAAGCGCCGGTGGAGCCGCCGTCGCTCAAGCACCCCGCGATTCTGCGGGTGACGCTGGGGCATTTGAGCAATCCGGTCGCGCTCAAACAGATGCTGCATGACCACCTCGCCTATATCGACGAGATGCAGCGCGACGCCGCCAAGGACGCCCGATGGGCCGCCGCGGATCCGTCGTGGGCGTACGCCAAGATCGCGCTGGAGTGGGCCGAACGCTATTACGCATCCGAGCGGGAACTCACCCTGCGGTTGATCAAAGACCTCGACGAAGCCGAGGCGAAATTCCCGAAAGTCGGTGAGGACGCGAAGATTCCGTGGCCCGACCCGTCGTACTGGTACGAGATCGAGCAGAAAGCCGACGCCGAAGACGTCGACTGACTCCAGTCCGCCTGTTACGTCCGTCCTGCCGCGTCGAGCGCGGCGACGTAGCCGAAAACGAGTCCCTGCGCGATCGTGGCGCCCGCGCCCGGGTAGGTGGCTCCGAAAGCGTTGGCCGCGGTGTTGCCGATCGCGTACAGCCCCGTGATCGCGGTGCCATCCTCACGCAGCACCCGCGCGCGGTCGTCGGCGCGCAGACCACCGCAGGTGCCCAAGTCGCTCAGTACCATTTTCACCGCGTAGAACGGCCCCTTGGTCAGCGGCCGCAGGTTCGGGTTCGGCGTGACCGTCGGGTCGCCGTAGTAGCGGTCGTAGGCGCTTCGGCCTCGCTCGAAGTCGGGGTCCTCACCGGCGAACGCGTTCTCGTTGAAACGTGACACCGTGCCGTGGAAGGCGTCGGCGGGAACGCCCATCTTGGCGGCGAGGCTGCCGAAATCGTCTGCGCGAACCGCGATTCCGGCGTCATACCAGGTCTGGGGGATCGGCATGCGGGGAAACAACTCGGCCGCGAACACGTAGCTGTTGCGGTACTGCTGGTCGAAAACGATCCACATGTCGTCCACCGGTGTCCCGGCACGTTCGAGCGCCAGCACGCGCTGACCGAAGCTCATGTAGTCGGCCGATTCGTTGGCGAACCGGCGGCCGTTCTGGTCGACGATGAACGATCCGGGCAGCGACCGCTCGGCGAGCATCACCGCGGGCGCCGCACCGGGCAGCGGCGCGACCGCGGGGAACCACCACGACTGATCCATCAACGCAATATCGGCGCCGACGTCCTGGCCGATCCTGATGGCGTCACCGGTGTTGGACTCCGCACCCAGGCTGTAGCCGCGGGAGAGATTCTCGGACTGGAACTTCCACCGCATATCCATGTTGTGGTCGAACCCGCCCGCGGCGAGAACAACGCCGCGCCTCGCGGTGATGGTGACTGCGACGCCGGCGTGCTCGACGATCGCCCCGGTGACGTCGGTGCCGTCAGTGACCAGTTCGGTCAGGGCGGTGTCGAGCCAGATCGGGATCCCGGCGCGGATCGCCCCGGCGAACAGGCCTGCCGCCAGGGCTTGGCCGCCTGCCGCGTACCGCCTGCCGAGGGCCAGGCCACCAACCCCTTGGGCCAACCGCTTCGCCAACGTGGGCAGACCCTTGCGGGGCACCCGGCTCATGAGGTTCAGCCAGCGGTAGTCGGCGCCGGTCGTCGGCATCGGGATGTTGGATTCCATGACGCCGGGGCGCAGAGTGGCCAGGTGCTCACCGAGGATGGCGGTGTTCAGGGGGCGGCATTCGCACGTGCGGCCGGCCGCCGAGCCACCCGGCGCCTCGGGGTGGTAGTCGGAGTAGTCCCTGGCCCAGAACAACTTCATCGGGGTGGTGCGACGCAGCATGTCGATGGTGCCGGGCAGCTTCTTCAGGAACGCTGCCGATCGCTCCTGCGGGGCGGAGTCGGCGACGACGGCGTCCAGATAGGTTTGCGCCCGGGCCGCGGAGTCGACACCGCCGGATTCGGCGATCACCCGACTGGACGGCAACCACAGCGCACCCCCGGAGCGGGCGGTGGAACCACCGACGCGGGACGACTTCTCCACGACCAGCACCGACAGCCCCTGCTCATGACCGGCGAGGGCGGCGGCGAGTCCGGTGCCGGAACCCACGACGAGAAGGTCGACCTCCGTGTCGGCAATCTTCAAGCCGGCGGGGACGGTGTTGCTGCTGGTGGTGGTCACAGCGGCGACGATAGAGCCGGGTGGACCGATTTCGACCCGGGCATCCCTTTGAGCGGAACGCGGGGGTTCTGCAGAGCCGTCCTGCGCAGTTCAATGGAAGCAACGCCCCACGGAGCCATCGATCGAAGGACGGATATGACGACGCATTTCGAGGCCGACGACATTCGGGTGATCGAGGCCGGATCAGTGCCGACGCGGTTCGCCCGGGGCTGGCACTGCCTGGGTTTGATTCGTGATTTCGCCGACGGCAAGCCGCATCAGATCAACGCCTTCGGCCAGAAGTTGGTGGTCTTCCGCGGCGACGACGGCGCCGTCAACGTGCTCGACGGGTATTGCCGCCACATGGGTGGCGACCTGTCCCAGGGCACGGTGAAAGGCAACGAGATCGCTTGTCCGTTCCACGATTGGCGCTGGGGTGGGGACGGCCGGTGCAAGCTGGTGCCCTACGCCAAGCGCACCCCCCGGTTGGCGCGCACCGCATCGTGGCCCACGCTGCAGCAGGACGGCATGCTGTTCGTCTGGAACGACCCGGAGGGTAACCCGCCGCCTGCCGACGTGACGATCCCGCGCATCGAGGGCGCCACCAGCGACGACTGGACCGACTGGCACTGGTACACCACCGTGGTCAACACCAACTGCCGCGAGATCATCGACAACGTGGTCGACATGGCGCACTTCTTCTACATCCACGGCTCACTGCCGACGCATTTCAAGAACATCTTCGAAGGCCACGTCGCAACGCAGTACATGAACAGCGCGGGTCGTCCCGATATCGGCGAACCCGGCGAAGCCCAGATGCTGGGGACCACATCGGTGGCGTCCTACTATGGGCCCTCGTTCATGATCGACGACCTGACCTACCACTACACCAACGTCGACCACCACACCGTGCTGATCAACTGCCACTATCCGATCGACGCCAATTCCTTTGTGCTGCAATATGGAATCATCGTCAAGAAGTCGGCCGAACTGCCTGATGACCTTGCCATGCAGACGGCGATCGGTCTCGGGGACTTCGTCAAGATGGGCTTCGAGCAGGACGTGCAGATCTGGCGCAACAAGACCCGCATCGACAATCCGCTGCTGGTGGAAGAGGATGGCCCGGTGTATCAGCTCCGGCGCTGGTACGAGCAGTTCTATGTCGACGTCGCCGATGTGGCCCCGGATATGGTGGACCGCTTCGAGTTCGAACTGGACACCACGCGGCCCACCGAGGCGTGGATGAAGGAAGTCGAAGCCAACCTCGCCGCGCGGGCATCCACGGCCGACCCGGTGGGGTGACGATGGCGATCCGTTCCGACAACCGTCTCGACGACGCGCCGATGGTTCCGGTGGACTGTGGGCGCTGCGGAGCCGGCGTGCAGGTCCGCAAGAGCAGCTGGAATCAGACCAGTGTGCAGTGGACCGGTCCGGCGCTGCGCCGGTGTGAAGAGCGTTGCAGCGCAGCGCAACTGGCCCGGTTGAGTAATAGGGGTCTGTTCTTGTCCTGTTCGGCGTTGACCGCATCGATCGCCGAAGCGGTGCGGTCCGGGCACGTCCGGGTCGTCGACGACACCAACGATTGAGACGGTACTGAGAGCGACGATCCCCCGGAGTTGGTCGCCCTCAGTACCGTCTCAACGCCTGAATCAGGCGAACTGGAAGCCGCTCACCGGTGCTTCGTCCGGGTACGTCGACGGTCCGCCGAGGTCATAGGCGGCGTTGAGCGCCCCGATGAACTGCGGGTTGTGCAGCGGCTCACTGGGCACGTCGAGCTTGATGCCTTTGCCCTTGAGGTCCTCGACCATCATGTCGATCGCCTTGTCGATCGTGATGTCGTCGGAGGAGTCCATGTTCTTCTTGAGTTCGTCGAAGTCTTCGAAGACTTCGGCCGACCAGTGCACCAGGAAGCGTAGTTCGTCGGTGTGGTGCCGGGCGATGACGTCCTCGCCGTTCTTCAACAGCCAGTGGTCACGGCTTGCCGGGTCGCCGGCGAACACGGTGTCGAACGCGAGCCCGGCCGGCATCTGTTGGTCCAGCGGGCCGTTGGCTTCCCCGCGGTGCACCATCATCTCGTTCTGCACGACGACGCCGCGGTTGTTGATCGGCGGCAGCACCCGCGAGGGCGGCTTGAGCGGACCGTCGGGCCAATACGTGAAACCCGATCCTTCGTCGAGGGAGAACCAGGTGATGACCTGCGCCATCTTGATCAGGTAGTCGGTGAACAGGCCCGACTTGCCCATCACGCTGCACAGCCAGGTGGGCGCGTTCTCATGACGCACCCCGCGGAAGCTGGGGGAGTCGAGGTGTCCGGGGTCGCGGTTGGCGCACGGTCCGTTGATGTTGAACAGCATCATCTCCGGCTTGGCGTACTGGGCATTCCAGTAGCTCTTTGCGTGCTCGATGAAGTCTTTGTTGTAGAAGCAATCGTGCAGTTCGGGGTAGAGCACGGTGCCGTAGTTGGCCAGATACCCCCGGAACGTCGGGGTGAGGAACAGATCCAGCGAGGGCTCGAATCCCTCGGGGAAGGCACCGCTCATGGTGGCCATCAGCTCGTCCGCCGAGGCGAAGTGCTGGGCGATGATGAGCTTCCACGGTCCCTCGCCGTGCACCACGTCAAGCAACCGCTGCCGCTGATCGGCGGTGTAGATATCGGTGAGCTCGCGCGGCGGAGCCACCGGACGCAGGATGTCGGACAGCTCAAGGCGCCGCTCATCGGTCAGCATGACGATCTCCTTCGGTGGTGAGGGTTTCGATTGTGGGCGGTGCCGGGTGCGTTGATCCAGGAACCGTCCGGTGATCGGGAGACTCGTCGTCTCCCAGTGGATTGCTGAACTTCGCCCGCAGCAAGGCCCCAACTTCCGCGACGGCCAGCCGGCCGCGTGCCGTGGCGTCCGAACGCATCAGGAATCCGTGGTACATGCCCGGATACCGGGTCACGGTCGTCTGCACACCGGCATCGCGCAAGCGGCCCGCGTAGCGCTCGCCCCAGTCCCGGATCGGATCACATTCCGCGGTCACGACGACGGCCGCGGGGAGGCCCGTCAGATCGTCGGCATAGGCCGGGATCTGATATGGGTCATGTGGTGTCCCGGCGCCGCGGTCGACCAGATCGTGCATGTAGACGATGTCATCGTGGCGCAGCATCGGTGCATCGCGCAGCGCGGTGATCGACGCCGCACCCATATCCCGGTCCAGCCCGGGGTAGAGCAGCACCTGCACGCAAATCCGGGGTCCGGAGTGATCACGGGCGGCGAGTGCCACGGCGGCGGCCAGCGATCCGCCTGCGCTGTCGCCGACAACCGCCAGCCGGCGTGCGTCGACACCGAGGGAATCGGCGTGGGCGGCAACCCATTCGGTCGCCGCATAGGCATCGTCGAACTGTGCGGGCGGCGGAGACTCCGGTGCCAGCCGGTAGTCGACGGCAATGACTGCCGCGCCACTGGCGTGGGCCAGCTCGCGCGCCAGCGGCTCGAACGAGTGGTTGCTGCCCATCACCAGCCCGCCGCCGTGGAAATACACCAGCACCGGTGGGTGTGGCTCGGCGGTCGGCCGGTAGAGGCGCAGCGGGATCGGTCCTGCCGGCCCGGATGCCGCCAAATCCTCGATCGAGGCCATCGCGGGCATCTCGGGATGCGGTGCGGATTCCAGGCCGGCGCGGACTGAAGCCAGTCCGCGGACCCGCATCGGCGGCTGCGGCCCGAACGCGGCCACCCGCGCGGCGGCGTCGGAATCGAGTCGGGGCGTGCGCATCTCAGTCCTGGGTGGGGTCGAAGCGACGCTTGGTGCGCAGCTGTGGGGCCGCCTGGCTGGTCAGCACCCGGCCCCGTTCGGCCATCGCCGAGCCGACATACTCCGGCTGGGTCAGCAGATAAAACCGGCCTTCGGCGGCCTGCTCGAACACGACTTCGGCCGCCGACACCGGGTCCATGGCGTCGGCCTTGATGTCGAGCATCGCGCTGCGTTGGGCTTCGGCGGCACCGGTGTCACCGGTCTGCACACCGCCCGCGGACTCGAAGATGTTGGACGCCACAGCACCCGGCAGCACCGCCTGCACATGCACATGGTGATCGTGGCCGGCGGCCTGGATCTCGAGGTGCAGGCACTCGGTGAGCGCCAGCACCGCGTGCTTGCTCATGATGTACGGCGCCTGCAGGGGGACCACCGCCACACCGCCGATCGAGGACAGGTTCCACACCCATGCCGGTGCATCGGTGGCCAGCATCCTCGGCAGGAACGCCCGGATGCCGTGAAAGACCCCGCTGATGTTGATGTCCACCACCCGTTGCCAATTGGCGACGGGAGTGTCCCAGAGGTAGCCGAACTGTTCGATTCCGGCGTTGTTGACCAGCAGCCGCACGTCGCCGAGGTCCCGGTGGACAGTGTCGGCGAGGGCCGCGACGGCGTCGGCGTCGCGGACGTCGCACACCGCGTCGATCGCGGATCCCCCTGCGGCGGTGAGCTCGTCGCGAAGCGC
>JAEZIA010000079.1 GCA_023416315.1 Actinomycetes bacterium
ACGGCCGACTGCGCCCGCTTGGGCAACGAGGTCGCGACGGTGACGGTGGGGGCGGCGTATCCAGGTTCGGTGCTCACGAGGCTCAACCCTAGTCAGCGAGCGCTAGTGTTGTTCGCCGTGACCGACACATCGGATCTCCTGCACGGGCCGCTCGACAGTCAGCATCGTGAGTTGGGGGCCACCTTCGCGCCGTTCGGCGGCTGGCTGATGCCGGTGTCCTACGCCGGGACGGTCGGCGAGCACACCGCGACCCGCGAGGCCGTCGGCCTCTTCGACGTCAGCCACCTGGGCAAGGCGCTGGTGGTCGGGCCCGGTGCCGCCGAGTTCATCAACGCCACGCTTACCAACGACCTGCGTCGGATCGGTCCCGGCAAGGCGCAGTACACCCTGTGCTGCACGCCCGAGGGCGGCGTGATCGACGACCTGATCGCCTACTACGTCAGCGACGACGAGATCTTCCTGGTACCCAACGCCGCCAATACCGCCGCTGTGGTCGCGGCGCTGCAAGCCGCTGCGCCGGAAGGCATCTCGATCACCGATCAGCACCGCTCGTACGCCGTGCTGGCCGTGCAAGGCCCGCGCTCGGCCGACGTGCTCGCCGCGCTGGGCCTGCCCACCGACATGGACTACATGGGCTACGCCGACGCGACGTACTCCGGTGTGCCGGTGCGGGTATGCCGGACCGGATACACCGGTGAACACGGCTACGAACTGCTGCCGCCCTGGGACGCCGCGCCCGTGCTGTTCGAGGCCCTGGTCGCCGAGGTCAAGGGCGCCGGTGGCCAGCTCGCCGGCCTGGGCGCGCGCGACACGCTGCGCACCGAGATGGGCTACCCGCTGCACGGTCACGAGCTGTCCCTGGACATTTCGCCGCTGCAGGCCCGCACCGGCTGGGCGATCGGGTGGCGCAAGGACGCGTTCTTCGGCCGTGACGCCCTGCTGGCCGAGAAGGAGGCCGGCCCGCGCCGCCTGCTGCGCGGCCTGCGCGCCACCGGACGCGGCGTGCTGCGACCGGACCTGACCGTGCTCAACGGCGCGGTGCCGGTGGGCGTCACCACCTCGGGCACATTCTCGCCGACGCTGAAAGTCGGTATCGCCCTTGCCCTCATCGACACCGACGCCGGCATCGACGACGGTGCGCGGGTCACTGTCGACGTGCGCGGGCGGCCGCTGGAGTGTGAGGTGGTCAAGCCGCCGTTCGTCGAGGTCAAAACTCGGTAGCGGTGGGCAGGAGCGAAGCGACCCGGGAAATCGGTTAGCTCGCCGGTCTACAATTTCCCGTATGACCAACGGCCCCCTCGAATTCACGGTTGAGCGCAACGCGAATCCGGCGACCGACGAGGTACGGGCTCAGATTCTGGCCGATCCCGGCTTCGGGCGGTTCCACACCGATCACATGGTGTCGGTGCTCTACACCGAGGAGCAGGGCTGGCACGACGCCCGCGTCGTGCCGTACGGCCCGATCGAGCTGGACCCGTCGGCGATCGTGCTGCACTACGCGCAGGAGATCTTCGAGGGCCTCAAGGCCTACCGGTGGGCAGACGGCTCGATCGTGTCGTTCCGCCCGGAGGCCAATGCGGCCCGGCTGCGGGCCTCGGCCCGGCGCCTCGCCATCCCGGAGGTGTCCGAAGAGCTGTTCGTCGAATCACTGCGCCAGCTGATCGCCATCGACAACCAGTGGGTTCCGCCCGCAGGCGGTGAGGCGTCGCTGTATCTGCGGCCGTTCGTGATCGCCACCGAACCCGGTCTGGGCGTGCGGCCGGCCTCCGAATACCGCTATCTGGTGATCGCCTCCCCGGCCGGTGCCTACTTCAAGGGCGGAATCAAGCCGGTCAGTGTGTGGCTGTCCACCGAGTACGTGCGGGCCAGCCCCGGCGGCACCGGCGCGGCGAAGTTCGGCGGCAACTACGCGGCCTCGCTGCTGGCGCAGGCCGAGGCCGCCGACCACGGCTGCGACCAGGTGGTGTGGCTGGATGCGATCGAACGCCGCTACATCGAGGAGATGGGCGGGATGAACCTGTTCTTCGTCTTCGGCAGCGGCGGTTCGGCGCGGCTGGTCACCCCGGAACTGTCCGGCTCGCTGCTGCCCGGCATCACCCGCGACTCACTACTGCAGCTGGCCAGCGACGCCGGGTTCGCCGTCGAGGAACGCAAGATCGACGTCGAGGAGTTGCGCAAAGGCGCGGCGGCCGGGGAGATCACCGAGGTCTTCGCCTGCGGCACGGCCGCGGTGATCACACCGGTCTCGCACGTGAAGTCCGGTGACGGCGAGTTCACGATCGCCGACGGCCAGCCCGGCGAGGTGACGATGGCACTGCGCGACACGCTCACCGGCATCCAGCGCGGCACCTTCGCCGACACCCACGGCTGGATGGCGCGGCTGCACTAGGCCCTGACCACCAGGCCGAGGATCGTCAGCATCGTCGTCAGCTCGACCGTCGCGCCGAGCACGTCGCCGGTGATCCCGCCGAAGCGGCGCACACAGTGGGTCACCAGGAGCGTCGTCAGCGTCAGTGCGGTGAGCACGACGAGCGGACCCTGCCAGATCCGGGTGGTTGCCTGCGTGGCAAGGGCGGCGACGAGCACACCCCACCCCAGCGCGACCCACAGTGGCTGACTGCCCGAGACCTGCCCGCCCAGCGCGCTGCCCGCCGC
>JAEZIA010000084.1 GCA_023416315.1 Actinomycetes bacterium
CCTGGAACGACGCCGCCGACAGCCACGAATCGGTGGCCAGCGACGCCTTGGTGATACCCATCAGCACCGGGCGACCCGCCGCGGGCTCGTTGCCCTCGGCGACCACGCGACGGTTCTCCGACTCGAACTCGCTGCGCTCGGTCAGCGATCCGGGCAGGAATTCCGTTGCGCCCGAATCGATGATCGAGACGCGACGCAGCATCTGCCGAACGATGACCTCGATGTGCTTGTCGTGGATCGACACACCCTGCGCGCGGTACACCTCCTGGACCTCTTTGACGAGGTGGATCTGCACCTTGCGCGGGCCCTCGACACGGAGCACCTCGTGCGGATCGGCAGAGCCCTCCATGAGCTGCTGACCGACCTCGACGTGGTCACCGTCGACCAGCAGTCGCTCGGTTCCGTCGTCGTGCTTGAACACCTTCAACCGCTGACGCTTGGAGAGCTTGTCGTACACGACCTCCTCGCTCCCGTCATCGGGAACGATGGTGATCTTGTAGAACTTGTCGGTCTCCTCGAGCTGGACCCGTCCGGCCACGTCGGCGATCGGAGCCCGGTTACGCGGAATACGCGCCTCGAACAGCTCCTGCACGCGGGGCAGACCACCGACGATGTCGGCGCCACCGGTCACACCACCCTGGTGGAAGGTGCGCATGGTCAGCTGGGTACCGGGCTCACCGATGGACTGCGCGGCCACGATGCCGACCGCCTCGCCGATGTCCACCAGCTTGCCGGTGGCCATCGAACGGCCGTAGCACATCGCACACACGCCCGAGGCGCTGGTGCAGGTGAGCACCGAGCGGACCTTGACCGAGGTGATGCCGGCCTCGAGCAGCGCGTCGATCGCCGGGTCGCCCAGGTCGTGTCCGGCCTCGACGACGACGTTGCCTGCTGCGTCGACCGCGTCGGCGGCCAGCGTGCGGGCGTACGCCGAGGTCTCGACGTGCGGATCGCGGATGAGGGTGTCACCCTGCACCTCGGCGAGGTCGACGATGATGCCGCGCTCGGTGCCGCAGTCGTGCTCGCGCACGATGACGTCCTGGCTGACGTCCACCAGACGACGGGTCAGGTAACCCGAGTCAGCGGTACGAAGAGCGGTGTCCGCCAGACCCTTTCGGGCGCCGTGGGTGTTGATGAAGTACTCCAGCACGGTCAGGCCCTCACGGAACGAGGACTTGATCGGGCGCGGGATGAACTCGCCCTTCGGGTTGGTCACCAGACCCTTCATGCCGGCCAGCGTGCGGGTCTGGGTGAAGTTACCCGTCGCGCCGGAGTCCACGATCGTGATGATCGGGTTGTCCTCCGGGTAGTGCGCCCGCAGCGCGTTACCGACCTCTTCAGTGGCTTCCTTCCAGAGCTCGACGAGTGCGTCGTTGCGCTCCTGCTTGTTCAGCGCACCGCGCTGGTACTTCTTCTCCACGCCGTCGGCTTCGGCCTCGTAGCGCTCGAGGATCTCCTGCTTCTCCGGCGGCACGATGACGTCGGCCATCGAGACGGTGACACCCGAACGGGTGGCCCAGTAGAAGCCGGCGTCTTTGAGCTTGTCGACGGTCTGCGCGACGACGATCATCGGGTAGCGCTCGGCCAGATCATTGATGATCCGGGCCTGGACCTTCTTGTGCATCTGCTCGTTGACGAACGGATACCCCTGCGGCAGAAGCTCGTTGAAGAGCACCCGACCCAGCGTGGTCTCGGCGGTCCAGGCATTGCCCGGGCGCCAGCCGTTCTCCCCGAACAGTTCGTTCTCGATCTCGTGCGGCGGACGCAGTTGCGTCAGGCGCACCTTGATCTGAGCACGAACACTCAGCGCACCGCGGTCCATCGCCATGATGGCCTCGGCCGGCGAGCTGTACACACCGGTCTCCGGCGCATCCTTGGCCGCAGCGGTGTACTCACCCTTTTCGCCGGCAACCAGCGTGGTCAGGTAGTACAGACCGGTGACCATGTCCAGACGCGGCATGGCCAGCGGCTTGCCCGACGCCGGCGACAGGATGTTGTTCGACGACAGCATGAGGATGCGGGCCTCGGCCTGCGCCTCGGCGCTCAGCGGCAGATGGACTGCCATCTGGTCGCCGTCGAAGTCGGCGTTGAACGCCTCACACACCAGCGGGTGCAGCTGAATGGCCTTGCCTTCCACCAGCTGCGGCTCGAAGGCCTGGATACCCAGGCGGTGCAGGGTGGGTGCACGGTTCAGCAGCACCGGGTGCTCGGCGATGACCTCTTCGAGGACATCCCACACCTGGGGACGCTGACGCTCGACCATCCGCTTGGCGCTCTTGATGTTCTGCGCGTGGTTGAGATCGACCAGACGCTTCATCACGAACGGCTTGAACAGTTCGAGTGCCATCAGCTTGGGCAGGCCGCACTGGTGCAGCTTGAGCTGTGGGCCGACCACGATGACCGAACGGCCCGAGTAGTCGACGCGCTTGCCGAGCAGGTTCTGACGGAACCGGCCCTGCTTGCCCTTGAGCAGATCGGACAGCGACTTGAGCGGACGGTTGCCCGGTCCCGTGACGGGCCGGCCACGACGGCCGTTGTCGAACAGCGCGTCCACCGACTCCTGCAGCATGCGCTTCTCGTTGTTGACGATGATCTCGGGCGCACCGAGGTCGATCAGTCGCTTCAACCGGTTGTTGCGGTTGATCACGCGGCGGTACAGGTCGTTGAGGTCGGAGGTCGCGAAGCGGCCACCGTCGAGCTG
>JAEZIA010000094.1 GCA_023416315.1 Actinomycetes bacterium
AATCCGTTCACGCCGAGGTGGTGGCGTTCTCCACGCCGGCGACGTGGTGGAGCCAGATCGGGGCGCCGGTCGCCTCGGTGGTGCAGCGGGTCGTCACCCGGCGCTACCTGTCGGCGGTGTAGCCGCCTCACCCGGCGGCGATGTTGCACTACTGATCGTGGCGGGTATGGCAACTGTCATGTCGGTCGACGAGGGCAACGAAACGGCGGATGCCGCCGCCCGGATCGCCGAGATCGCCCGCCGGCTGTATGCGCGCCGAACCATCGACGGAAGCGTGGTCACCGAGTTGGTGGAACACGCCGTGGCGGAGTTGCCCGGTGCCGATTTCGCCAATATCACCGTGACGGCAAGCCAATTCGACATCCACACGCCCGCGGCCACGCACGAGTGGGCGGTGCGCATCGACGATATCCAGCGTGCGACGCAGGAAGGCCCGTGCCTGGCCTCGGCGTGGGAGCACCGCATGGTTCACGTCGAGGATCTGTCCCGGGAGAATCGGTGGCCAAGGTTTTGCGCCGAGGCACTGGCGCATACGCCGGTGCGCAGCGTGATGGGCTTTCAGCTGTTCCTGACCGGTAAGTCGATGGGCGCGCTGAATGTGTTCGCCGAGCGGCCGAACGCCTTCGATCACCGGACCCGGCAGCTGGGCTCCTTGTTCGCCGCGCACTCGGCGCTGGTGTGGGACGCCGCGCGGCGCGAATCACAGTTCCAGGAGGCGCTCGCCAGCCGCGACATCATCGGCCAGGCCAAGGGCATGATCATGGAGCGCTACAGCAAGGATGCCAATCAGGCGTTCGAGATGCTGCGTCAACTCTCCCATGACGCCAACGTGCCGCTGGCCAAGGTCGCGGCGAAGGTCATCGATGCGGCACAGTCCCATCCGCGTTGAGTGGTTCGTAACGACCGGCCGGGGTATTCGTCGCACCTACGAACTCGAGGAGTGACATGAGCTTTCCGAAACAGCAGCAGAGCCCGCCGGGAATTCAGGGACAGATGGATCCGGTGCCCGACTGTGGCGAGGAGAGTTATCGGGGATCCGGTCGGCTCACCGGTAAGCGGGCGGTGATCACCGGCGGGGACAGCGGCATCGGCCGCGCTGTTGCGATCGCGTACGCCCGGGAGGGCGCCGACGTGCTGATCGCCTACCTCAACGAGGACAGCGACGCCAAGGAGGTCGCCGGTTACGTCGAGCAAGCCGGTCATCGCTGCGTGCTGATGCCCGGCGACCTGTCCGAACCGGCGCATTGCCGCGCCGTAATCGACCGTGCTGCAGCCGAATTCGGCGGTATCGACATACTGGTCAGCAACGCCGCCTATCAGATGACCCACGAGAACCTCGAGGACATCACCGACGAGGAGTGGGACTACACCTTCCGGCTCAACATCGGCGCCTACTTCTACCTGACCAAGGCCGCCGTTGCGCACATGTCGCCGGGTGCGGCGATAATTGGCAGCTCGTCGGTGAACTCCGACATGCCCTCGCCCACCCTGGCGCCCTACGCCGCCACCAAGGCCGCGATCGCGAACTTTTCGGCAAGCCTGGCGCAACTTTTGGGCGAAAAGGGAATTCGGGTCAACAGTGTCGCACCGGGACCGGTCTGGACGCCGCTGATCCCGGCCACCATGCCACCGGAGAAGGTCGAGTCCTTTGGGGAGAACACTCCGCTGGGCCGCGCGGGCCAACCTGCCGAACTCGCACCGATCTACGTGCTGCTGGCGTCTGATGAGGGCAGTTACATCTCCGGGGCGCGGGTTGCGGTCACCGGCGGACGTCCGGTGCTATAGCCCAGCGTCATTGATAGGCGGGGTAATTCGATTCCCGAAGCCGACGGACGAGGTGAACGGCGTTGCGCGCCGCCGTGGCCGTGACCGACGCAACGGCCTCGGGCACCTCGTCGAGGTCGTTGTAGTTGGTGGACTGCATCGCCTCGCCGTTCCAGTAGGTGCAGCCTTGCGCGGGAATGCTGAAGCCGATGTCGTTGAGCGCCTGGAACAGGTCGGCGACGATCTTGTGGGCACCGTCCTCGTTGCCGACCACGCTGACGATCGCCACCTTGCCGACCATCACCGGTCGGCCGTCGTCATCCTTATTCGACAGTTCGGCGTCGAGGCGCTCCAGCACCCGTTGCGTGACGCTGGACGCGTGCCCCAGCCAGGTCGGCGTGCTGATCAGCAGGATATCGGCGTCGAGCACCTTGCTCCTGATGCCCGGCCATTGGTCGCTGTCACCCATATCCGCCTCGACGCCCGGGGCGATGTTGAAGTCGACGCATCGGACCGCCTCGCAGTCCACCGAGAGGTCCCGCAGTGTCGCGAATACGTGCTCGGCGATCAGTTCGCTGCTGGACGACGCCGGGCTCGGCTTGAGGCTGCAGACAAGGGCCAGCGCCTTGAGGGTTGCGTGGTGGGCGGTCATTCGCGCCGGATGCCCGCATCGCGGGCGCGCAAACGTCAGGGCATCACGTTGAGGTTCGGCGCCGGTGGCAGGCCGGGGATGTGCGGCGGTGGCGGCAGACCGGGGATCAACGGTCGTCGCGTCGTCGTCGTGGTGGTGTCCCAGTCGGTCGTGGTCGTCGGCACCGTGGTGGTGGTAGTCGCTGTCGTGGTCGTGGTCGTGGTCGTGGGCGTGGTCGTGG
>JAEZIA010000261.1 GCA_023416315.1 Actinomycetes bacterium
TCCTCGTAGAGCGACAGCACGGCCTTCGGCTCGTCGGTGCCGTCCTTCTTGATCAGCTGCGCGGAACTGATCCGCACTGCCTGCGCGTCACCGGCGGCCTTCTTCTCCTGGCCCATCACGATGTAGAGCACCAGAGCGACGGCGAAGATCACGACGATCGCGGTCAGCCCCAGCTGGATCATCAGGTTGCGCTTACGGTCCTGAGCCTTCAGGTCGTAGCGGGGGGCGCTTTTCTTGTTGGTGGCCACGGGTCGGCGGATCCTTGCTGTCAAGACTCGGTATTGGCGCCTCTAGCGTACCGGCGGCGCTGACGGCCATTCGTCAGGCGCGGGCCAGGTGAGCCCGCAGCGCCGAGATCATCTCGGCATTGCACTGGCTGACCTGGCCACCGAGCGCGTTGAGGTTGAGGAACGCGTGGGTCATCGGACCCATCCGGCGGGTGTCGACGGTGACGCCTGCTGCCTGCAGCTTCGCGGCGTACTGCTCGCCCTCGTCGCGCAGCGGGTCGAACCCGGCGGTGACCACCAGCGCAGGGGCGAGGCCGCTGAAGTCCTCGGCCAGCAACGGCGACACCCGCGGATCGGTGATATCGACCCCTGAGCCGTCGACGTAGGCCTCGGCGAACCAGTCCATGTCCTCTTTGGACAGCAGGAAGCCGTCGGCGAACAGGGTGCGGGACCGGGTTCCGCCGCGGAGGTCGGTGGCCGGGTAGATCAGCCACTGCAGGGTGGGCTGGCGACCACCGTTGTCACGCGCCAGTTGGCTCACCACCGCCGCCAGGCAGCCACCGGCGCTGTCACCGCCGACCGCGATGCGGTCAGGGTCGGCGCCCAGCTCACCGGCGTTCAACACCGCCCACAGATAGGCGGCATAGGCATCGTCGACGGCCGCGGGCGCCTTGTGTTCCGGCGCCAGCCGGTAATCGATCGACAGCACATGGACGCCGGCGTCGCGGCAGATCAGCCGGCACGCCGAATCGTGGGTGTCGAGGTCGCCGAAGACGAACCCGCCGCCGTGATAGAAGACCAGCAGCGGGGCGCCGTCGGCGTCGGCGGGCCGGTAGTGCCGCGCCGGGATGGTCCCGGCCGGACCGGGGATGTCGATCGCCGCGATGTGGGCGGCGTGCACGTCGGCCTCGTCGAGGCTGGCGGTGGCTTCGCTGTTCTGTCGCCGGGTGGCGATCGGGTCGCCGGTCACCGCGAGGCTGCTCATCCCGACCGCGCGCTGGGCGGCCAGCAGCATCTGGATCGACGGATCCAGGGTGTTGCCGTCGATCGTGACCGCGCGGCCGCCGGAGAGCAGCCGCTTGACCGCGTTCGGCAGGTGCGGGATGACTTTGACGACGGCCCGACTGGCCGCCGGCAGGGCCCGCTCCACAAGTCGGCTCGGCGCGGTGCCGGACAGGGTTTCTGTCATCACTTCCCTCGGTTCTGGTGTGCAGTCCCGGTATCGCCGCAGCGTACGGGACCGGGATGGCCGATTGCCTGTCAGCCCCCGAGCGACGTCGCCGTTGACGCATGTGCCAATTGCGCCGGCTCTCGGAGGCAACGCGCCGGGCCTGCTCAAACGACATTTGCGCCTGGGTACTATCGTCACCCGAAGTCGGTTGACCCCGGAGCCGATTGCGCCGGGTCCTGTCCCCGACACACTTCGACTCCACAGGCAGGTGACATGACGCCGGCGGCCACGATCCCCACCGTCACGCTCAACGACGACAACACGATCCCGGCGCTGGGTCTCAGCGTCGCCGAGTTGTCCGCTGAGCAGGCCGAGAGCGCGGTGGCCAGCGCCCTGGCGGCCGGTTACCGGTTGATCGAGACCGCCAAGGGCAATGAAGAGGCCGTCGGCCGCGCCATCGCCGCCTCGGGCATTGCCCGCGACGAACTGTTCATCGCCACCACGCTGGCCACCGAAGACCAGGGCTTCCAGTCCTCTCAGGACGCCATCAAGGCCAGTGTCGAGCGCCTCGGCGTGGAGTACGTGGACCTGTATCTGGTGGACTGGCCCGCCGAGCAGAACGGCAAGTACATCGATGCCTGGGGCGGAATCATGCGGGCCCGCCAGGACGGCCTGATCAAGTCGATCGGCGTCGCGAACTTCACCGAAGAGCACCTGTCGAACATCATCGACCTGAGCTACTTCCCGCCGGTGATCAACCAGGTCGAACTGCATCCCCTGCTGGGCCAGACCGAACTGCGCGGGGTGCACGCCCAGCATTCGATCATCACCGGGGCGCACATCCCGGTCGATGAGGATGCGCTTGCCCAGAACTCCACGATCGCCGAAGTCGCTGCCGCGCACGGCAAGACGCCGGCCCAGGTGCTGATCCGCTGGAGCCTGCAGCTGGGCGACATCGTCGTCCCGCACGTAACCGATCCGGCGCAGATCGCCGCGAACGCCGACGTGTTCGACTTCGAACTCACCGCCGACGAGGTGGAGACCCTCAACGGGCTCGACAACGGGACCCGGTTCCGGCCGAACCCGGCAAGCTAAGAGCGGTAGCGCCGAGTCTGCGCCCAGCGCACCGACTCTGCGGCCAGCGCGTGGAATCGGCTTGAAACCACGCGCTGACCGCAGAATCGATGAGGTCAGGCGTCCAGCAACCAGTCGTTCGGGCTGAACAGCTCGCAGTGCACCTGGCTCTTGGCGATGCCGCGGGCCGTCAACTGAGCGCGAACCGCCTGCACGAAGCCGTCATTGCCGCACAGGTAGATCTCCGCACCGTCGGCGATCTCGACGCCGTCGAGGTTCATCAGTCCCTCGTGGGTACCGGCGTCATCGCCGTCCACACCCGCGGCATACCAGAGTTGCAGGCTGGCGTCGGGCAGGATGTCGACCAACTCCCGGTGCCGCTTGCGCAGCGGGTGCGCCTCTTCGCTGCGGTCGGCGTGCAACGCCTGCACCGGCGCCTGATGGTCATGGGCGACGAGGTACTCCAGGATCCCGATCATCGGCGTGATCCCGATGCCTGCGGAGATCAGCACCACCGGTGCGCCGCTGCGCGGTTCGGGCAGATCACCGAAGGGCACGGTCACATCGAGTAGATCGCCGACCCGGACGCAGTCGCGAATCCAGTTCGACACCTCCCCCGCCGGGCTCTGCCCGGACGCCTCGACCGGCTTGACCGCGAACGTCAATTCGGTCGCACTCGGGGCGTTCACCAGGCTGTACTGGCGCAACTGGCGCGCACCGTCCGGCAACGTCACACCCACCGAAACATATTGCGCCGCGCCCAGGTTCGAGATGCCGTCGGCACCGACGGTCAGCAGCACCGCGCCGGAGGGATCGTCTTCGCGGGCGGTGACCCGCAGCCGCCGGTAGACATCTCCGTCGTCGACGCCGGCGTCGCGGTAGAGCGTGTGCTCCAGCGCGATGAGGGTGTCGGCCATGATCCAGTACACCCGGTCCCACGCCGCGGCGACCTCGGCGGTCACCGTCTCGGCGCCGAGCACCTCGACGATCGCGGCGAACAGGTGCTCGTGCACGATCGGGTACTGGTCGGCGGTGACGCCCAGCGAGGCGTGCTTGTGGCCGATGCGCGACAGCAGCTCGCTCGGGTGCGGAAGGTCCGGGTTCACCAGGTGGGTGGCGAACGTCGCGATCGAGGCGGCCAGTGCACGCTGCTGGGATCCCTGCGCCTGGTTGCCGCGGTTGAACAGAGTGCGCAGCAGTTCCGGATGACGACCGAACATCCGCCGGTAGAACACAGAAGTGATCTCGTCGACGTGCGCGCCGACGAGCGGCAGTGTCGCCTTGACGATCTCGGCGTGCGCGGGCTCCAATTCCGCAACCTCGGCCGCGTCGACTGCGGTGGTGGTCATTTCGGATTCCTTCCAGTTAGTTGTAAAACAACGGGCAGCATCTGGCTGCCGACGAGGTCGGCGATCGTGTAGCGATCGAGCTCGGCGTAGAACGCCTCTTTGGCGTCGGCGAGCACTCGCCGCAGCCGGCAGCCCGCGATCAGTGGACAGGCCGACTGCCCGGTGCAGTCGACGACTTCTCGGTCGCCCTCGAGTCGGCGTACGAGCCAGCCGAGCGATGCCTCACGGCCGGCGTCGGTGAGTTCCAGGCCGCCGGTGCGGCCGCGCCGGGAGTGCACCAGCCCGAGTTCGGCCAAGCGCGAGACCGCCTTGGCGACGTGATTCTCCGAGGCGCCCGCGGCGGCGGCGACCGTTCTGGTGGTCACCCGCTCCTCGCGGGCCTGTCCGCTGGCCAGCTGCATCATGGCTCGGAGACCGAGGTCGGTAAACCGTGTGAGCTGCATAAACCCGACGGTAGATTATTGCGCGTCGCGAATGCGCATTTAATCTGTGTGGCCTTGAATACAACGAATCGTGCGGATTTTCCACCTGCGGTGATCGCGGTTTCGCCGGTCAGATTGTGCGCGACTCGCGACCGCCGGCACCTGTCAGCCGGTGGGACAGGTGGCCGCGGCTTCGCGCAGCTCGTGGGCGGACGCCTGATCCACCGGCAGTGCGTAACCCCGCAACACCGCGATGAACTGCATCGCGTACTGGCACCAGAACGAACGGTTGGGCGGCATCCAGCTGGCCGGTGGTTGATCGCCCTTGTCCTGGTTGACCTCTCCGGCCACGGCCAG
Source organism: Actinomycetes bacterium (assembly GCA_023416315.1). GTDB lineage: Bacteria > Actinomycetota > Actinomycetes > Mycobacteriales > Mycobacteriaceae > Mycobacterium. The sequence continues at coordinate 4,601 of JAEZIA010000261.1, forward strand.
CAGGTTGGCCGGGTCGTTGGCGAACCGGAGCCGCATGTCGTCCGGCCAGTCTCGGGCGCCCATGTCCCAGGCGTACGCCAGCGGCACCAGGTGGTCGATCTGTACCGCGGCCCCGACCTGCGCGCCGCGGGTGAACGGGATCGTCGCGCTGGTGTAGGGATCGTGCAGCACACCGGTAGCGACGGCCTGAGGGCAGCGTTTGGTGAACACGAACGTCTTGTCGACGAGGTCGCGGTCGAGGATGTCATCACGGGTGTCACAACCGTTGCGCCCGCCCGGCGCGGAGTTGTTGTCGTCCCACGCATCGCCGAAGGCCGCGCGCCGATAGTCGTGGCCGCGCACCCGTTGCGGCACGATCGCAATGCCGTCCAGCACGTCGGCCCCCGGGGTCACGGTCGGTACGTCGGCATTGGCGATCACCGCATCGGGGTGACTGGTCGACGACATCACCTGCACCGAGACGATCACCGCCAGCGCCGCGATCACCGCCAACCAGATCAGCGGCCGGCGTTTCACGACTTGTCCAGATAATCGATGCGGTCGCCACCGGTGAACTGCCCCGCCAGGAGGGTCATCCCCCGGTTTCCGGGATCGCGGGCATAGATCGACTGGGCCACCTCCCGCGCGTCGACGATGACCTCGAGGTGCTCGGCCAGCGACAGGAACCGCAGGGTGATGGGGCGACCGGATTGGTTGAGCCCCAACACATCCCCTTCGCGGCGCTCCTGCAAGTCGAGATCGGCCAGCGCGAAGCCGTCCAGCGTGCTCGCCACCGCGGTGAGCCGCTCCCCCGCTTTGGAGCCCTCCGGCATCTTGGTCGCCAACAAGCACAGGCTGGCGTGCGAGCCGCGCCCGATGCGTCCACGCAACTGGTGCAGCTGGCTGATGCCGAACCGGTCGGCGTCCATCACCACCATCACCGTCGCGTTCGGGACGTCCACGCCGACCTCGATGACGGTGGTGCACACCAGGACGTCGATGTCGCCGGCGCGAAACGCCGCCATCACCGCGTCCTTCTCGTCGGCGGCGAGCCGGCCGTGCATCAATCCCAGCCGCAGCCCGGCCAGCGGCCCGTGGCCGAGGTGTTTGTACAGGTTCAGCACCGTCTCGGCGGGCGGGCCGCCGGTCTCCTGCTCGCCTGTTTTGTCGTCCTCGTCGATGCGGGACGCCACCACGTAGGCCTGCCGGCCCTCGCGGACCTCCTCGGTGATCCGTTGCCAGGCCCGCGCCAGCCATTGCGGCTTGTCCTTGATGAAGATCGTGTTGGTGGTGATCGGCTGCCGTCCGCGCGGAAGTTCGCGCAGCGTCGAGGTTTCCAGGTCGCCGTACACCGTCAGCGCGACGGTGCGCGGGATCGGCGTAGCCGTCATCACCAGCAGATGCGGGGTCAGACCCGCGGGTGCCTTGGCGCGCAACCGGTCTCGCTGTTCCACACCGAATCGGTGTTGTTCGTCGACGACGACGAACCCCAGCCGGTGAAATTCCACCGCATCCTGAAGCAACGCGTGAGTGCCGACGACGATGCCGGCCTCCCCCGAGGCCACCTCGTCGCGCACCTGACGCTTCTGCGCCGCCGACATCGACCCGGTCAGCAACGCGACCCGCGTCGCGCCGTCCTCGCCACCCAGCTGGCCGGCCATCGCCAGCGGCCCCAGCACACTGCGGATCGACTGGGCATGTTGGGCGGCAAGGACTTCCGTGGGTGCCAGCAGCGCGCACTGGTAGCCGGCGTCGACCATCTGCAGCATGGCCACCACCGACACGATGGTCTTGCCCGAGCCGACCTCGCCCTGCAGCAGCCGGTTCATCGGTTTGGTCGCGGCCAGTTCGGCGGCGACCACCTCGAGCACCTCGCGTTGGCCGGCCGTCAGTTGGAAGGGCAGCCGTGCGATCAGAGCGGCGGCGAGCCCGTCGTCGCGGCGCGGCGCTTCGGGGCCGGACTCGGACAGTTCACCATGCCGACGCTGCGCCAGTGCCCACTGCATGCCGACGGCCTCGTCGAAGGTCAGTCGCTCGCGGGCGGCTTCCCGTTCGGGTTCGCGCTCGGCCAGGTGGATGGCGCGCAGTGCCTCGTCCTCGGAGATCAGACCGCGCTGGCGCACAATGCTTTCCGGAAGCGGGTCGGCGATCGGGTCGAGCACGGCGAGTACCTGTTGCACGCAGGCGTAGATATCCCAGCTCTGCAGTTTGGAGCTGGCCGGGTAGATCGGGAAGAAATCGCGTTCGAACGCCGACATCGTCAGCTCGCCGGCCTCGGACGTCGACGTGTCGGCGATGGTCTTGAGCGACTTGCTGCCGAATACCCGCCCCTTCGGCGATTCCAGGACCAGGAAGTCCGGATGGGTCAGCTGCATAGTGCTTTTGAAGAAGCCGACCTCACCGGACAGCATCAGCCGCACACCGGCGACCAAGTCCTTCTTGAGGTACTTGGCGTTGAAGAACGTCGCGGTGACCTTGCGCCTGCCCTTGCCGAGCGTGATCACCAGGTACTCGCGTTTGGGTTGGCGATTGGTCCAGCGGACCTCTGCCTTCTCGATCTCGCCGACCAGCGTGATGTGCTCGCCTTCCTCGGGCGGCGCCTCGTCCTCGCCCCACACCGACATTCCGTGGATGTACTTTCGGGGGTAGTGCCGCAGCAGGTCGTCGACCGTGCGGATGCCGAAGACGTCGTCGAGCAGGCCGGCGGCCTTGCCGCCGATGATGCCGTCGAGCCGGTCGGTGAGATTGACCACGACTACTCCACTCCGATCAGCAATTCGTCGCCGCGGTGGCCGGTTTCGTAGGTCGCGAATTCGATACCGGGGTGCCGACGGTGAACGTGATCGGCCAGTGACTCGGCGACCGCGGGATCGGTGCCGGCTCCGATCAAGACGGTCACCAGCTCACCGCCGGCCACCAGCAGCAGGTCGATCAACCCGGTGGCCGCACCGGTGACGTCGTCGGCGACCACCAACACCTCGTCACCGGCGATGCCCAGCCCGTCACCCGGTTTGCAGCTGCCCGCCCACGTCAGGGCCTGTTCGGTGGCGGTGCGCACCGAGCCGTGCCGGGCCGCGGCGGCTGCCGCGGCCATCGTGTAGCCGTCGTCGACGGCCTGGCGGCCCGAGTCGTGCACCGCCAATGCCGCCAATCCCTGCACCATCGAGCCGGTCGGCAACGCGACAACGTCGATGCCCCAACCGATTCCGGCGGTACAGCCGGCCACCAGCTCCTCAGCTGCCACATAGCCGTTGGGCAGCACCAACACCTGGGCGGCGCCTGCGTCGACCAGCGCGCGCAGCAGTTCACGGGCGCTGATGCCGTTGGCCGGGTCGGCCAGTGCCGGATCCGGCCGCAGCACGCAGGCGCCCTCGTGGGCGAAAAGCTCAGCGGCACCGTCGCCGTCGACGACGGCGAGCACCGCGCGCTCGCGACTCCAGCTGCCCGGCGACACCCGAGCCGGCCCGGTGCTCAGCACCGAGATCTGGATTCGGCTGAGCGCGCCCACCGCCAGTCCGGCTTCCACCGCAGCGCCTGCGTCGTCGGTGTGGACGTGGATCGAGTAGCGGTCCGACGACGCGGCGATCGCGACGGAGTCACCGAGTTGCTCCAGTCGGGCGCGCAGCGAATCGAGCGCCGCCGCCTCGCAACCGGCGAGCAGGTACATCACCTCGAACTGCGGAGGTGCCGGCTCGGCGCCACCGCTGTCGATCCGTGGCGGGCCCGGCTCGTAGACGTCACGGTGCGGCGCGTGCCCGGTGATCGTGGCGAGCAGCGCATCGATCAACACCAGCAGGCCGCGCCCGCCGGCGTCCACGACACCCGCCTCGGCGAGCGCG
>JAEZIA010000283.1 GCA_023416315.1 Actinomycetes bacterium
TGCAGCAGCATGTCGTCGAACGAATCGTCCTCCGGGCGTTCGGCCAGACCCAGGTCGTGGTCCATTTTCGCCGCCCGCATCAACGTCCAGATCTGCTGGCGGATCGCGGGCAGCTTGCCCGGATCCAGCGCGGCGATGTTGGCGTGCTCGTCGAGCAGCTGCTCGAGGCGGGCGATGTCGCCGTAGCTCTCCGCCCGCGCCATCGGCGGGATGAGGTGGTCGACGAGGGTGGCGTGCGCCCGGCGCTTGGCCTGGGTGCCCTCCCCCGGATCGTTGACCAGGAACGGGTAGATCAGCGGCAGGTCACCGAGCGCGGCGTCCGGCCCGCAGGCCGCCGACATGCCGACGGTCTTGCCGGGCAACCATTCCAGATTGCCGTGCTTGCCGAGGTGCACCGCGGCGTGAGCACCGAACCCGTGCCGCAGCCACAGGTAGGTGGCCAGGTAGTGGTGACTCGGCGGCAGGTCCGGATCGTGATAGATCGCCACCGGGTTCTCACCGAAGCCGCGCGGCGGCTGCACCAGGATCACGATGTTGCCGGATTGGATTGCCGCAACCACGATTTCGCCGTCCGGGTCGCGGCTGCGGTCGACGAACAGCTCACCGGGTGGCGGGCCCCAGTGGGTGATCATCGCATCGGTCAACTCGGCGGGCAGCGTCGCGAACCACTGCCGGTACTGCGCGGCGGGGATCCGGATCGGGTTGCCGGCGAGCTGGCCGTCGGTCAGCCAGTCCGGGTCCTGGCCGCCGCGCTCGATCAGCGCGTGCATCAGCGCGTCACCATCGGACGCGTCGACGCCGGGGATGTCCCCGATGTCGTATCCGGCGTCGCGCAACGCGTGCAACAGCGCCACCGCACTGGCCGGGGTGTCCAGTCCGACGGCGTTGCCGATCCGGGAATGCTTGGTGGGGTACGCCGAAAACACCAGCGCCAGCCGCTTGTCGGCAGCGGCGACGCGGCGCAGGGTGGCGTACTTGACGGCCAGGCCGGCCACCCGGGCGCACCGCTCGGGATCCGGCACATAGGAGATCAGGCCGTCGGAGTCGATCTCCTTGAACGAGAACGGGACGGTGATGATGCGACCGTCGAATTCGGGCACCGCCACCTGGGTGGCGACGTCCAGCGGGCTCAGGCCGTCGTCGTTGCCCGACCAGGTGGCCCGCGAACTCGTCAGACACAGCCCCTGCAGGATCGGGACATCAAGGGCGGCAAGGTGTTTGACGTTCCAGTTGTCGTCGTCGTGGCCTGCGCCGGCGGTGGCGGGGCGGGCGCCGCCAGCGGCCAGCACGGTCACGACCATGGCGTCGGCCGTGCCCAGCAGCTCCAGCAGTTCCGGTTCGGGCGTCCGCAGCGAGGTGCAGTACACCGGAAGCGCGCGGCCACCGGCCTGCTCGATCGCGGTGGCGAGCGCATCGATATAGGCGGTGTTGCCCGCCAGCTGCTGCGCCCGGTAGTACAGCACGGCGATCGTCGGCCCGTCGGTCGCGACGCTCGGCCGCTCCAGCACCCCCCAGGCCGGGGTGGCCGAGGGGGGGTTGAAGCCGAAACCGGTCATCAGCACCGTGTCGGATAGGAAGGCGTGCAGCTGGCGCAGGTTCTCCACCCCGCCCTGGGCGAGATAGATGTGGGTCTGCACGGCGATGCCCGCGGGCACCGTGGAGCGTTCCATCAGGTCGGCGTCGGGGGCCTGTTCGCCGCTGACGACGACCGCCGGGCGTCCGCTGGCCACCACCGCGTCGATGCCGTCCTGCCAGGCCCGGTAGCCGCCGAGGATGCGCACCACCACGAGGTCGGCACCGTCGAGCAGCTCGCCCAGCTCACCGTCGATCAGCCTGGCGGGATTGGCCCACCGGAATTCCGCACCGCTGGCGCGGGCGGTGATCAGATCGGTGTCCGACGTCGACAGCAACAACACGGTGGGAGACACCCACCATTCGTACCGTACGGCGGACGCCGGTCCCTATTCGGATCGTGGCTAGTGCAATGGTGTACGCCGCGGCCCCACGTCGGGACCATCGAAGCCATGCCCCTCACTCTCGATGTTTCCAAGCTCGGCGCCAACATCGGCGCGGTGATCTCCGGTGTGCGCCTCGGTGGCGATCTGCACCCCGATACCGTCCACGCGATCCGCGCGGCGCTGCTCGAACACAAGGTCATCGTGTTCCGCGAGCAACACCACCTCGACGACGACGAGCAGGTGGCGTTCGTCCGTCTGCTGGGTGTGCCGACCATCGCCCATCCCACCGTCACCTCCCGCGGCGAGACCGTGCTGCCGATCGACTCGCGCTACGACAAGGCCAACTCCTGGCACTCCGATGTCACGTTCGTCGACCGGATCCCGAAGGCGTCCTCGCTGCGGGCGGTGACGCTGCCCGCGTACGGCGGGAGCACGGTGTTCGCCAACACCGAAGCCGCCTACGAGCAGCTGCCGCCGGCACTGCGTGCCCTCGCCGACAACCTGTGGGCCACCCACACCAACCTGTACGACTATGTCGACGCCCACGCCGAGAGTTCGGTCAGCGCCGAAACCAAGGATTACCGGGCCGAATTCGAGTCGTCGTATTACGAAACCGAGCATCCGGTGGTGCGGGTCCATCCGGAGACCGGCAGGCGGGTGCTGCTGCTCGGCCACTTCGTCAAGCGTTTCGTCGGCCTCGGCACCACCGAATCGGCCGATCTGTTCCGGGTGCTGCAGAACCGGATCACCCGGCTGGAGAACACCGTTCGATGGAATTGGCAGCTCGGCGACATCGCGATCTGGGACAACCGTGCCACGCAGCACTACGGTGTGGCCGACTACGACGACCAGTACCGGTTCCTGAGCCGGGTGACGTTGGCCGGTGACATCCCGCTCGACATCCACGGCAACGCGAGTCGAGTGGTGACCGGCGACGCGTCGCACTACTCGCCCGTGGTTGCCCCCGATGTGGTTGCTGCCGAACCGGTTCCGGTCGGCTGAGGGATATCGAAGAACGGGCTCAGCGCGATCCCGACGGCGGCGACGACCGCCACCGGGGCCAGCAGCGGCAACCACGGGACCGCGACCGGTGCGGTGGTGGCCAGCGCGCCGGCCGCGGCGAAGCCGATGATCCCGAGCACCGTCGGCCGGGTGAGCATGGCGTAGGTGAGCACCAAATACGCCGTCGCGCACACGCCCGAGGCCGCGGCGAGCATCGGATGCGGTTCGGTCAGCGCGACGGCGCACACGGCGGCGAGCACGGCGGCGGTGGCCACGGTGCGCACGTAGAGCCCGGCCAGTACGGCGATCAGCGCGACCGCCGCCGCGGCCAGGCCGGGGGTGCCTGCGCCGACCGCCGCCGCGGCGGTCATCGCCGCCCCGAACAGTGCTGCCACCAGTCGCTGTGGGGTCACGACGGCCGCCGGCCGCGGTCGGGCACCAGGCTCATCGCCTGATCGAGGGTGAGGCCGCCGGGCCACGACACCACGTCGACGCCGATCACCAACATGTCCCGGTACATCGACGACCGCTGCAGCCCCCACATCCGCTGCAGGATCGGGTCGTTGTCGTCGGCGAACGGCCAGCCCTCCAACACGTCGACCGCGACCACGGTGTGCCCCCGCTTGCACAGGTCGATCAGCGCCAGCGCGAACTCGGTGTCGAGCAGCGTCGAGAACGCGACGACGACCGCACCCGGCGGTACCGCCGCACGTGGGGCCAAAGTACCTGCGGTGTACTGGTATTCGCTACCCACGCCAAGCGCAGCGTCGAGCACCCGGTAGAACTGGCGACGGCCGATGTCGGCGCCGAGCCAACGGGGCCTGCGGCCGCCGAGCCCGACGATCCCGGCCCGGTCACCGTTGCGCAATGCCGTTTGCACCACCTGCGTCGCGCCGCGTAGCGACCGCTCGGTGGACGCCGTCGCCGGCCCCGCGGGCTGGGCGCTCATGTCGACGATGACGACCACGTCGGCGGCCCGATCGGTCAGCCGTTCGGTGACATGCAGGCTGCCGCGGCGGGCGCTGACCGCCCAGTTCACCGTGCGGAGCTGATCGCCGGGCAGGTATGGTCGGATGTCGGCGAATTCGACGCCGGGGCCGACGTGGCGGGTCAGGTGGGTGCCGAGCCGGTCCGGCAGCTCAGTGCGCGGAATACCGGTCGGCTGCGGCGGTGCCACCGGGAAGACGAACAGGTCGGCCGCGTCGACGATTGCGGTGCCGCGCAGCAGCCCACCCGCCGCGGGCACCCGCACCCGGACGCGCAGCGGGTAGCGGCCCCACCGCTGCGCACTGGCGGACACCGTGACGTGCCGTCCGTCGGCGGTCACCGTCTCGGTCTGCAGACCCGGTACCGCCACGAGTTCCAGTGTGGCGCCGGTGACCTCCCCTGTTAGTTCGGCGTGCATCGGCATCGCCTCGTTCTCGAAGCACCGCGCGGTTTCCGGGCCGCCGTGCACCGACACCGTCGCCGGCCGCCGCTGCCAGCCGATCGAGGCCAGCACGCCGAGCATCGGCGCCACGAACGCGATCAGCTGCCAGCGTGACCCGATCACCGCGACCGCCAGTGCGACGCCGACACAGGTGGCGATGGCACGGGTCAACGGCGCCGCCCGCCACCGCAGTACGGCGTCGGTCTGCCGCATGTCGGTCATCTGCGGGCTCGCGGCACCGGCAGCCTGCGCAACAGTTGGTCGACCACGTCGGAACCGTGCACGCTGCGCACCCACATCTCCGGACGCAGGCTGATGCGGTGGGCGATCGCGGGGACGGCCAGCGCCTTGACATCCTCGGGGATCACGTAGTCGCGCCCGGACACCAGCGCACGAGCCCGGGCAAGCTGGACGAGGTCGAGTTCGGCGCGTGGGCTGGCCCCGACGGCGACCTGCGGGTGACTGCGGGTCGCGGTCGCCAACGACACCACATAGTGCAGGACATCGTCGTGCACCGATACCTGTTCGACGGATTGCCGCATGGCCAGCAGACTTTCGGCGTCGACCACCTGATGCAGCGTCGCTTCGGCCGAGCCACGTTCCAGGCGGCGGCGCAGCATCGTCGTCTCCTCGTCCTCGGAGAGGTACTTCAATGCCACCTTGACGGCAAACCGGTCGAGCTGCGCCTCCGGCAGCGGATAGGTGCCTTCGTACTCGATCGGATTGTCGGTGGCCAGGACGATGAACGGCGAAGGCAGCCGGTGCGTTTCGCCGTCGATGCTGACCTGGTGTTCGGCCATCGCCTCCAGCAGCGCAGCCTGTGTCTTGGGCGGGGTGCGATTGATCTCGTCGGCCATCAACAGGTTGGTGAAGAGCGGGCCGGGCCGGAATTCGAAACGGCCCGAAGCCATGTCGTAGATCGTCGAGCCGAGCAGGTCCGCGGGCAGCAGGTCCGGGGTGAACTGCACGCGGGTGAACCGCAGGCCCAGCGCCGCGGCGTACGACCGCGCGATCAGTGTCTTGCCCATCCCCGGCAGGTCTTCGATCAGCACATGCCCGCCGGCCAGCACCGTGGTCAGGATTAGGGTGAGCGCCGCGCGCTTACCGACCACCGCCCGCTCGATCTCGTCGAGTACCGCCTCGCAGTACGCCGTCATCGCCGGGGCCGGCATGGTCATAGGGTTTCCATCCGTCGCAGGATTTCCTCGAGCGTGGCGTACCCCGGTCCCGGATCGCGGCCGCGGGTTCGGGTGACGTTGTTGGGGTCCACCCAGTCCCACAGGTCGTCGCCGAACACGATGCGGCCGGTCGCCTGTAAAGCGACCGGGTCCCGCTGGCGGGTGGCGAGCACGAACTCACGAGCCAGCCGGGGCCGCAGGTGCCGGTCCCAGTCCTCCCGGGTGGCGTCCGCCCACCGAACCGTCGACTCGGTGCGAGACCGCCAGCGCCGCAATGCTTCCGCGGGATCGTCCGCCCCCGGCTCGGTCTCGGGGTGACGTTGTGCGGCGTCGAACGCAAACCGGGCGGCCAGCAGGAACACCGCGACCGCGACTCCGGCGGCCGGCAGCACCCAGCGGCCCGCGCCCAGCACGATCGTCAGCGTCTCGGCCGCGATCACCAGGAAGAGCCCGCCGGCCACCAGCCGGATCACACCGGACTCCGCAGCTCGTCGAGAACCAGCCGCAGGGCCCGTTCGGCGCTTTCCCGATGAGTCTCGTTCATCACATGGGTGGAGAACCGGGCCTCGGCGAACAAGGCGACGAGTTCGGTTGCGCTGCCTGGCTGAATGGCCTCGTGCTCGACCGCGCGGGCCAGCACCTCCGATGGGGTGTCGGACTCCTGCGGGGCGGCGCCGGGAGCGTTGGCCAGTGCGTGTTCCATTGCCGCGTAACACGCAATGATGGCCTCGCGGGGTTCACGGCTGAGGTCACCGACCTCGGCCAAGCCTCGCTCGGCCGCCAGGGCAAGCGATCCGGGACCCGCAGCGACGTGCGTGCGTCGCATGTCGTCGTCCGTGGGCGGGGGCTGGCGATCACGACGGTGTTCCCGCATGCGCAGCACGATCGCGCCGACGAGGACGACCGCGAGCAAGACCGCGAAACTGGCTACCAGGAGCCACAACACGGCACCATCGGTCCCTGAATCGGGTGCCGGTGCAGTGGGCGGGCCACCCGCAGGTGTCGCGGAGCCGGTCGCCGGGCCACCCGGCTGCGGTTGCGACGGCGACCTGCTGTCGAACTGCGGGAGGCGCAGCTGCGCGAACAGCGCGGCGACCAACAGCAACGCCAGCACCGCGGCGATGACCACCATCAGGAAGCGCCAGCTGCGTCGCTGCCTTGCGCCGCCACCGCCGCCGGGGAGGTAGCCGCGCGCAGCCTGTTTGGCGCGCTGCGGGTCGCGCAGCTTGGCCACGAGCGAGACCACCATCACCAGCAGGCACGCAACCACCAGCGTCAGTAGACCGAGCAAGCCCGCGGTGTCGTCGGCTGGCTGCGCACGCTCGCTCGGCTGCGCGCCCGGCAGCCTGCCCCGCAGCGCGACGCCGAGCAGCAGGACCAGCACCACCAGGGCGGCCACCCGCACTGTGCGCTGACTGGTAGGGGGCATCGGCGCCGACTAGGTGCGAACCCGCAGATCGGCAACCATGGCCCGAACATACGCCCGTACGGTGGACGGGTGAAGCGTTTGCGTGACGACGACGCCTGCCCCGGCGCCCTCCAGGTGCACCAGGCGGCCGACGGTGCGCTGGCCCGGTTGCGGTTGCCGGGCGGGATGATCGCCGCCGGGCAGCTGGAAGTCCTGGCGCGCATCGCCACCGAGTTCGGCAACGGCACCCTGGAACTCACCGTGCGGGGCAATCTGCAGCTGCGCGCGGTACGCGACCCAGCGGCGGTCGCCGAGGCAGCCGCGGCGGCCGGG
>JAEZIA010000314.1 GCA_023416315.1 Actinomycetes bacterium
TCGATCCACACCATCTCGGTGCGCGGGACCATCACCTCGCGCGCGGCGGTGTCGCCGAGTTCGAACACCGACTGGATCATCCGGCGCTCGTCGTCGGCCACCACCCCGCGCTGCTGCGCCAGGTCGACGACTTCGCGCAGCTCGATCTCAGACGCGAACGGCCCGTTACGGAAGCCGCGGCCGGGGGTCAGCGCGTTGCCGATCAGCACCAGCAGCCGGCTGATCGGGGTGAGCAGCACTGAAATCGCCTGCAGCGGAACCGCCGCCGTCAGCGCGATCGTGTAGGCGTTCTGTCGGCCGATGGTCCGCGGCCCGACACCCATCGCGACGAAGCTCGCGACCGTCATGATCGCCGCCGCCGCGACCAGCCCCCACGTCAGGCCGAGGTCATCCCATAGGAACGCCACCAGCAGCACCGTCGCGGCGGCCTCGCACGCAATGCGCAGCAGCACAACGAGATTGATATAGCGGGGCCGCTCGGCCATGATCCGGGCCAACCGCAGCGCACCCGGGCGCTCATCGCGGACCAGTTCCTCCACCCTGGCCACCGACACGGTGCTGATGGCGGCGTCGATCGCGGCGAACAGCCCGCCCAGCACAATCAGCGCGATCGCGCCGAGCAGCGCACTCCATCCGGTCACGGCTGGTCGAAATACCGCGACTTGTCGAGCAGTCGGCGGTCCTTTTCGCTCTGCCGGTCGGCGTGGTAGGCCTCGACCTGCTCGGCCACCCACTCTTCGAGCAGGCGGCGCTGCAGGTCGAACATTTCCTTCTCCTCGTCCGGCTCGGCATGGTCGTAGCCGAGCAGATGCAGCACGCCGTGCACGGTCAGCAGGGCCAGCTCCTGACCGAGGCTGTGCCCGGCCGCGGTGGCCTGGTCGGCGGCGAACTGCGGGCACAGCACGATGTCACCGAGCATCGACGGACCGGGTTCGGGCGCATCCGGCCGGCCGCCGGGTTCGAGCTCGTCCATCGGAAAGCTCATCACGTCGGTGGGGCCGGGCAGATCCATCCAGCGCATATGCAGATCGGCCATCGCGTTGGTGTCGAGCAACACCATCGACAGTTCGGCGGCCGGGTTGACGTCCATGCGGCGAATCACGAAGCGCGCGACGCTGATCAGTTCCTCTTCGGAAACGTCGAGGCCGGATTCGTTGGATACCTCGATGGTCATATCGGGGCCCTATCGTCGCGTCGAACGGCGTTGGGAGCGGTTCATCAGCGCCGGCTGTTCGGCTTTGGCGTAGGCGTCGACGATATCCGACACCAGCCGGTGACGGACCACGTCGGCGCTGGTGAGCTCGGCGAAATGGATGTCGTCGATGCCGTCGAGGATGTCCATCGCCGCCCGCAGGCCGGAGCGGGCGCCGCCGGGCAGGTCGACCTGGGTGATGTCACCGGTGACCACGATCTTGGAGCCGAACCCCAGCCGGGTGAGGAACATCTTCATCTGCTCGGCGGTGGTGTTCTGCGCCTCGTCGAGGATGATGAAGGCGTCGTTCAACGTCCGGCCACGCATGTAGGCCAGCGGCGCGACCTCGATCACGCCCGCGCTCATCAGCTTCGGGATGGCGTCGGGATCCATCATGTCGTGCAGCGCGTCGTACAGCGGCCGCAGGTACGGGTCGATCTTCTCGCTTAGCGTGCCCGGCAGGAAGCCAAGGCGCTCACCGGCTTCCACCGCGGGACGGGTCAGGATGATCCGGGTGACCTGTTTGGTCTGCAGCGCGTGCACGGCCTTGGCCATCGCCAGGTAGGTCTTGCCGGTGCCTGCAGGCCCGATCCCGAACACGATCGTGTGGGCGTCGATGGCGTCGACGTAGCGCTTCTGGTTCAGCGTCTTGGGCCGGATCGTCTTGCCCCGCCGGGACAAGATATCCAGTGTCAGCACCTCGGCCGGCGACTCGTTGTCGGCGCCGGCGACCATACCGACGCTATGGCGCACCGCATCCGGCGACAGCGTCTGGCCGCCCGCGACGATCGCGATCAGCTCGGAGATCACCCGCTCGGCCATGGCCACATCGGCGGCCTCACCGGACAGGGTGACGGTGTTTCCTCGGACATGCAGATCGGCCGACAGGCTGCGCTCGAGCGCGCGCAGGTTCTCGTCGGCGGAACCCAGCAGGCCCACGACGAGGTCGGGCGGAACAGTCATGCTGCTGCGCACTTGCGAGGCAGCGGTCGTCTCGCGGGGCGTCACGTGGTTTTCGAAGCCTGCTTCCTGGAGTTCGGGAGGGTTTGCCGGATGGTTCATCTTACCGCCGGGTCCGGACCCGGTGAAGTCGATAACGCCCCTGCGCTGGCCTGTATGCCCGTCAGCAGCAGGTCGAGCGCACGCTCGAAGTCCGCCTCCGCCGTCGACCGCTGGCTCACCTCGGCCAGCGCGGCCAACCGGTGATGGCGGTCGGCTGCCAGCCCGCCGATCCGCGCGGCCACCTGTCGTTGCTGATCGTCTCGGTCGGGACCGGCCAGCGGACCGGCGAGTTCGACCTGGGCACTGCCCATGACCAGGCCCAGCACGGCGCGGAAGGCGCCCAGCAGCGCCGCGTCATCGAGTCCGCCGCGGCTCAGCGCATCGACCAGCTTTTCGGCCGCGGAGTAGCTCGTCGGCGACACTGTGCGCCTGGTCAGCACCAGCGGAATGGCGTTTGGGTGCGCGCGGACCTGCCGCCACATCGCGGTGGCGACAGCCCTGACGTCGCCCACCCAGTCGCCGCCGCTGTCCGGCAGCGTCACGCCGGCGATCACGGCCTCGGCAACCAGTTCCTCCAACTGATCGCGGTCGCGCACGTAGTTGTAGAGGGTCATCGCGCCGGTTCCCAGCGCGCCGGCCAGGGTCCGCATGCTCAGCCCGGCCAGCCCGTCGCGGTCCACGATCTGCAGCGCGGCCGCCTGGATCTCCTCGACCGTGAACCGTGCCCGAACCATGACGCCTCCT
>JAEZIA010000352.1 GCA_023416315.1 Actinomycetes bacterium
AGGCGATGTCCAACGTTGGCCAGCCGAAGAGCGCAGAAGAAATCCAGAAGGACTGGGACACCAACCCCCGCTGGAAGGGTGTCACCCGCACCTACACCCCGGCCGACGTCGTCGCGCTGCAGGGCAGTGTCGTCGAGGAGGCCACCCTGGCCCGCCGCGGCGCCGAGGTGCTCTGGAACCAGCTGCACGAGATGGAGTTCGTCAACGCCCTGGGCGCGCTGACCGGCAACATGGCGGTCCAGCAGGTCCGCGCCGGCCTGAAGGCCATCTACCTGTCGGGTTGGCAGGTCGCCGGTGACGCCAACCTGTCCGGCCACACCTACCCCGACCAGAGCCTCTACCCGGCCAACTCGGTGCCGCAGGTTGTCCGCCGCATCAACAACGCGTTGCTGCGCGCCGACGAGATCGCCAAGGTCGAGGGCGACACCTCGGTGGAGAACTGGCTGGCCCCGATCGTCGCCGACGGCGAGGCCGGATTCGGTGGCGCGCTCAACGTCTACGAGCTGCAGAAGGCGATGATCGCCGCCGGTGTCGCCGGTTCGCACTGGGAAGACCAGCTGGCCTCGGAGAAGAAGTGCGGCCACCTCGGTGGCAAGGTGCTGATCCCGACCCAGCAGCACATCCGCACCCTGACCTCGGCCCGTCTCGCGGCTGACGTCGCCGACGTGCCGACCGTCGTCATCGCCCGTACCGACGCCGAGGCCGCCACGCTCATCACCTCCGATGTCGACGAGCGCGACCAGCCGTTCATCACCGGTGAGCGCACCGCCGAAGGCTTCTACCGGGTGAAGAACGGCCTGGAGCCGTGCATCGCCCGCGCCAAGGCCTACGCGCCGTTCGCCGACCTGATCTGGATGGAGACCGGCACCCCGGACCTGGAGCTGGCAGCGAAGTTCGCCGAGGGCGTCAAGAGCGAGTTCCCGGACCAGATGCTGGCCTACAACTGCTCGCCGTCGTTCAACTGGCGCAAGCACCTCGACGACGCGACGATCGCGAAGTTCCAGAAGGAGCTCGGCGCGATGGGCTTCAAGTTCCAGTTCATCACGCTGGCCGGCTTCCACGCCCTGAACTACTCGATGTTCGATCTGGCCTACGGCTACGCCCGTAACCAGATGACCGCCTACGTCGAGCTGCAGGAGCGCGAGTTCAACGCCGAGGAGCGCGGCTACACCGCCACCAAGCACCAGCGCGAGGTGGGTGCCGGTTACTTCGACCGGATCGCCACCACCGTGGACCCGACCAGCTCGACCACCGCGCTGAGCGGCTCCACCGAAGAGGGCCAGTTCCACTAAGCCCCTAGACGCTGAGCAGACGCAAACTCGCACGATCGGACATCCGAGCGTGCGAGTTTGTGTCTGTTCGCGCCTTTAGTAGAAAGTGTCTTCGTGAGTATCGAACGAGTAGGTGTGGTCGGAGCCGGGCAGATGGGCTCGGGCATCGTCGAGGTGTCGGCCAAGGCCGGCGCGAATGTCGTTGTCTACGAGCCGACGGACGCGTTGCTCAACGCCGGCCGGGACCGCGTCACCTCCTCGCTGGAACGCGCCACCAGCAAGGGCAAACTCTCCGAAGCCGATCGCGACGCGACGCTGGCCCGGCTGACGTTCACCACCGACCTCGCCGACCTGTCCGATCGGCAGCTGGTGATCGAGGCCGTCGTCGAGGACGAGACCGTCAAGGGCAAGATCTTCGCCCAGCTCGACGAGCTGATCACCGATCCCGACGCCGTGCTCGCCTCGAACACTTCCAGCATCCCGATCATGAAAATCGCTGCGGCGACGAAGAATCCGAGCCGCGTGCTGGGCCTGCACTTCTTCAACCCGGTGCCGGTGCTGCCGCTCGTCGAGCTGATCAACACGCTGGTCACCTCCGACGACGCCATCGCGCGGGTCGAGAAGTTCGCATCCGAGGTGCTCGGCAAGAAGGTCGTGCGCTGCGGCGACCGCTCCGGGTTCGTGGTCAACGCGCTGCTGGTGCCCTACCTGCTCTCGGCCATCCGCATGGTCGAGGCCGGCGTGGCCACCGTCGAAGACGTCGACACCGCGATCGTCGCCGGTCTCTCGCATCCGATGGGCCCGCTGCGGCTGTCGGACCTGATCGGCCTGGACACCATGAAGCTGATCGCCGACTCGATGTACGAAGAGCTCAAGGACGCGCATTACGCGCCGCCGCCCCTGCTGCTGCGCATGGTCGAGGCCGGAATGCTCGGCAAGAAGTCCGGCCAGGGCTTCTACAGTTATTAGGCCTCGGCCAGCTTCCTGCGCTCGGCCTCGACGTCGAAGTCGGCGGGCGGCCACTGCAGGTTCAGCGACTTGAGCGCCTCGATCAGCAACTCGTTGATGGCCAGTCGGCTGTACCACTTCTTGTCGCTGGGGATGACGTACCAGGGCGCGTAGTCGGTCGAGGTCCGGTCCAGCACGGCCTGATAGGCCTCCTGGTACGCCGGCCACAGCTTGCGTTCGGTGAGATCGCCCGGGTTGTACTTCCAGTACTTGTCCGGACGCTCGAGCCGCTCGGACAGCCGCTTCTTCTGCTCGTCGAGGGAGACGAACATCGCGCACTTGATGATCGTCGTCCCGGCGTCGACGAGTTCCTTTTCGAAGGCGTTGATCTCGTCGTAGCGGGTCTCCCAGACCTCCCGGGGCACCAGGTCGTGCACCCGCACCACGAGCACATCCTCGTAGTGCGAGCGGTCGAACACCCCGATCTGGCCGGCGGTGGGCAGGGCCTTGCGGATACGCCAGAGGTAGTGGTGGGCGCGTTCCTCCTCGGTCGGCACGCCGAAGCTGGTGTAGCGGATGCCCTGCGGATTGCCCGCTCCGACAACATGTTTGACGATGCCGCCCTTGCCGGCGGTGTCCATGCCCTGCAGGATCAACAGCAGTGAGCGGGTGTCGCCGGCCCTGCCATTGGCGTACAGCATCTCCTGCAGGTCGGCGAACCGCTCGTTGCGCTGTGCCTGCACCTCATCCGAGCCCGCCTTGTCGCCGGTGTATCCCGGCGTGGAGTCGGTGTCGATATCGGCGACCTTGTCGCCCGGACGGAACCGCAGCCCCTTGTGCGGCTCATGATTCCACTCGGCAGGCAGATCACCCATAGCCGACGAGACTAGTCGGCGGTCAGCCGCCCGCACCGCGGCGGCGGGAAACCACCATGATTCCCACGACCGCCAGCGCCAGCACGCCCGCCGCGACGGCCACGCCGATCAGCACGTTGCGGTTCCGGTCGATCCACGACGACGGCTCAACGACGGAGGCCGCCAGCTTCACGTTGTAGCCGGGCAGCGGCTCCTGGCCGGGCCGCTGGATACCGGGCAGCAGCTGGGTCTGGTTGATCACGAACAGGGCCTCGCCCTTATCGGTCTTCGACCACTGGCCCCAGGCCGGCACCTCTTCGTCGAGCAGCACCTTGGTGGCGTTGTTGACGGCGGGATCCTTGCCGAGGTCGGTGAGCGTCGACACCCGGAACGGTTGGGACTGACCCCGGTCGAATTTGACCTGGACCAACACGTTCTTCTTGGTGTTCACCGGTGCCGGCTTGGTCGGCGGCGGCTGGCCGGGCCCTGGCTGGTAGCCACCGCCGGAGAAGCTGCCCACCGACAGGTTGGTGGCCGGCCCGGAGGCCGGTCGCGTCATCGCGGTGAAGTTGTACGTGCCGGCGTTGGGGACGTTGAGGGTGGCCCGCTGCAGCGGCGGCACCGTGAAGACCTGGGTCCTGCCGCCGTAGTCGTACAGCACGCTCAGCGGCGCCCGATACGGGTTGGTGAACACCGGCCGGTAGAAGGTGTCGTAGCTGATCCAGCTCGAATTCCACAGCGAGACCGGGCTACTCAGCGTCATACCGGTGGTCAGTGTCGAGGTGCTCACGACCGACGACACCGACTCCTGCCAGGTGGTGATCTCCTCCGACGTCACCTCCGTCGATGTCGTGGTGGTCACTTCCGAGGCCAACGCCGTGGCGACGTCCTCCTGCGACACCTCCGGCTCTGCCGGATCGGCAAGGGGGGCATCCGATGGCGCTTCCCCGCCTGCCGAGGGCGCCGAGGTACCGGTTTCTTCGGTGCCGCCACCGGCGGGCGCTTCGGTGCTCCCGTTGCCGCCGCCGGGCTCCTCCGCAGGTCCGGCCGCCGGCGGTTCTGCGCCGCCGGGTCCGTCGGGCAGACCACCGCCCGGCAGATCGGTACCGCCCGGCTCGTCAAGGCCGCCGCCGGGCGACGGTGCTTCGCCGGCCGGCTCCTCGGGCAGGCCGCCGCCCGAAGGCTCCTCGACGGTGCCACCGCCCGAAGGCTCCTCGACGCCGCCGCCGGAGGGGGCTTCCGGGACGCTGCCGCCGTCGTCGCCGCCGCTAAAGCTGCTGCCGCCGTCGTCGTCGCTGTACGGGTCGGCCGCGCTGACCGCGGTGCCAGCAAAGAGGGCTGAGGTCGATATCGCCACAGCGGCGATCACCGCCGCCGGCTTATGCAACTTGGCGATGCTGTCCTGATCCACCCCGGCCTCCCTAGACCTTCTAGACGCGATGACGCGAAACCGTTCCGCCCGAAGACATATCTCGTGGCAGTCCCAAGGCACTGTTCTACATCATTCACAGCTCTTTTACAGCGAGGTTCGGCCTCCTGCTCGCTTGCACAACCTTTTCGCCGCCGCTCAGTTAACATTTTCTCGACTTTTGAGTCGACGAGCCCTGGGGGATTTGGTGGCGGTACGGATCTGGTCGGTCAGCGTGGCAGTGCTGTCGCTCGCACTTGCCGCCGCGGGGTGTGGGCATGACAACGCGGCCAAACCCTCGGCGGAATCGTCGGCCGCCCCCTCGACCGCCGCGGCCGCGCCGCAGCCGTCCGGGCAGCCGGATGTCAACAACAACGGGGTGCCCGACGCCTCGGCCGACGACAAGGACTGGCCCGGCAAGATGACGGCCACCTACCAGGACGCCACTTCGCCGGAGGCGATCACCGGCCGCAATCTGATCAAGAACGATCACCTGCTGGAGGACCTGGCCGACGGCATCACCGAGTCGCTGAAGCTGCCGTACGACATCCCCCTGATCGGCAAGCAGTGTGGAACCGCCAACGCCTACTGGAGTCCGAACGACCAGTCGGTGACGATCTGCTACGAGGATGCGGCGGACGCGCTGGATATCTACACCGCGGCCGGCGACGCCGATCCGAAGGCGTCGGCGATCAACTCCGAGATCGCGACGTTCTACCACGAGACCGGGCACATGGTGATCAGCCTCTACGACCTGCCTGTGACCGGTCGGGAGGAGGATGTCGCCGACCAGCTGGCCGCCTACATCCTGCTGACGCCCGGGCCGGACGGAAAGATCGACCCCGAGTCGGTGCAGGCGGTCAAGGACTTTGCCAGGGAATTCAAAGGCTACAGCGACCAGAAGGGCGGCGAAATCGACGAAGGTCAGCTCGCCGACGTCCACTCGTTGGATCTGGCCCGGATGTACAACCTGGAATGCTGGGTCTACGGATCCGATCCCACGGGCAACGCGGACCTGGTGAAAAGTGGTGCGCTGCCGCAGGATCGGGCCGAGGGCTGCGAGGACGAGTACGACAAGTTGAGCCGTTCCTGGGATACCCTGCTGGAGCCGTACCTCAAGTGAGCGGCGGCAGCATCGGTGACGGATGCGGGCCGGCGCTGAACCTGTCCAGCGAGCCGCCGGCCTCGACGATGCCGCACAGCGCGTTCCAGCACAGCATCGTCAGGTAGTCGATCAGTTCGTCGCTGCTCATCCGCGGATTCGACATCCACGAGTGCGTTGCCAACTGCACGCCGCCGACGATCAGGTAGGCCCACGGCTCGACACCGCCGGTATCCATCCCGGCCCGCTGCATCCGCCTTCGCAGCACCACCGCGAGCATCCTCGCGATGATTTGCTCCGAGTCGGCGATGACTTTGTTTTTGCTGGCCGAACTGTTTGCCATCACGAATCGGTACGGCTCGGGCTCGGAGGCGACGGTGTCGACGTACACCCGGATGATCTCCCGGGTGAGGTCGAATCCGTCCAGGTTCGACGAGAGCGCGGCGGCCATGTTGGGGATCAGCGTGGTCTGCGCGAAGCGCATCATCACCGCGGTGGTGAGGTCGTTCTTGTCGACGAAATAGCGGTACAGCACGGTCTTCGAGACACCGATCTCCGCAGCTATCTCGTCCATACTGACGTCGCGGCCCCGCCGGCGGATAGCCTCGAGCGCGCCGTCGACCAACTCGGTGCGGCGTTCGACCTTGTGTTGGTGCCAGCGACGCTTGCGACCATCGGTCTTGGCGCGGGCGTTGTCCAAGCCAGGGCTGAGCTTCTGAGCCACTATCGCGGAGTCCGTTTCCCTCGTTCTCAACGATTCTACGGTCCAACCAAACGGCGGCGTCACATTAACTGGGTCCAGGCATAGCGGATGATGGACATGTGGCAGCCAAACACCGCCTCCCGGCGTTGCCGGCAGAGGCACCCCGCACGGGCACGTCGTTCGCGGAGTCGTTCGCCGGGGCCGACCCCGAGGCGGACGCACAGCGGCGCCGCGCGCTGCGCCGGATGAAGACCGTGGCGCTGGGGTTTCTGGTCGGTGCCACCGTGATTTTCCTGGTCTGCCGGTGGGGCCAGGCGCAGGGTGGACCGGCCTGGATCGGCTATGTGGGCGCCGCCGCCGAAGCCGGGATGGTCGGCGCGCTGGCGGACTGGTTCGCCGTCACCGCGCTGTTCCGCCACCCGCTCGGGCTCAAGATCCCGCACACCGCGATCATCAAGCGCAAAAAGGATCAGCTGGGTGAGGGACTCGGCACGTTCGTGCGGGAGAATTTCCTGTCGCCCGCGGTGGTGGAGACCAAGCTGCGCGACGCCGAAGTGGCTGGCCGACTCGGTAAGTGGCTGTCGGAGCCGACGCATGCCCAGCGAGTGGCCACCGAGGCGGGCACCGTGTTGCGGGTCGTGGTGGAGCTGCTCAACGACGACGACATCCAGCAGGTCATCGACCGCACGATCGTCCGGCGGCTCGCCGAACCGCAGTGGGGCCCGCCGGTCGGGCGGGTGCTGGCGCAGCTGCTCGCCGAGAACCGCCAGGAAGCCCTCATCCAGTTGCTGTGCGACCGCGCCTTCGAGTGGGCGCTCAACGCGGGCGAGACGATCGAACGCGTCGTCACCCGCGACTCACCCAGCTGGTCACCGCGATTCGTCGACCAGCTGGTGGGCGACCGCATCCATCGCGAGCTGATGGATTTCACCGACAAGGTGCGACGCAACCCGAATCACGAACTGCGCCAATCGGCTAACCGGTTCCTGTTCGAGTTCGCCAACGATCTGCAGAACGACGAGGCGACGATCGCCCGTGCCGAGGCGGTCAAGGAACAGCTGATGGAGCGTGACGAGGTCACTCGCGCGGCCGAGACGGCGTGGAAGACGTTGAAGCGCTTGGTGCTCGAAGGGGTCGACGACCCGTCGAGCACGTTGCGGACCCGGATCACCGATTCGGTGGTGCGGATCGGGGAGTCGCTGCGCGATGACGCCGAGCTGCGCGACAAGGTGGACAACTGGATCGTCCGCGGGGCGCAGCACCTGGTCGCCCAGTACGGGGCGGAAATCACCACGATCATCACCGACACCATCGAGCGGTGGGACGCCGACGAGGCCAGCAGGCGCATCGAATTGCACGTCGGTCGGGACCTGCAATTCATCCGGATCAACGGCACCGTGGTGGGTGCACTCGCCGGGCTGGTCATCTATACCGTGGCGCAAATATTGTTCTGACCTGCGCTAGCAGGTGCTTGCAAAAGTTAGCACCCCCGCGTAATGTGGTGCTCGTACGCATCGGGTACCCAAGTGCGACGGGAGGGCGAATCATGGCGCAAGACGGCGATCTTCAGGCCGTGGTGTCCAATGCCGCGCACGACATCGGGGGCTTCATCAAGGCGCAGCGTGAAGCCGCTCAGGTTTCGGTGCGGCAGTTGGCCGAGAAGGCCGGTGTCAGCAATCCGTACCTCAGTCAAATCGAGCGGGGACTACGGAAACCCTCTGCGGAGGTGCTGAGCCAGATCGCCAAGGCGCTGCGGTTGTCGGCCGAGGTGCTCTACATCCGGGCCGGAATTCTCGAGCCCGGGGAACCGAGCCCGGTGCGCGACGCGATCATCGGGGACACCGTGATCACCGAGCGCCAGAAGCAGGTTCTGCTCGACATTTACACCTCGTTCTGTCAGCAGAACGAAGCTGCCCGTGAGGAGCTGACGACTGAATAACTACCGGCAACCTGACGAAATCCCCTGACAGACAACATATTTCATCACTGAAAGGAGCCACTACGATGGCTGAGAACCCCAATGTCGAAGACCTGAAGGCCCCCTTGCTCGCCGCCGTCGGCGCTGCCGATCTGGCCTTGGCCACTGTCAACGAGATCCTCGCGACCCTGCGTGAGCGCGCCGAGGACGCCCGCAGCGAGGCCAGCACCCGGGCGTCGGAGCGTCGCGCCGCGCTGACCAAGCTGCAGGAAGACCTGCCGCAGCGTGCGGAGGAACTGCGTGGCCGGCTGTCCAGCGAGGAACTGCGCAAGGCCGCCGAGGGCTACGTCGAGTCGGCGACCGCCACCTACAACAGCCTCGTCGAGCGCGGCGAGGCCGCCCTGGAGCGGCTGCGCAACCAGTCCGACCTCAAGGACGTCGCCTCGCGTGCCGAGGGCTACGTCGACCAGGCCGTCGAGCTGACCCAGGAGGCGCTGGGCAACGTGTCGTCGCAGACCCGGGCCGTCGGTGAGCGCGCCGCCAAGCTGGTCGGCGTCGAGCTGCCCGGCAAGAAGGCCGAGGCCGCCCCGGCGAAGAAGGCTGCCCAGGCCAAGAAGGCGCCGGCCAAGAAGGCCGCTCCGGCCAAGGCTGCGGCCAAGAAGGCTCCGGCCAAGAAGGCTCCGGCCAAGAAGGTCACGCAGAAGTAATTCGTCTGTAAGGGCAAGACCCGCCTACGCTTGTAGCCGTGATGCTGCAAGGTGTGGCGGGTCTTGTTCTTGCTGTCGTGTCCTGGGTGGTCATTGCGGTGACCATTTATGCATTCGTCCATGCGGCGATGCAGCGGACCGATGCCTACCCCGCGGCCGAGAAGCTCACCAAGCCGGTCTGGCTGGTGATTCTCGGGGTCGCGGGGCTACTAGCGTTCTTCGGCGTCCTCGACATCATGGGCGTGGCGATCGCCGCCGTGGCCAGCGGCGTCTACCTGGTGGACGTGCGGCCCAAGCTGCTCGAGGTACAGGGGAAGTCGCGCTGAGCGCTCGATCCGTTCTGGCTGCCGCCGTCGTCGCTGCCGCGGCCCTCGGCCTCGCCGCCCCGGCCGCTGCCGACCCCACTCCCGCCCCGCCGTACATCGACCACGTCACGTGGGCCGACTGGGGTGATCTGAAGAGCCTGCGGGTGTATCCCACCCGGGCCGGTCGCACGGTGGCGGGTCAGTTGCTCAAGCCGCAGACCGACATCGACGAGGCCTGGGGCGAGGTGCTGGCGCTGGCGCCCGAGGCCGATCTGCCCGGCATGCGCGAACAATTCGTCTGCCACTTCCGCTTCGCCGAATTCGGCAGCCCCGGCAAGACCAGCTGGAACCTCGAGCCGTGGCGGCCGGTGGTCGACGACCAGACGATGACCGAGGCTCGCTGCAATCCGGGCGGGCTGGAGGAGCCGTTCTGATGGCCCAGTGGTCCCGGGCGAAGGTCGCGGCGCTGGTCGACCACACGCTGCTGAAACCCGAAGCCACCGAGGCCGACGTCGCCGCCCTGGTCGACGAGGCCGCCGACCTGGGCGTACTGGCCGTCTGCGTGTCCCCGTCGATGGTGACAACCGCGCACAAGGCCGTCGGCGCCCACCCCGAGAACCTGGTCATCGCGAGCGTGGCGGGGTTCCCGTCGGGCAAGCACCTGCCCGCCATCAAGGCCCGCGAAGCCGGATTGGCCGTCGAGGCCGGGGCCACCGAGATCGACATGGTGATCGACGTCGGGGCGGCGCTGGCCGGTAACATCGCCGAGGTGGCCGCCGACATCGCGACGGTGCGCGCCGCGGTGCCCGACGCGGTGCTGAAGGTCATCGTGGAATCGGCCGCGCTGCTGAGCCTGGCCGACGACACCACGTTGGTCGCGGTGTGCCGGGCCGCCGAGGAATCCGGCGCGGACTTCGTCAAGACCTCCACCGGTTTTCATCCCGCGGGCGGGGCGTCGGTGGTGGCGATCGAAGTCATGGCGCGCACCGTCGGCGGTCGGCTCGGAGTCAAAGCCAGCGGCGGTATCCGCACCGCCGAGCACGCGCTGGCGATGCTCGACGCGGGCGCGACCCGGCTCGGCTTGTCAGGCACCCGCGCGGTGCTCGACGGCCTCAGCTGACCGGGGTGAAATCGGCTGTGCGCTCACGGCTTTGAGTGTGCGCCCACGGCGGTCGATTCGACGTTTTCCCGCCCTCAGCGCACAGTCGACGCCGTCGCCGCAACAGTGGATTCAGTGCGGTCTGGCGACCCGGCGTTCAGACGCCGGCGAAGCAGGGGTCCTGCTGACCGTTGGGGATCGTCGCGTTCTGGGTGACGAACTTGGCGGTGACGCCCTCGTCGGTGACCCCCACACTCTCGGCGTGGATGCCCATCGGCAGGTTCTTGGTCAGCGTGGACATGAACGCGTCCAGCGCCGGCTGCACGGTCTCCTTCGGCAGCGTGAAGCCCAGACCGGTCAGATTGACCACCTGCAGGCTCAGCCCGCCGTTGGTGATCGCCGGCTTGGTGGTCACCGAGCCCATCGCGCTCTGCAGTTCGATGGTGCCGTCCGACGGGGACGTGGACACCCCGCTGATCAGGCTGCCGAAGAACGGAATCGCGTTGGCCACGGTTTCCTTGATGCCGTCCTTGGACCAGGTGATCGTCGCGTCCAGCGAGCCCATCGTGCCTGCCGAGTTCGCGGTCTGGTCAATCCGGATGTCGTCAAGCCACAGGTCGAGCTTCATGCCCTTGGCCCCGCGGATCTGATTGCCCGCGGTCGTGACGTGGATGTCGCTGTAATGCCGCGACAGGTGCTGCAGCAGGAACGGACGCGCTCCGAACGAGACGTCGGCCTGGTCCTGCACCACGCAGGACACCGCCCGGGAGACCACGGTGTCGGCCTCGTGGCGTACGTAGAGCTCGGTGCCCAGCAGTGCGGCGATCGCCACGGCGACGACGATGATCAGCACCAGCGTGATCGACAGCGGGTCACGCAGGAAACGGCGCTTCTCCTCGGCGGGTTCCTGGCCCGGCGGCGGCGGGGTTTGCGACGGCGGCGCGGCGTGCGGGATGTGCTGGGTCGGCGCGTCGGCGGGGCTGCCCGCACGGGGGATGTACTCGGTGGGTGTGCCCTGAGCCGGGGCGGCAGGCCAGGCCGGCGTTGTCGGGTCGCCGGGGCCGACGGGATGGTTGGGGCCCTGTGGCGGATTCGTCACCTCGGCGATTCTGCCTTATCAATCTGAGCGAACTCTGAGCGGTTACGCAGCACGGCGAGCGTTTCCCTCGTTGGAGCGACGCGGTCGATGTCGATATCGGTGACCAAAAGCTGCGGATCGCCGCCCGCCGACGCGACGATTTCGCCGAGCGGTGAGGCCACCACGCTGCCGCCGACGCCGGTCGGCGCCTTGGTCGACGTTGCCAGCTCGTCACCGGGGTAGCCCTGGTCGACGGCGGCGACAAAAGACTGCGAGTCCAGGGCGCGAGCGCGGGCCAGCAGGGTCCACTGATCCAATTTGCCGGGCCCGGCACCCCACGAGGCGTGCACGGTGATCAGCTGCGCGCCGCGGTCGGCGAGTTCGGTGTAGAGGGCGGGAAAGCGGACGTCGTAGCAGAGCGTGAGCCCGACGCCGACGCCGTCGACGGTGATCACCACCGGCTCCCGCCCCGGCGCCACCGCGTCGGATTCAGCAAATCCGAACGCGTCGTACATGTGGATCTTGTGATAGTGCGCATCGACGTCCGGGCCGGCCGCCAGGATCGTGTTGGTGACCCGGCCGTCGGAGGCGGGGGTGAACATTCCGGCGAGCACGGTAACGCCGGCGCTATCGGCGATGCGGCGCACCTCGTCGGCCCACGGTCCGTCCAAGGGCTCGGCCACCGGTGCCAGCGGCACGCCGAAACGGCACATCGTGCCCTCGGGGAAGGCCACCAACCGGGCGCCGGCGTCGGCCGCGCGGCGGGTGTAGTCCTCGACCAGCTTGAGGTTCACCGCCGGGTCGGTGTCGGCGAGCAGTTGGGCCAGCGCAATACGCATGCGTTCAGCCTACGTCGGCGCGACCGTCGACCAGGGCACGGTGAGCACCGCATCGCGGACGGCACGCCGCTGTGCCTCGAGCGGAACGCCTGCCGCCTGCAGCTCGGCCAGCATCGCCCGCCAGCGGTCCCGCGGACCGAACACCGAATGCCCGGCCACCGCCGCCCACGCCCGGTCCGCCTGAGCCAGCAGCGTGTGGATCGGCTGGCCCGGAACATTATGGTGGATAAGAACTTTCGGCAATCGCTCGGCCAGGTCCGAGGGGCGTTCGATATGCCTGGGGTCGCAGGCCAGGGTCAGGCTCACCGGGCCGTCGCGGTCCAGCAGCACCCAGCAGCACCGCCGGCCGAGCTCATCGCAGGTGCCGTCGAGGATCAGCCCGTCCGGGGCCAGCTGGGCCCGCATCTGCGCCCAGGCCGCATCCACCGCATCCTCGGGGTACTGCCGCAGCACATTGAACGCCCGTACCAGAACCGGCCGCAGTCCGGCGAGTTCGAAACCGCCGAGCCGGAATTCGACACCGTCGACGTCAGGAACCACGCGCTGCGGGTCGATCTCCAGGCCGACCACCCGGATGTCGGCGCGCACGGTGCGCAGTCGGGCGGCCAATTCCAGTGTGGTGATGGGCAATCGGCCGTAGCCGAGGTCGACGATCACCGGATCGGCGGCCGCTTCCAAAGCGGAGCGCACCCGCGGGGAGTTCACCAGCCAGCGGTCGCCGCGCCGCAGCCGGTTGGCGTTGGTGGTGCCGCGGGTGGGAACGCCGACCGGGCGTGGTGGTCTAGTAATGGCTGGCGATCCAGTCGCGGGTGAAATCCCGTTCGTTGTCGAACAATCCGCGCAGGCCGTCGAGCACCCACTTCTCGATCTTGCTGCCGACCAGCGGCACGTTGACCTTGCAGAGACTGCTCAGCCGCAGTTCGGCACCGGCGCCGGTCTGCTGCAGCACGTAGGTGCCGTCGAAGTGCAGTGGGGCGGCGGGCACCAGCGCGCGGTAGTGGCCGTCGGCGGAGTTCGTCGCGGGGTTGAACGGGTCGAAATGCTGCTCGCGGGTGATGGTGAGCCGCAACGGAACCACCGCGGCGATCATCGACGGCATGTCCCGGCGCGACACCGTGTGAGTGAACACGATGTCGGTCCCGTCGGCGTCGGAGCGGAACCGGGTGAGCTCGGAATCGGTGTGTTGCTGGTGTTCGGCGATCAGGTCTTCCCAGTACTGGCGGCTGGTGAAGCTCTGATAGAGCTCGGCGGCGGGCCGCTCGAGTCCGATGACATAGTCCATGCGGCGGGACATGGGGCCAACCGTACCTGCGGCCTCAGCCGTTCGCGGTGATCCACCTGGTGGTGAACTGCTGCTCGGCGATCAGCAGGTCGACCAGCTGGTGACCGATGAAGTTTTCCACCTTGCCGCCCACGAGCGGGATGCGTACTTCGACGGTGGCTCGAAAAGCCAAGTGCGCCCGCAGGTCTGACGGTGTCAGCAGAGCGCTTCCGGTCAACGACACCGGCGCGCCGGGAATCGTGCCGCTGACGGTAGCGTCGGCTTTGCCGTCGACCAGGCCGGTCCAGCTCTCCACCCGGCGGATCTCCAGATCTCCGTGGTGGAACTGGGTGACGACGGCGGGCAGCCGGGCGGCGCGGAGCACCTGGGTGGTCGCCACGTCGACGCCGCCGTCGGGAGCCAGCTGCAGGGAGTCCAGCGTCGCGTGGTCGGCACCGGAGTCGGCCAGCCGTGCCAGCCAGTACTGCTCGTCGCGCAGTGCCTCATGTACCTGTTCGACGCTGCCCTCGTAATCGGTGGCCATGTCGAATGAGCGCGGCATAGGGCCTGAGGCTACCGTTACGGGCCGTGGCAGCAGGGAACGTGTACGGCGGCGCGGCGGTCGCCGAGAACGTGCCACTGGCCGCGCTGACCACGTTGCGGGTGGGTCCGGTCGCGCACCGACTGATCACCTGCACCACCACCGAGCAGGTCGTCGCCGCGGTGCGGGCGGTCGACGCCGACGGCCCGGTTCTGGTGCTGGCCGGCGGGTCCAACGTGGTGATCGCCGACGACCTCGCCGACCTGACGGTGGTCCTGCTGGCCAACCGCACCATCACCGTCGAGGGTGGGCACCTGCGCGCCGAAGCCGGTGCGGTGTGGGACGACGTGGTCGTCGCCGCGGTGGACGCCGGCTTGGGCGGACTCGAGTGCTTGTCCGGGATTCCCGGGTCGGCAGGCGCGACCCCGGTCCAGAACGTCGGTGCCTACGGCGTGGAGGTCGCCGACTACCTGACCCGGGTTCGGCTGCTGGACCGCCGAAGCGGGCTGGTGCGCTGGGTGGCCGCCGCCGACCTCGGCCTCGGCTACCGGCACAGCAATCTGAAGAACTCGTCGCACGCGGTGGTGCTGGAGGTGGAGTTCGCCCTCGACGACTCCGGCCGCTCGGCACCGCTGCGCTATGCGGAGCTCAGCCGGGCGCTCGGCGTGGCAGCGGGGGAGCGGGCCGAGCCCGCCGCGGTGCGTGACGCCGTGCTGGCCCTGCGGGCAGGTAAAGGCATGGTGCTCGACGCCGACGACCACGACACCTGGAGCGTCGGCTCGTTTTTCACGAACCCGGTCGTCCCCGCCGAGACCTTCGCCGGTCTGCAGGCCCGCTGGGACGGTCCGGTGCCGCACTATCCGGCCCCCGACGGGGTCAAGTTGGCGGCCGGGTGGCTGGTCGAGAACGCCGGCTTTTCCAAGGGCTATCCGGGACCCGGGGCGCCCTGCCGGTTGTCGACCAAGCATGCGCTGGCCCTGACCAACCGTGGCGCCGCCAGCACCGCCGACGTCCTGGCGCTGGCCCGCGCCGTCCGTGACGGCGTGCGGGACGCTTTCGGCATCACGCTGGTCCCCGAGCCCGTGCTGGTCGGCTGTTCGCTGTAGCCCGCCCGCGGCCGGGCAAGTTTTCGATTAATTAACCCGCGC
Organism: Actinomycetes bacterium; assembly: GCA_023416315.1. GTDB lineage: Bacteria > Actinomycetota > Actinomycetes > Mycobacteriales > Mycobacteriaceae > Mycobacterium. The sequence continues at coordinate 15,183 of JAEZIA010000352.1, forward strand.
GATGAAAAACAGGGAGAATGGTGCGCGTCAGCCCGGCTACGGGTTTGCTTCGAAAGACCGACGGGGGATTGAAATGGCCACTGAGACGAGCTCAACCCGCGCGGGCGGAGCCAACCGCACGCTCGGCCTCAAAACCTGGCTGGGCGCCGGCGCGCTGACCCTGGGTGTGGGTGCCGCACTGGCCGGTGCCGCAGGCGTCGCACAGGCCGACACCGGCAGTCACCAGAGCGCGACGTCGGCGTCGGCGAGCAAGTCGGACCCCGGCCCCAAGCGCCCCTCAGGTGTCGCCTCGACAAAGCGGGTCAGCGCCCCGACGGCCAAGGTGACCAAGTCGCCGGTGAGCACGGCGGCCAACGCCAAGCCGAAGGCCGCCGCCGAGCCCGCCGAGCCGCAGTTCTCGCAGACCATCAACACCCCGTTCGGTCCGATCAAGCTGGAAGGCAGCGTGACGGCGCCGCCGGCCGGTCAGAGCGGTGCCATCGGGGTGAACGTGGTCGCCAAGACCCCGCTCGGCGGTGGCCGGTTCACGCTGGGCGGCACTCAGACGTTCGAGGCCACGCCGACGCCGACCAGCACCACGGCGATCACCACCGGGAAGCTGGTGGTGCCGCCGGTGCTGGCCTTCGCCGCCAGCACCGCCGGGGCGTTCATCGGCGCCGGCATCACCGCCGCCGACAGCCTCCAGACGTTCCTCACCGCGGTGAACAACCGCAACATCGCCGGCGCGTTCCTGGCCTGGGCCGAGGCGGCGCCGCGGTTCACCAACGCGCTGCTGTTCGGGACCCGGACGATCGATCTGCCGTTGCAGCAGGGCGGGACGGGGCCGGACATCACGGTGCACATCCCCGTCGGCGGGTTCTTCTCCCCGGCGCGGTCGGTGACAGCGGAATGGGATGCCTACACCACCACGGAGTCCGGTGTCACGGTCACACTTGCGGCGCCGCCGGACGGCAAGCTCGTCTTCGCGGGCACGAAGTTCGGCGGCGCGGCACCGGCGTTCTTCAAGATCTTCGGACTCTGACCGGTCTTCGCCCACTTCAAACCCAGGTGGGGTGGGGCGTAGCCCACAGTCACTGAATTGGCGGCGCGGTGGCCGGGTTCCGTATCTTGGATTGACGTGAGCCCAGCCGACCAGCCGTCGCCGATCAACCGGCGACGGGCATTGACAGCGCTGGTCCTCGGTGTGGCCGCGCCCACCGCGCTGGCCGCCTGCGTGAAGGGTTCCGGTCAACAGGCCGCCAAGGAAGCAGCCCCGCCCAAGGCGTCGCTGACCTTCACACCGTCCGACGACGCCAAGGACGTGCTGCCCACCGCGCCGGTGACGCTGCAGGTCAAGGACGGCTGGCTGCAGCACGTCGCGCTGACCAACGCCGACGGCAAGGCCGTCGCCGGCCAGCTCAACCGTGACCGCACCGCGTTCACCATCACCGAGCCGCTGGGCTACGGCGCGTCCTACACCTGGACCGGTTCGGCGGTCGGGCGCGACGGGCAGGCGCTGCCGATCGCCGCGGCGTTCACCACGATCGCCCCCACCAAGCAGGTCAACGGCCAGTTCCAGCTCTCCGACGGGCAGACCGTCGGGGTGGCGGCGCCGATCATCCTGCAGTTCGACGCCGCGATCGACGACGACCACCGGGCCGACGTCGAAAAGGCGCTGACCGTCACCACCACACCCCCGAACGAAGGCAGCTGGGCGTGGCTGCCCGATGAGGCCGGCGGCTCGCGCGTGCACTGGCGAACCCGGGAGTACTACCAACCCGGGACCAAGGTCCACGTCGACGCCCGGCTCTACGGCGTGAAGTTCGGCGACGACGCCTACGGCGCAGCGGATTCGACGCTGGATTTCGAGATCGGCCGCCGCCAGGTGGTCAAGGCCGACGCCACCTCGCACCGCATCCAGGTGATCACCGACGAGGGCGTGATCATGGATTTCCCGTGCAGCTACGGCGAGGGCGACCAGCCCCGCAATGTCACCCGCAGCGGCATCCACGTGGTCAGCGAGAAGTACGCCGACTTCTACATGTCCAATCCGGCCGCCGGTTACTCGAATGTCCATGAGCGGTGGGCCGTTCGGATCTCCAACAACGGCGAGTTCATCCACGCCAACCCGGCCAGTTCCGGCGCGCAGGGCAACACCAACGTCACCAACGGCTGCATCAACCTGTCCACCAGCGACGCCGAGCAGTACTTCGGCACCGCGATGTACGGCGACCCGGTCGAGGTCACCGGCACGTCGATCCAGCTGTCCTACGCCGACGGCGACATCTGGGACTGGGCGGTGGATTGGGACGAATGGACGGCCATGTCCGCGTTGTCGGATCAGAAGCCCGAGACCAGCATGCCCAGCAGCGCTCCGGCGACCCCGACCGACGCCCCCACGCTGTCGGGCATCCCGACGACGACCACCCCGACCACGACGCGCTCGGCTACCCCCGGCGGTTGAACCGGCTGGCGCTGGCCTGATCCCGCGGCCGGATCACGATCTGGTCGAGGTTGACGTGCGACGGCCGCGATGCGACGAACCCGATCACCTCGGCGACGTCGGCAGCCACCAGCGGTGTGATCCCGTGGTAAACCGCGTCGGCGCGCCGTTCGTCGCCTCCGAAGCGGACAAGGGAAAACTCGGTCTCAACCGCGCCGGGCGCAATCTCGGTGAGCCGCACCGGTTTTCCGAGCAGTTCACCACGCAGGGTGCGATGCAGGGCGCCCTGGGCATGCTTGGCCGCGGTGTATCCGCCGCCGCCGTCGTAGACCTCGAGTGCGGCGATCGAAGTGACGGTGACGATCAGTCCGTCACCGGATTCGATGAGTTTGGGCAGTAGCGCCCTGGTCACCCGCAGGGTCCCGACGACGTTGGTCTCCCACATCCAACGCCAGTTCTCCAGGTCCGCCTCGGCGATCGGCTCCAGTCCCTTGGCGCCGCCGGCGTTGTTGACCAGCACATCCACCCGGGGCAGCGCGGCCGCCAGGGCGTCGATCGCCGCGCCGTCTGTGACGTCCGCCACAACGGCGCTGCCGGCGATCTCGTCGGCAAGGCGCTGGATCCGGTCCGCTCGGCGGGCCACCGCGACCACGTGAAAGCCAAGGGCAGCAAGGGTTTTGGCTGTCGCTTCACCGATGCCGGAGCTGGCGCCGGTGACGACCGCCACGCGGGAATGGGCGTCTGCAGTGATCATCGGACCAACTCTAGTAACTGTGCTAAGTTCTCCCTCGTGATCCGTTTCGGTCTGACCAGCTGTCTGGTCGCGCACACCGCGTGTTGTTGTCACGCGATTCGCTGCGCCTGACCGATCCGGACATTCCTTTTCTCGTCCCGCTCAAGTCGCCAGGTGTGGCACAGCCCCCGACCCGACTCGAGAAGGACACCTCATGCGTACCGTCGCCCTTTCCTCCCATGACACGCTCCGTGCTTCCGCGCATGACGCGGGACGCGTCGCCACCCGCCCGCACCCGCTGCGGACCCGGCACCACATCGTGGTTCCGTCGCTGCGGATCCCGGAAGCCGCCGCCGCCTCGGTCTTCGCGGCGGTCCGCCAGCGCGGTGCCATCGGCCGGGATGTGATCGCGCAGGTCACCAACCTGTCGATCGCCACGGTGAACCGCCAGGTCACGGCCCTGCTGGACGCCGGAATCCTGCGGGAACGCGCCGATCTCGCGGTCTCCGGGGCAATCGGGCGCCCGCGCGTCCCGGTCGAGGTCAACCACGAGCCGTTCCTGACCCTCGGCATCCACATCGGTGCGCGGACCACCAACATCGTCGCGACCGACCTGCTCGGACGCACCCTCGACGCGGTCGAGACGCCCACGCCGCGTGGCGGGCAGGCCGCCGCGCTGGCGTCGCTGGCCGGCAGTGCCCGTCGCTACCTGAGCCGCTGGCACCGCCGCCGCCCGCTGTGGATCGGCGTGGCGATCGGTGGTGTGGTCGACAGCGTCACCGGCCAAGTCGACCACAACCGGCTGAACTGGACGCAGGCCCCGGTCGGGCCGGTCCTCGCCGAGGCGCTGGGCCTGCCGGTGTCGGTCGCCTCCCACGTGGACGCGATGGCCGGTGCCGAAGTCCTGCTCGGCCTACGACGCCCGCCGGCCGCGACGTCGAGCAGCCTGTACGTCTACGCCCGCGAGACGGTGGGCTTCGCCTTGGTGATCGGCGGCCGGGTGCACAGCCCCGCCAGCGGCCCGGGCACCATCGCCGCGCTTCCGGTGAACTCCGAATTGCTCGGCGGCAGTGGGCAACTCGAGTCGACGGTGGGTGACGAGGCCGTGCTGGCCGCGGCCCGCAAGCGCGGCATCGTGCCGAGTTCGGGCCCCGGCGCCTCGATGGCGACGCTGCTGCGCACCGCCCGCCAAGGCGACACCCCGGCAGCGGTGGGCGCGCGGGAACTGCTCGCCGAGCGGGCCCGCGTGCTCGGCGGCGCGGTGGCGTTGCTGCGCGACATGCTCAACCCCGACGACCTCGTGGTCGGCGGCCAGGCCTTCACCGAATACCCCGAGGGCATGGCGCTCGTCGAGGCGACGTTCGCCGAGCGCTCGGTGCTGCCCGCCCGCGACATCCGGGTCACCGCGTTCGGCAACCGGGTGCAGGAAGCCGGTGCCGGCATCGTCTCGCTGGGCGGGCTGTACGCCGATCCGATCGGCGCACTGAGGCGGGCCCAGAGCCGCCGCGAAGCCGCGGTGTAAAGATGGAGACGTGCGGCACGCCCGGGAACTGACCGACGGTTCGACCACTGGGATGCCGCGCCGCGTCGCGGTGTTGTCGGTGCATACCTCCCCCCTGGCTCAGCCAGGGACCGGGGATGCCGGCGGAATGAACGTCTACGTGCTGCAGACCGCGCTGCACATGGCCCGCCGCGGGGTCGAGGTCGAGATCTTCACCCGGGCGACGTCATCGGCGGATGAGCCGGTGGTCCGAGTGGCACCGGGGGTCCTGGTGCGCAACGTCGTCGCCGGTCCCTTCGAGGGCCTGGACAAATACGACCTGCCCACCCAGCTGTGCGCGTTCACCGCCGGGGTGCTGCGCGCCGAGGCCAACCACGAACCCGGCTACTACGACATCGTCCATTCGCACTACTGGCTGTCCGGCCAGGTCGGTTGGCTGGCCAGCGACCGCTGGGCGGTGCCGCTGGTGCACACCGCCCACACGCTGGCAGCGGTGAAGAACGCCGCGCTGGCCGACGGCGATGCGCCAGAGCCGCCGCTGCGCGCGGTCGGGGAGCAGCAGGTGGTCGATGAGGCCGACCGGCTGGTCGTCAACACCGAAGACGAAGCGCAGCAGCTCATTTCACTGCACAACGCCGACCCGCGGCGCATCGACGTGGTGTATCCGGGCGTCGACCTGGAAACGTTCACCCCCGGCGACCGGCGCACCGCGCGGGCCGCGCTCGGCCTGCCCGCCGACGAGCGGGTGGTCGCCTTCGTGGGGCGCATCCAGCCGCTGAAGGCACCCGATGTGCTGCTGCGTGCGGCCGCCAAGCTCCCCGACGTCCGGGTGCTGATCGCCGGCGGCCCGTCCGGCAGCGGCCTGGCCGCACCCGATGTGCTGGTGGGTCTGGCCGCCGAACTGGGTATGGCAGACCGGGTGACATTCCTTCCCCCGCAATCGCGCGATCAGCTCGTCAACGTCTACCGGGCGGCCGACCTGGTCGCCGTGCCCAGCTATTCGGAGTCGTTCGGGCTGGTCGCCGTCGAAGCCCAGGCCTGCGGGACACCGGTTGTCGCCGCCGCGGTGGGCGGGCTGCCGGTGGCGGTGGCCGACGGTGTCAGCGGTGCGCTGGTCGCCAGCCACGAGCCCGGCCAGTGGGCCGACACCATCGACGGGTTGCTGGCCCGCGACCCCGACGAACTGAGCCGCGCCGCTGTCGCGCATGCGCAGCGCTTCTCCTGGTCCAACACCGTCGACGCGCTGCTGGCCAGCTATGGCCGGGCGATCACCGACTACGCCGGCGCCCGGCGGCGCCGCGCCGCCGGTGACGCACTCGCCAAGCGCACCGGCAGGCGCTGGTCGATGCGGCGCGGTGTCCGGCTGTGAACCCGTCCGATGTCCACAAGGTCATCGAACGCGCGCTCGACGACCACGGACTGACCTACAGCCGCCACGAAGGCGCCCACGGCGGACTGCCGGGGCTGATCGTCGAACTGCCGGGGGAGCGCAAGCTCAAGACCAACACCCTGCTGACGATCGGCGAGCACTCGGTGCGCGTCGAGGCTTTCGTCTGCCGGCAGCCCGACGAGAACCACGAGGGCGTCTACCGATTCCTGCTCAAACGCAATCGACGGCTCTACGGGGTGGCCTACACGCTGGACAACGTCGGTGACATCTACCTGATCGGCCGGATGGCACTGGATTCGGTCAACCCCGAGGAACTCGACCGAGTGCTCGGACAGGTGCTCGAGGCCGTCGACACCGACTTCAACACCCTGCTGGAGCTGGGCTTCAAGTCGTCCATCCAGAAGGAGTGGGCGTGGCGGGTGTCGCGCGGTGAATCGCTGAAGAACCTGGCTGCGTTCGAGCATCTCATTGACGACGACTGACCCGCGCGACCGCTGAACGCGGCCGTGAGAGGATTCCGGCATGGCTGACTCCACACTGATCCTGTTGCGGCACGGCGAAAGCGAATGGAACGCGCTGAACCTGTTCACCGGCTGGGTGGACGTCGACCTGACCGATAAGGGCCGCGCCGAGGCCGTGCGCGGCGGCAAGCTGATGGCCGAGCAGGGCCTGCTGCCCGACGTGCTTTACACCTCACTGCTGCGCCGCGCGATCACCACCGCGCATCTGGCGCTGGATGCCGCCGACCGGCTGTGGATTCCGGTGACGCGCAACTGGCGGCTCAACGAGCGGCACTACGGCGCGCTGCAGGGCCTGGACAAGGCCGAGACCAAGGAGAAGTACGGCGAGGAGCAGTTCATGCTGTGGCGCCGCAGCTACGACACCCCGCCGCCGCCGATCGAACGGGGCAGCACCTACAGCCAGGACGCCGACCCGCGCTACGCCGACATCGGCGGCGGTCCGCTGACCGAGTGCCTCGCCGATGTCGTCGCCCGGTTCGTCCCGTACTTCACCGAGACGATCGTCCCGGACCTGCAGGCAGGCAAGACCGTGCTGATGGTCGCGCACGGCAATTCGCTGCGGGCGCTGGTCAAATACCTGGACAACATGTCCGACGCCGATGTGGTGGGCCTGAACATCCCCACCGGCATTCCGCTGCGCTACGACCTGGACGCCGACCTGAAGCCGCGGGTCCCCGGCGGCACCTACCTGGATCCCGAGGCGGCCGCCGCCGGCGCTGCCGCGGTGGCCAGCCAGGGCGCCAAGTAACGGCCGTGATCCGCCCCGGTTTGGCAAACGCGGGGTAAACGGCGGCGGAATACATGCACGCTGAGAGTGTGACGTGTGCCGATTTAGCCGCACGCTGCTGGGATGACGTTCACCGGATGCGTACCCTTTTCCTGTGAGTGTTGGCTCGGTGGCGGTACTGGCCACGGCCGCGGCGCTGATAGCGCTCGCCATCGGACTCGGAATCGGGGCCGCACTCACCCCACGGATCCTCGAGCGCAGGCAGCGCCGCGCGATCACCGAAGCCGGCATCACCGTCTCGCAGATGCTGCAGCACGTCGTCTCGCTGGCGCCGATCGGCATGGTGGTCGTCGACTCCCATCGCGACGTGGTGTTCGTCAACGACCGGGCCGCCGAGCTGGGAATCGTGCGTGATCGCCAGCTCGACGAGCGGGCCTGGACCGCTGCGCAGAGTGTGCTGGCCACCGGCGAGGACGTCGAAGTCGATCTGTCTCAACCGCAGCGCGCCTCGACCGGGCGCTCCGGGCTGTCGGTGCGCGGGCACGTGCGGATGCTGAGCAAGCAGGACCCCCGGTTCGTCGTCGTCTATGTCGAAGACCAGTCCGAGCAGGCCCGCATGGAAGCCAGCCGGCGCGATTTCGTGGCCAACGTCAGCCACGAGCTCAAGACACCGGTGGCGGCGATGGGTGTGCTGGCCGAAGCGCTGCTGGAGTCCGCCGACGACGCCGAGAACGTGCACCACTTCGGCAAGAAGATCCTCACCGAATCCCAGCGGCTGGCCAACATGGTGCGCGAACTGATCGAGCTGTCCCGCCTCCAGGGTGCCGAGCCGCTGCCGGATCTCGACGGAATCGACGTGGATCTCGTTGTCAACGAAGCGATTTCGCGGCACAAGGTGGCCGCCGACAATGCCGACATCGCGGTGACCACCGACAAGCCGAGCGGATTCCGGGTGCTGGGCGACCAGTCCCTGTTGGTCACCGCGCTGGCCAACCTGATCTCCAACGCGATCGCCTACTCACCGGACGGATCGAAGGTCTCGATCAGCAGGCGGCGTCGTGGGAACAACATCGAGATCGCGGTCACCGACCGCGGAATCGGGATCGCCCGAGCCGATCAGGAGCGGGTGTTCGAGCGGTTCTTCCGGGTCGACAAGGCGCGCTCGCGCGCCACCGGCGGCACCGGTTTGGGGCTGGCCATCGTCAAGCACGTGGCGGCCAATCACAACGGCAGCATTCGGCTGTGGAGCCAGCCGGGCACAGGCTCGACGTTCACCCTGTCCATTCCCGAATATCCCCACAACGAAGACGACGAACCGGCCGACCCACCGGCCATTGACGAGGAGGCGCTACGCCAATGACCAATGTGTTGATCGTAGAAGACGAGGAATCACTGGCCGATCCGCTGGCCTTCCTGCTGCGCAAGGAAGGGTTCGAGGCCACCGTGGTCGGCGACGGCCCCTCGGCTCTGGCCGAATTCGACCGCTCCGGGGCCGACATCGTGCTGCTCGACCTCATGCTGCCGGGGATGACCGGCACCGATGTGTGCAAGCAGTTGCGGGCCCGCTCCAGCGTGCCGGTGATCATGGTGACCGCCCGCGACAGCGAGATCGACAAGGTGGTCGGCCTGGAACTCGGTGCCGACGACTACGTGACCAAGCCGTACTCGGCGCGCGAACTGATCGCCCGCATCCGCGCCGTGTTGCGCCGAGGAAACGACACCGAAGACCCCGGCATGGGCGACGCGGTCCTGGAGGCCGGTCCGGTGCGGATGGATGTCGAGCGCCACGTCGTCACCGTCGGCAGCGAGCCGATCACCCTGCCGCTCAAGGAGTTCGATCTGCTGGAGTACCTGATGCGGAACAGCGGACGGGTGCTCACCCGCGGTCAGCTCATCGACCGCGTCTGGGGTGCGGACTACGTCGGCGACACCAAAACGCTCGACGTTCACGTCAAGCGGTTGCGGTCGAAGATCGAAGCCGATCCGGCCAACCCGGTGCACCTGGTGACCGTGCGCGGCCTCGGCTACAAGCTGGAGGGGTAGCCCCTAGTAGGCGCCGTCGCCACTCAGGACAGTCCTGATGGTCCTGGCGATGATCACCAAATCCCGGATGGGTGACCAGTTTTCGATGTAGCTCAGGTCGAGGCGCAGCGCGTCTTCGACCCGCAGGTCCGAGCGTCCGCTGACCTGCCAGAGCCCGGTCAGCCCGGGCTTCACCGTCAGCCGCCTGCGAACCAGGTCGTCGTAGGAATCGACCTCGCGGCGGACCTGTGGGCGCGGTCCCACTACGCTCATGTCGCCGCGGAGCACGTTGATGAACTGCGGTAGCTCGTCGAGGCTGTACTTGCGAATGAACCTGCCCACCGGGGTAATTCGCGGGTCGTCCTTGCGTTTCCAGAACACCGGATCGGCATCGTCCGCCGCGATCATCGCCGCCGCCGTGGCGTCGGCGCCGTCGTACATGCTGCGGAACTTCAGCATCTTGAATGTGGTGCCCCGCAGGCCGATCCGCTCCGATACGTAGAACACCGGGCCGGGGCTGGACAGGCGCACGGCGAGTGCGGTGAGGCAGAACACCGGTGCGCACAAGATCATCGCGGTGATCGTGAACACGATGTCGAACGCCCGCTTGGCCACCGAGTTGGCCCCGTCGTACTGCGGTTTGGCCACCTCGAACATGGCCATCCCGGCGACGGGCCTGCTGAACAAGCGGTCCTCGGCGACGTCGACGAGTCCCGGGGCGATCATCAGATCCACGCCGAGCGAATCGAGTTCCCAGATCAGCCTTCGGATCTCGGTGGGATGCAGGTGCTCGGTGGCGGCCAGCGCGACGGCGTGCGCATGGGTGCGACGCACCGCGTCGGCGATCGCCTGGTCGATACCGACGATCGGGATGTGCACGCCGTCGACGTCGATGCCGCGGTCCCGTGCCGTCGGCCCGGTGGGAGTGCAGATCCCGACAACGCGGTAACCGGCGGCGGGATCTCGGACAAACGTGGCGGCGACGTCGGCGGCGGTCCTCGAACTCCCCACGACGAGCACCGAGATCTGGTGTTCGGCGCGGCTGAGTTCGGCGGCGGCCACCCGGCGCCAGAAGATGCGACTCGCCAGCAAGCCGGCCAGGCCGGCCGGGGCGGCGACGGCGAGGTAGGTGCGGGACACCTCGAGCCCGAGCAGCAGCGCCACGATCGCGATCAGACCGAACAACTGCAGGGTCGCCAGCACGATGCTGACGGTCTCGCCGACGTCGCGGCCCACGATGCGGCGCGTGCGGTAACCGTTGAAACCCAGCACCGCCATCCACAGCAGCGCCAGCACCGCGGACCCCACCGAGTAGGCCAGCAGAGCGTTCGGCTGCTCCGCGAAGAGGACCAGCGTCGTGACCGCCAGTGTCAAGCAAATGACTGTGGCATCGGTCAAGATCAATCTCTTGGAGTGCCGCAGATGTCGGATTTCGCGCCGTGAGGGCTGGGTCCCGTGCCACAGCGGCGGAATGCCAGCCTCGGAAAATAACGATTCGGTGGAGTTTTGGCGAAGGTCGACGTTACGGCTTCCACCTGTTGAAATCTGATTTTCAGACGACCCAGCCAACACAGCGAATTATCCGCTCCGGTAGTCACCGAACTGCTATTAACATCACCGTAACTCGACTTAGGTTGCGTGGCAACCAAGCCCTCACATGACGTGGGTCACTCGTATTGTGCGCGGTGATGCAGATCTAGCAAATATGCAGTCGGTGTGCCTACTGCGCGGCCCGCGTGGCCGGGTGGATGGCAATCAGCGGGAACCCCGCGCGCCGGCGGCACATCGCCGCCAACTCCGCGTACGCCTTCTCGCCGAGCAGCTCGGTCAGCTCGGGGGCGTAGGACTGCCACACCTGCCTGACCCCGACGTGGGCGCCCGGGTCACCGGTGCAATACCAATGCAGGTCTGCACCGCCCTCGCCCCAGCCGCGCCGGTCGTATTCGGTGATCGTGGATTTCAAGATCTCGGTGCCGTCCGGCCGGGTGATCCACTCCTGGACGCGCCGGATCGGCAGCTGCCAGCAGATCTCGGGCTTCATCGTCAGCGGCTCGACCCCGAGCTTGAGCGCCTTGGTGTGCAGCGCGCACCCGATGCCGGCCGGGAATCCAGGTCGGTTCAAGAAGATGCAGGCGCCCTTGTATTTGCGGGTGCGCAGGTTGGGTTTTCCGTCGAACTCGTCCATCTCGAGGTAGCCCTTGCGGCCCAGCCCCTTGTCCCGGAACTGCCAGTCCGCATCGGTCAGGTGTTTGACGGCGTCGTCCAGATGGGCGCGGTCATCGTCGTCGGAGAGGAACGCGCCGTGCGAGCAGCAACCGTCGTCCGGGCGGCCTTCGACGGTGCCCTTGCAGGCGGGCGTTCCGAACACACACGTCCAATTCGACAGCAGCCAAGTCAAATCCGCGGCGATCAGGTGCTCCGGGTTGTCCGGGTCATAGAACTCCACCCACTCGCGGGGGAAGTCCAGGTCAACCTCACCGGGGTGCGCATTCGTCACAACGCCCAACCGTAGTCCACGTGCGCGCCGTCTTCCTGGCGGCATTTGCCCGATGTCGCACGTGTCCGGCAGGTGGCGCAGGCTAGTTTTGTTGACGTGCGATTAGGCGTGCTCGACGTGGGCAGCAACACAGTGCATCTGCTGGTGGTCGACGCCCATCGCGGCGGGCACCCGACGCCGATGAGTTCGACCAAGGCCGCGCTGCGGCTCGCCGAAGCCATCGACGACTCGGGCAAGCTGACCCGCCGGGGCGCCGACAAGCTGATCGACACCGTCGACGAATTCGCGAAGATCGCGGCGAGCTCCGGATGCGCCGACCTGATGGCGTTCGCCACCTCGGCGGTGCGTGACGCCAAGAACTCCGAGGAGGTCCTGGCCCGGGTGCTGGCCGAGACCGGGGTGACGCTGCAGGTGCTGTCTGGCTCCAACGAGTCGCGGCTGACGTTTCTGGCGGTGCGCCGCTGGTACGGCTGGAGCGCGGGCCGGATCATCAACCTTGACATCGGCGGCGGCTCGCTGGAGCTGTCCAACGGTGTCGACGAAGCGCCCGAGGTGGCGTTGTCGCTGCCGCTGGGCGCCGGCCGGCTCACCCGCGAATGGCTGCCCGACGATCCGCCGGGCCGGCGCCGGGTGGCCATGCTGCGCGACTGGCTGGACAACGAGCTGGCCGAGGCCAGTGCGTTCGTCCTGGAGGCCGGCATCCCCGACCTGGCGGTGGCGACGTCGAAGACCTTCCGATCGCTGGCCCGCCTCACCGGCGCGGCGCCCTCTGGTGCCGGGCCCAGGGTCAAGCGGACGCTGACCGCCAACGGCCTGAGGCAACTCATATCTTTCATCTCTAGGATGACCACCACAGATCGTGCCGAGTTGGAGGGAGTCAGTGCCGAGCGGGCGCCACAGATCGTGGCCGGTGCTCTGGTGGCGGAGGCAAGCATGCGAGCACTGTCATTGGAATCCGTAGACATTTGTCCGTGGGCTCTGCGCGAGGGAATCATCCTGCGCCGACTCGACAGTGAAGCTGACGGAACTGCCCTGGTGGAAACCGCCGTAGGGGATGCTGGAAGCAAGAATTTTGATCGGTCGACTGCCGCCCGATCGAGAGGCACACGATGACAGCACCAGATGACAGCGAGAACAGTCGGCCCATTTCGGTGGCCGAACTGCTCGCCAAGAACGGAACGATCGGCGCACCGCCGGTTGGGGGGCGGCGGCGCCGCAGGCGCGGCAACAGCGACGCGGTGACCGTCGCCGAACTGACCGGGGAGATCCCGATCATCCGGACCGGTGAGATTCCGGTCGTGCGTGATGCCGAGGTCACCGAGGAGGTGGTCGAGGAGCCGTCGGTGGTGACCAATGGCTCCACCGCGGTCACCGAGGTCGTCGAGGACGAGCACGAAGAGGCACCCGAGGACGAGAAGGTCGAGGAGCCGGCACGGCCGTTCGACGCCCCGCCGCCGCGCGCGGACAGCCCGCTGCCACGCCGCGAGCAAGGCCCCGAACGCGGCTACGACCCCCGCCCGCTGCGCAGGCCCGAACCCCGGCCCGAGGACGACGCATCGGACTCCGACGCCGAGAACATGGCCTTCGACCCGGTCGACGAATCGGCGCCTGTGCTCGACCTGGATGCCGACGAGCAGGTCGAGGAAGCCGCCGAACTGCAGTCGTATCTGCGGTCCTCCGGCGGCACCCTGTTCAGCGGCGGGACGGTGGCCGACGACCTCGCCCGCCGCGGGGTGGCCGTCGACGACGAGCACGACGATCAGGTGGCCGCCGTCGCGGACCGTCCCAGCGAGGGCAAGCTCGCCGCGCTGGGACGCGGCCTGCTGGTGGCGGGTCAGTCGATCCTGGCTGTCCTGTTCGGGGCCGGACTGTTCATCGCGTTCGACCAGCTGTGGCGGTGGAACAACATCGTCGCGCTGGTGCTGTCCGTATTGGTCATCCTCGGTCTGGTGGTGGCCGTCCGAATCGTCCGCAAGACCGAGGACATCGCCAGCACGCTGATCGCCGTGGCGGTCGGTGCGCTGGTGACCCTCGGACCGCTGGCACTGTTGCAATCGACCTGATTCGTCAGTGCGCCCAGCCATCAAGGTCGGTCTCTCGACGGCCTCGGTTTACCCGCTGAGGACCGAGGCGGCTTTCGAGTACGCAGCCGAATTGGGTTACGACGGAGTCGAACTCATGGTGTGGGCGGAAACCGTGAGCCAGGACATCGGTGCCATCGCCAAGATGTCCCGCCGCTACAACGTGCCCGTCCTGTCGGTGCACGCGCCGTGTTTGTTGATCTCACAGCGGGTGTGGGGGGCCAACCCGATTCCGAAGCTGACCCGCAGCGTGCAGGCCGCCGAGCGACTCGGCGCGCAGACCGTGGTGGTGCATCCGCCGTTCCGCTGGCAGCGCCGCTACGCCGAGGGATTCAGCGATCAGGTGGCCGAACTGGAAAGCCGCAGCGACGTATTGGTCGCGGTGGAGAACATGTTCCCGTTCCGGGCCGACCGGTTCTTCGGCTCGGGGATTCCGTCGATCGAGCGGATGCGCAAGCGCGGTGGCCGTCCGGGCGTGGGGATTTCGGCGTTCGCGCCGTCTTACGACCCGCTGGACGGCAATCACGCGCACTACACGCTGGACCTGTCGCACACCGCGACGGCGGGAACCGATGCCCTCGAGATGGCCGAGCGGATGGGCGACGGGCTGGTGCACCTGCACCTGTGCGACGGCAACGGTGCCTCCACCGATGAACACCTGGTGCCGGGGCGGGGAACGCAGCCGACCGTCGAGGTCTGCCAGATGCTGGCCGCCAGTGATTTCACCGGGCATGTGATCCTGGAGGTCACCACCTCGGGTGCGCGCACGAAGGCCGAGCGGGAGGCGCTGTTGGTCGAGTCGCTTCAGTTCGCGCGCACCCACCTGCTGCGGTGAGCACCGCCGCAGCCAGCCGAAGCCGTTGGGCAAGAGAGGCATTGATGTACCCCCGGTTCGCCGACGCGATGATGTTGCAGCCTGTCGATGGTGGCTTTGAGGCAAACCTCAACGAGCACTGGACAATTGGGCCCAAGATCCACGGCGGCGTGATGCTGGCGCTGTGTGCCAACGCCGCCCGCGCGGCATACGCGAACCCGGAATTTCAACCGGTCGCGGTGTCGGCGGACTTCTTGGCCGCACCCGATCCGGGGCCGGTACGGCTGATCACGACCGTGCAGAAGCGCGGGCGCCGGATCGGTCTGGTCGACGTCGCGCTGGCCCAGGGCGCGCGCACCTGTGTGCGCACCGTCGTCACCCTCGGTGACCCCGAGCATCACGTCGAGCCGCTGCTGACGG
Source organism: Actinomycetes bacterium (assembly GCA_023416315.1). Taxonomy (GTDB): domain Bacteria; phylum Actinomycetota; class Actinomycetes; order Mycobacteriales; family Mycobacteriaceae; genus Mycobacterium. The sequence continues at coordinate 30,311 of JAEZIA010000352.1, forward strand.
CCAACCCGGTCACGCCGCTGATGAGCGTCGAGCCGCCCGCGCACATCGAGCCGATCGGCCCGGGCCACCCGGCCGCGGCGATCAACAATCTGGCCCGCGGTTGCGACATCCGCCCCGAGCTCGACGAGACCCGCACCGAGGCCGGGGCGCCGGTCTACAAGATCTGGGTGCGGCCCAAGGACGGGCCGGTGGACGTGCTGTTCGCCCTGATGTGCGGCGACATCTCGGTGCCTGCCTGTTACGCGGTAGGCCGCCGCGGCTGGGCGCCCACCGTGCAGATGACCGCCTACCTGCGGGGCATGCCCGACGACGGCTGGCTGCGGGTGGCGTGCACGACCACCCAGATCGGCCAGGACTGGTTTGACGAGGACCACATCGTCGTCGACAGCGCCGGGCGGATCATCGTGCAGACCCGCCAGCTGGCCCTGGTGCCCGCCCAATAGCGATTTCGGCGCGAAAACCGCCGCTACGCGAACGGAATCGCGCCGAAATCACGGCGGCCGCTAGGGTTCCCGCATGGCCAGAATTGCGATCATCGGCGGCGGGAGTATGGGCGAGGCGATCCTTGCGGGGCTGCTTCGGGCGGGCCGGCAGGTCAAGGACCTCGTGGTCTCCGAGCGGATGCCGGAACGCGCCCGCTACCTGGGCGAGAAGTACTCGGTTCAGCTGGCCTCGGTGTCCGAGGCGGTGGAGACGGCCGCGTTCATCATCGTCGCGGTGAAGCCCGGTGACGCCGAGACCGTCGTCGCCGAGATCGCCGAGGCCGCCGCCCAGGCCGACAGCGACACCGTCGAGCAGGTCTTCGTGACCGTCGCCGCCGGGGTGACGATCGCCTTCTACGAGTCGCGGCTGCCCGCCGGTTCGCCGGTCGTCCGGGTGATGCCCAATGCGCCGGCGCTGGTCGGTGCGGGCGTCAGCGCGATGTCCGCGGGCCGGTTCGCCACCGCTGAGCAGCTCGCTGACGTTGCGGCGGTGTTCCGGTGCGTCGGCGACGTGTTGACCGTCCCTGAGAGCCAGCTGGACGCCGTCACGGCCGTCTCTGGTTCCGGCCCCGCCTACTTCTTCCTGTTCGTCGAGGCGTTGGTCGACGCGGCGGTCGCCAATGGACTCGGCAGGGCGGTCGCCACCGACCTCGCGGTGCAGACGATGGCCGGATCCGCGGCGATGCTGCTGGAACGCCTCGACAGTCAGCGCGCGGCTGGCGAAGACGTCGGATTGGACACCTCTCCGGCGCGGCTGCGGGCCATGGTGACGTCCCCCGGCGGCACCACCGCCGCTGGCCTGCGGGAACTCGAGGTAGGTGGGGTTCGGGCGGCCGTCGCAGCCGCCATCGACGCCGCAAAAACCCGCTCTGAGCAGCTAGGAATTACATCAGAGTAGTTCAAGAATTTTCTGATGGATTGACCCACACCCGTCGCAGTAACCCCACCCGCCACGCTATTCTCCTCGTGTATGCACGGCTGGGTGCCAGCGGTGGGGAAGCCGCTGGAACTGCCCGTGCCTGACGGATTGGGTTGCGATGACGTCTATGAACGGGCCCTCGGCGCGGGATTCGGCTGGAAAATCGGCGCGTGATGCCGGCGGCGCCGACAGTCCGCCGGCCGCCAGAGCGCAGTTTCTGACCGTCGCCGAGGTGGCTGCACTGATGCGCGTCAGCAAGATGACGGTCTACCGCCTGGTGCACAACGGCGAGCTGCCGGCCGTGCGCGTCGGCCGATCGTTCCGGGTGCATGCCAAGGCCGTCCACGACCTGCTGGAGACGTCGTACTTCGACGCCGGCTGACGATCGCGGCAAACGGGCCGTTTTCCGTTCCGCATGCCTGCTTAGGTAAGGTGTTCGGGACACAAGAAGCCTGCTCTGGTGCAGGCACTGCGAGGACTTAGGTAGCGGATTTCATGGGTTCAGTCATCAAGAAGCGGCGTAAGCGCATGTCGAAGAAGAAGCACCGCAAGCTGCTGCGTCGTACCCGGGTCCAGCGCAGAAAACTCGGTAAGTAGGTCGTTTGCCCGGCCGCCCGCGAGGCGTGCCGGGCTTCGCGTTGGCCGATAGGCTGTGCTGATGTCTGCCGGCGGTATCGACAACGAAGCTCCGCACTACCCCAAGGTCGTTCTGGTCACCGGGGCGTGCCGCTTTCTCGGCGGCTACCTGACCGCCCGGCTTGCGCAGAACCCGTTGATCAACAAGGTCATCGCTGTCGACGCCGTCGCGCCGAGCAAGGATCTGTTGCGCCGGATGGGGCGGGCCGAGTTCGTCCGCGCCGACATCCGAAACCCATTCATCGCCAAGGTCATCCGCAACGGTGAGGTCGACACGGTGGTGCATGCGGCCGCGGCCTCCTACGCCCCGCGCTCGGGTGGACGCGCCACGTTGAAGGAAATCAACGTCATGGGCGCCATGCAGCTGTTCGCGGCCTGTCAGAAGGCACCCTCGGTGCGACGGGTGATCCTCAAGTCCACCTCCGAGGTCTACGGCTCGCATCCGCACGATCCGGTGGCCTTCACCGAGGACAGCAGCAGCCGCCGACCGCCCGCGGAGGGCTTCGCCCGGGACAGCATCGACATCGAGGGCTACGCCCGCGGGCTCGGACGGCGGCGCCCCGACATCGCGGTGACGATCCTGCGGCTGGCCAACATGATCGGCCCGGGCATGGACACCGCGTTGTCGCGGTACCTGGCCGGCCCGCTGGTGATGACGGTGCTCGGCCACGACGCGCGGCTGCAGCTGTTGCACGAGCAGGATGCGCTCGGGGCGCTGGAGCGGGCCACGATGGCGGGCAAGTCCGGCACCTTCAACATCGGCGCCGACGGCGTGATCATGATGTCGCAAGCGATCCGGCGATCCGGCCGCGTTGCGGTTCCCCTGCCGAATACCGCGGTTTGGGCACTGTATTCGTTGCGCAGAGCGGGGCGGACCTCCGACCTCAACCGTGACCAGATGGATTGGCTGAGTTACGGCCGCGTCATGGACACCACCAGGATGCGCTCCGAGTTGGGCTTTGCGCCGAAATGGACGACGATAGAGGCGTTCGACGACTATGTGCGCGGCCGAGGATTGACCCCGATCATCGATCCGAAATGGGTACGATCTGTGGAGAGTCGCGCGGTCGCCGTTGCGCAGCGATGGGGCGGTTGAAAATGGTGGGGAGAAGGTAGCCGAAGTGGCGGGTGAATCAAAAGCCAAAGTGATTCCGCTGCACTCGAATACGAGTCGGGTGGCAGCCGCTCGTCGCGCCGCGCAGCGCGCCGACGCCGCCCGCCGACATCCCTCGCTGCTGTCGGATCCCGGCACTCGAGCCTCCGCCGAAGAGATCGCCGCCGTCGTCCGTGAGATCGACGACGCGCGCCGCGGTGCCAGTGGAATCGGGCATCCCGAAGACACGCCCAACGAACTGGCGCAACGTATTTCGGCGGTCGCCGATTACATCACCAAGCGGTTCTCCGGCGATTACACCGTCGACGAATTCGGGTTCGACCCGATGTTCAACAACGCGGTCGTATTGCCTTTGCTGCGGATGCTTTTCCAGAACTGGTTCCGGGTCGAGGTAAGTGGCGTCGAGAATCTGCCGAAAAAGGGCGCCGGTCTGGTCGTCGCCAATCACGCTGGAACGTTGCCGTTCGACGGGTTGATGCTGTCGGTGGCGGTGCACGACCATCACCCCGCCAACCGCGACGTTCGGTTGCTGGCCGCCGACATGGTCTTCGATATGCCGATGCTCGGCCCGATCGCCCGCAAGGCCGGGCACACGATGGCGTGCACCACCGACGCCCACCGGCTGCTGGCCGGCGGCGAGCTGACCGCGGTGTTCCCCGAGGGCTACAAGGGGCTGGGCAAGCCGTTCCGGGACCGCTACAAGCTGCAGCGCTTCGGTCGTGGCGGCTTTGTCTCGGCGGCGCTGCGCACCAAGGCGCCGATCATTCCGTGCTCGATCGTCGGGTCCGAGGAGATTTATCCGATGATCGCCGACGTCAAGCTGCTGGCGCGGGTGCTGGGGCTGCCGTACTTCCCGATCACCCCGCTGTTCCCGCTCGCCGGGCCGGCCGGGCTGATCCCGCTACCGTCCAAGTGGCACATCGCATTCGGCAAACCGATCGAGACCGCCGACTACGACGAGAGCGCGGCCGACGACCCGATGGTCACCTTCGACCTCACCGACCAGGTGCGCGAAACCATTCAGCAGACGCTGTATCAGTTGCTGACCAAGCGTCGCAGCATGTTCTTCGGCTGATCGGGATCGATCAGTTCGGGGTTTGCCTGCCCATTGCGGCGGCGGCAATCGCCGCGACCTGAGCGTTGGTTTCCTCGTCGCCGCCGGCTTCACCGATCATCGTCACGATCGTCGTCATCACCGGTTTGCCCTCTTCGTCGGTGACTTCACTGCGCAATTCACTGATCACCGTGCCGTGCGATTCGACGACCGAATCCAGCCAGGAATCGAAGAACAATTTGTCGCCCGCCACGATCCGGCGGTGATATTGGATCTTCTGGTCGCGGTGAATGACGCGGGCGATGTTGATGCCGACGTCGAAGTTGCGGAAGATGTCGAGCTGCACCTGGCGTCCCGGGATCGCGATGAACGTCAGCGGGGCCACCACGTCGGGGTAGCCGGCGGCCTTGGCCGCTTCCTCGCTGTAGTGCAACGGATCGTCGGACTGGATCGCCTTGGCGTACTCCCGAATCTTCTCCCGGCCGACCAGATAGTAGTCCGGGTAGCGGTAGTGGGTTCCGATGATGTCGCTGGCGATTGACACCCGGGGAGCCTATCAGCGCAAGTAGCACCCGTTGAGATGGCGCTGAGGGCGACGATGCGGGCGAATTGTCGCCCTCACTGCGGTCTCAGTGCTCGTGCCGCCGCGACACGGGGTTTGATGCGGTCGCGCTCGGCCTCGCACCTATCGGTGCTCGTGCCGCCGCGACACGGCTGCCGCCAGGGCCCCGCCGACCGCGCCCAGCGCCAGCGCCGAGGGCACCCCGATGCGTGCCGCCTTGCGCGCGGTCCGGAAGTCACGGATCTCCCAGCCGCGCTCGCGGGCCAGCTCGCGCAGGTCGGCGTCCGGGTTGATCGCGACCGCGGTGCCGACCAGCGACAGCATCGGCACGTCGTTGTAGCTATCGGAGTAGGCGGTGCAGCGCTTGAGGTTCAGCCCTTCGCGAACGGCCAGCTGTCGCACCGCGTGCGCTTTGCCGACACCGTGCAGGATGTCGCCGACCAGCCGGCCGGTGAACACCCCGTTCTCGGACTCCGCGACCGTGCCCAGCGCGCCGGTGAAGCCCAGCCTGCGGGCAATGGTGTCGGCCAGCTCGAAGGGTGTCGCCGTGACCAGCCACACCTGCTGGCCGGCGTCGAGGTGCATCTGGGCCAGCGCACGGGTGCCCGGCCAGATCTTGTCGGCGATGATGTCGTCGTAGATCTCCTCGCCGACCGCGATCAGCTCGGCGGTCGAGCGGCCCTCGATGAACGCCAGCGCCTTGCGGCGCCCCTCGGCGACGTCGTCGCTGTTCTCCCGGCCGGTGAGCTGGAACTTGGCCTGCGCGTAGATGAACTTGGCCATATCGCCGTAGGTGAAGTACTTGCGTGCGGCCAGCCCGCGACCGAAGTGCACCAGCGACGAGCCCTGCACCAAGGTGTTGTCCACGTCGAAGAACGCCGCCGCGGTGAGATCGGCGGGCGGCGGCAGACTCGGCTCGACGGCCTGCGGCCCCGGCTCGCGACGCGCAGCCATGCTCGCATCGCGCGCGACGGCACTGGCTTGCTCGGCGACCAACTCGTCGACGGCCCGCTCTGCGCTGGCCTCACCCGCAAGCTCCTGGTCGTGGTCCCCAGAACCCATGCGACAACCCTAACTGCGACACTGGGTCGGGTGAGCCGTGCACACGTCGAGCTGTTGACCCGGGCCGGGTGCTCCCTCTGCGAGCGGGTGTACCAACGCCTCGAAGAGCTGGCCGCCGAACTCGATTTCACGCTGTCGGCCACCGACGTCGACGCCGCGGCGGCCGCCGGGGACAACGCCTTACGAACCGAATTCGGCGACCGCCTGCCGGTCGTTCTGCTCGACGGCCGCGAGCACAGCTACTGGGATGTCGACGTCGAGCGGTTGCGTGCGGACCTGACGCAGAGGTGAACTTCAGCGGAATTTGGCCAGCACCCTGCGCAGCGTTTACCGTGGAAGTAAGTTTCACTAACGGAGCATTCCGTCACAGCAAGGGAGCGGGCCAGGTGATCGTGCCGTGAGCGTGCTGCTGTTCGGGGTGTCGCATCGCAGCGCTCCGGTTTCCGTTCTCGAGCAACTCTCGACCGATGAGTCCGATCAGCTCAAGATCATCGACCAGTTGATGCACTCATCGCTGGTCACCGAGGCCATGGTGTTGTCGACGTGCAACCGGGTCGAGGTCTACGCGGTGGTCGACGCGTTCCACGGCGGTCTGTCGGCGATCGGGCAGGTGCTGGCCGACCACTCCGGCATGTCGATGGGCGATCTGACCAAGTACGCCTACGTCCGCTACGCCGAGGCCGCCGTCGAGCACCTGTTCGCCGTCACCAGCGGCCTGGACAGCGCGGTGATCGGCGAGCAGCAGGTGCTCGGTCAGGTCCGGCGCGCCTACGCCACCGCCGAGGCCAACAAGACCGTCGGACGGATCCTGCACGACCTGGCCCAGCGGGCGCTGTCGGTGGGCAAGCGGGTGCACTCCGAAACCGCGATCGACGCCGCCGGCGCCAGCGTGGTGTCCGTCGCATTGGACATCGCCGCCACCCGGCTCGCCGGAGCCGGAGGGTCGGCGACATTTGGCAGCGCCCTGGGTGGTCGCACCGCCGCCGTCGTCGGCGCCGGCTCAATGGGCGGGCTGTCTGTCGCGCATCTGCTGCGCGCGGGCATCACCCACATCGCCGTCGTGAACCGGTCGCTGCCTCGGGCCGAGCGGCTGGCCGAGAATATCCGCGCCCAGGGCGCCACCGCACAGGCGCTGAGCCTCGAGGACCTGCCGATAGCGCTGGCCGCCGCGGACGTCGTGGTCAGCTGTACCGGTGCGGTCCGTCCGGTGGTGACGCTGGCCGATGTGCACCACGCACTGGCCAGCGTCCGTCGTGACGAGACCGCTCCGCCGCTGGTGTTCTGTGACCTCGGGATGCCCCGCGACGTCGACCCCGCCGTCGCCGGACTGCCCGGGGTGGCCGTCATCGACATGGAGCGGGTGCAGCGCGAGCCGTCGGCCCGGGCCGCGGCTACCGACGCCGAAGCCGCCCGCCAGATCGTCGCCGCCGAGGTTGCCAGCTACCTCGCCGGGCAGCGGATGTCGGAGGTCACCCCCACCGTCACCGCCCTTCGCCAGCGCGCCGCCGACGTCGTCGAGGCCGAGCTGTTGCGGCTGGACAACCGGCTGCCGGGGCTGGACGAATCCCAGCGTGATGAGGTTGCCCGCACCGTGCGCCGGGTGGTCGACAAGCTGCTGCACGCCCCGACCGTGCGGGTCAAGCAGCTGGCCAGCGCGCCGGGCGGCGACAGCTACGCCGAGGCGCTGCGCGAATTATTCGAACTCGATCCACAGGCCGTCGATGCCGTGGCCGCAGGTGAATTGCCCCTGCTGGCAACGGAATTCGATCAGGGCCGCGTCGACGGCGCCGGGTAGCGGGCTTGCCCGGCAGTAGCGACGCTGTGATCCGGATCGGCACCCGGGGCAGCCTGTTGGCGACCACGCAGGCCGGGACCATCAGAGATCAACTCATCGAGCGCGGGCACCGCGCGGAACTGGTCATCATCAGCACCGAGGGTGACCGATCCGACAGGCCGGTCGCCGAGATCGGGATCGGGGTGTTCACCGCCGCCCTGAGGGAGGCGATCGCCGACGGCCGCGTCGACATGGCGGTGCACTCGTACAAGGATTTGCCCACGGCCGCCGACGAGCGGTTCGTCATCGCCGCGACACCCCGTCGCGAGGACGCCCGTGACGCGCTGGTGGCCCGCGACGGCATGGTCTTGGGAGAGTTGCCGGCGGGCTCGGTGATCGGCACGAGCTCCGTGCGACGGGCCGCACAGCTTAGAGCACTGGGTCTCGGTTTGGAAATTCGCCCCCTACGAGGCAACCTAGATACCAGGTTGAACAGGGTAAGCAGTGGTGATCTCGACGCCATCGTGGTTGCCCGGGCGGGCCTGGCCCGCCTCGGACGACTCGGCGATGTCACCGAGACGCTGGAGCCGGTGCAGATGTTGCCAGCGCCGGCCCAGGGTGCGCTTGCGGTCGAGTGCCGCGCCGGCGACACCGAGCTGGTGGCGTTGTTGGGAGAACTCGATGATCCCGACACCCGCGCCGCGGTCACCGCCGAGCGGACCCTGCTGGCCGAACTGGAGGCGGGTTGTTCCGCACCGGTGGGCGCGATCGCCGAAGTGGTCGAGTCCATCGATGACGACGGCCGCGTCTTCGACGAGCTGTCACTGCGCGCATGCGTGGCGGCAGCAGACGGATCCGATGTGATTCGTGCGTCCGGAATCGGTACGCCCGGCCGGTCCGCAGAGCTGGGGCTCTCGGTGGCCGCGGAGTTGTTCGAGCTCGGTGCGCGCGAGGTCATGTCGGCACAGACTCCGCAGTAGCGCGGTAGAGCGGGAGTGAAGCGATGACTGGTCATGTGAGCGGTCGAGGACGCAAGGTGAAGCCGGGACACATCACGTTCGTCGGCTCGGGTCCGGGGGACCCCAATCTGTTGACGACGCGGGCCCGCGCCGTGTTGTCCAACGCCGCGCTGGTGTTCACCGACCCCGACGTGCCGCAGGCCGTCCTGAGCGTGGTCGGCACCGACCTGCCGCCCGCGGTCGGCCCCGCCCCGGCACCCGAGGGCGCACCGGCCGAGGGTCACGACGAGACCGCCCCGCCGGTCGTCTCCGTCGGCCCGGACATCCGCCCCGCGCTGGGTGACCCCGCCGAGGTGGCCAAGACCCTGGTCGCCGAGGCCAAGGCCGGCTTCGACGTGGTGCGGCTGATCGCCGGCGACCCGTTGTCGATCGATTCGGTGATCACCGAGGTCAACGCCGTCGCCCGGGCGCACGCCGAGTTTGAGATCGTTCCCGGCCTGCCCGCCACCAGCGCGGTGCCGACCTACGCGGGGCTGCCGCTGGGCTCGTCGCACACCGTCGCCGATGTGCGCGGTGAGGTCGACTGGGCGGCGCTGGCCGCCGCCCCCGGGCCGCTGATCCTGACCGCGAGCGCCACGCACCTGCCGGAGGCCGGCCGCACCCTCATCGAGTACGGCCTGGCCGAGACCACGCCGGTCGTGGTCACCTCCAACGGCACCACCTGTGGTCAGCGTTCGGTCGAGACCACCCTGCATGGGTTGACCGACCGCGCCACGCTGGCTTGCAACAACGATCCGGCCGGGCCGCTGACCGGCACGCTGGTGGCCACCATTGGCAAGACCGTCGCGCACCGCGCCAAGCTGAACTGGTGGGAGAGCCGCGCGCTGTACGGCTGGACCGTGCTGGTGCCGCGCACCAAGGACCAGGCCGGCGAGATGAGCGATCGGCTGGTCGGCCACGGCGCACTGCCCATCGAGGTGCCCACCATCGCCGTCGAGCCGCCGCGCAGCCCGGCCCAGATGGAAAGGGCCGTCAAAGGTTTGGTCGACGGCCGCTACCAGTGGGTGGTGTTCACCTCCACCAACGCGGTGCGTGCGGTGTGGGAGAAGTTCGGCGAGTTCGGGCTCGACGCCCGCGCCTTCTCCGGGGTGAAGATCGCCTGCGTCGGTGAGCAGACCGCCGACCGGGTGCGTGCCTTCGGGGTCAGCCCCGAGCTGGTGCCCGCCGGTGAGCAGTCCTCGCTGGGCCTGCTCGACGAATTCCCGGACTACGACAGCATTTTCGATCCGGTCAACCGGGTGCTGCTGCCGCGTGCCGACATCGCCACCGAGACGCTGGCCGAAGGCCTTCGGGACCGCGGCTGGGAGATCGAGGACGTCACCGCCTACCGCACGGTGCGCGCGGCACCGCCGCCGGCCGAGACCCGCGAGATGATCAAGACCGGCGGGTTCGACGCGGTCTGCTTCACCTCCAGTTCGACGGTGCGCAACCTGGTCGGCATCGCAGGCAAGCCGCACGCCCGCACGATTGTGGCGTGCATCGGGCCGAAGACCGCGGAGACCGCGGCGGAGTTCGGCCTTCGAGTCGACGTCCAGCCGGAGACGGCTGCGGTCGGTCCGCTGGTCGACGCGCTGGCCGAGCATGCGGCCCGGCTGCGTGCCGAGGGCGCCCTGCCGCCGCCGCGCAAGAAGAGCCGACGCCGCTAGGGGCCGCGCGTGTCCTTCCCGAGACAGCGTCCGCGCCGGTTGCGCGCCACCCCTGCACTGCGTCGGCTGGTGGCCGAAACCACCGTGGAGCCACGGCATCTCGTGCTCCCGATGTTCGTCGCCGACGGCATCGACGAGCCGCGGGAGATCGGCTCCATGCCGGGCGTGGTGCAGCACACTCGCGACTCGTTGCGCCGCGCTGCCGAGCAGGCTGTGGCTGCCGGGGTCGGGGGGCTGATGCTGTTCGGGGTGCCGCGGGAGTCCGATAAGGATGCCCTGGGTTCCTGCGGGGTGGACGCCGACGGGATCCTCAACGTCGCACTGCGGGACCTCACCAAGGACCTGGGCGATGACACCGTGCTGATGGCCGACACCTGCCTCGATGAGTTCACCGACCACGGGCACTGTGGGGTGCTGGATGCCCGCGGCCGCGTCGACAACGACGCCACCAACACTCAGTACGTCAAACTTGCTGTGGCACAAGCAGAATCGGGTGCCCGCGTAGTCGGGCCGAGCGGCATGATGGACGGTCAGGTGGCGGCCATTCGGGACGGGCTCGACGCGGCCGGCTTCACCGACGTGCTGATCCTGGCCTACGCCGCGAAGTTCGCGTCGGCGTTCTACGGTCCGTTCCGCGAGGCGGTGGGCTCGAGCCTGCAGGGTGATCGGCGCACCTACCAGCAGGACAGCGGCAATGCGCGGGAAGCGTTGCGCGAGATCGTCCTTGACCTCGATGAGGGGGCCGACATCATCATGGTCAAGCCGGCCATGAGTTATCTGGACGTGGTGCGCGCCGCCGCCGACATCTCACCGGTACCGGTGGCCGCCTATCAGATATCGGGGGAGTACGCGATGATCTCCGCGGCCGCGGCCAACGGGTGGATCGACGGCCGAGCGGCCGCGCTCGAGTCGTTGACCAGCATCCGTAGGGCAGGTGCCGACATCGTGTTGACCTACTGGGCTGCCGACGTCGCGGGCTGGCTGGCGTGAGCGACGCTTGCGGAGCGAACCGCCGCGCCCTCCCTTGCGAGGGCACGGCGTGAGCGACCAGCAGCCGGCCGGGGCTCCTGGGCGCCCGGCCGACGTCGACACCGGGTTCTGGCTGTGGTTGATCGCGCTGCCGTTGATGGTGATCGGCTACCTCGCTGATGCCTATTTCACGGCGACCAAGCATGCGTCGTTCTTCGTTATCGCGATCACGGTGCTGTTCGCGGTGACCCTCGCGGCCGTCGTCGTGACGTTCCTGATCCTGATGCGGTCCGGGTATCGCTGGACCCGCACCCTGCTGACCGGCGGCGGGCTGGCCACCGTCATCTACACCGGGGCCAGCCTGTTCAGTACCGAGCGGGAGACGGTTCAGGCGGTGATCTTCGCGGGCACCGGCATCATCGGGTCGGTGCTGATCGTGGGCGGCATCTTCCTGTTGCACCGGCCGGACGCGCACAAATTCTTCACGAAGTGACCCGATAGGCTGGCCCGACCATGACCGCAACCCCAACCCGGCCGCGCATCGTTTCGGTCGCATTCTGGTGCTGGCTGGTCGCCGCCATCGTGCTGATCTTGGCCGGCATGGTGGCGGTGTCGTCCAGCACGCTGCCGACTTTCTTCCGCGGTGCCGGGGTGGTGTGGATCGTGGCCGGCGCGCTGTTGAGCTACCTGGCCGGGCGGGCTCGCCGCGGCGATATCCGGTTCTGCCGGGCCGCGGTCGGGTTGTCGTTCGGGCTGGCGGTGCTGCTGGTGATGTTCATTGTGATGAGCCGGGCGCTGATGCCGCTGTTGGTGCTGCTCCTGGTGGTCGTCGCCGCGGTGCTGGTTCTGCGGCCGGCCGCGCAGCAGTGGTACGCCCAGGGCGGTTCGCCGGAGTCCGATGTCTGAGGATCAGCCGATCGATCAGGCACAGCCGCTGTTCTTCGAGAACGGCGCCAGCTGGGCGTGGCTGCTGGCCGGGCCGGTCTCGGCGATCGCGATGCTGTTCATCCAGTATAAGGGCGGAGTGGGATTCCAGCCGGCGGTGCCGCTGATCTTCCTGGTCCTGGTCACCGGGTTTGTCGGCATCCAGGTCAAGGCCGCCCGCGTCCATACCAGCGTGGAATTGACCCGCGACACGCTGCGGGAAGGCACCGAGGTCACTCAGATCAGTCACATCGTGCGGGTGTTTCCGGAACCCGAGCACTCGGTGAAATCCCGCGGGCCGCTGGAGAAATGGCAGTCCTCGCGGGCGCTCGGCGAGTTGTCCGGGGTGCCCCGCGGCCGCACCGGCATCGGCGTCGAGCTCACCGGGAAGCGCACCGCGCAGGCCTGGGCCCGCAACCACCGCGCCCTGCGGGCCGCGCTGACCGCACTGGTCGAGGGGAAGACGGCGGACGCGCCGTGAGACATGTCGTGCAATTGGTGCTGGCCGCGCTGGCGTTCGCCGGCGCGGTGCTGAGCGCACTGGCCTCGCGCAGCCTCGCTGAGGTGTCGCCGGTTGCCGACGGTCAACCCGCCACGACGTCGGTGGTGTTCGATCCGCCGCTGATGGTGCTGGCCTGGGCGTTGGTGACCACGGCCGGGGTGCTGGTGGTGTTGGGCATCGCCGGTCTGGTTCGGGCCCGGCGGGCTCGCCCCGCGGCGGAGCTCAGAACACCCGCGTCTGTCCCTCCAGCACGGGAACCGTCGTAGGCAGCTTGTAGGTCTGCACGCCATTGCGCCACATCACCGCGTCGCGGGCGTGCTCGGGCAGGTGCTTGACCAGCCAGCGCGGGTCGTCGAACGTCCAGTGCGGGTAGTCGGAGCTGAACAGCAGGATCTTCTCGCACTCCATCCACTCGAAGGCCCGTAGCAGTTCGGTCTTGTCCTCGGGATAGTCCAACGGCTGGGTGGTGAACTTGATGTGGTCCTTCACGTACTCGCTGGGCTTGCGGGTGATGTCGGGTTGACGCGCTTCGTAGATCGCGTCCATCCGCCACATCAGCGGCAGGATCCAGTTGAAGGCGTGCTCGACGAACACGATCCGCAGCGTCGGATAGCGGTCGAAGACGCCGTCGAAGATCAGGCTCATCACCTGGTTGGCGGCCAGCAGCGAGTACGTGACCATGAAGTCGTGGTTGTAGCTGGGGAAGCCGACCGGCGGAATCGGTAGTGTCTCGAACTTGCCTCGGCCCAGGTGGCAGCTGATGGTGATGTCGTGTTTGGTGGCGGCCGCCCAGATCGGGTCGTACTGCGGATGCCCCCACGACGGCCGCGGTTCGGCCTTGATCAGGATCTGCGACATGAACGGATGCCCGGCCCACTCCTCGATCTCGCGGGCCGCGCCGTTGGGGTCTTCGATCGCCACCGTGATCGATCCGCGCCAGCGCTGGTGCCAGTTGTTGCGGCTGTCGAGCCAGTGTTCGGCGAGCCAGCGGTTGGTCGCGATCGCCGACGCGTGCGCCGCCTCCGCCAGCCGCGCACCCGGCGCCAGCGGCTCCAGGATGCAGATATCGGCGCCTGCCTCCATGACCAGCTGCCGAAAGGCCAGGTCAGGGTCGCTGCCGGCGAATTCACCGTCGGGCGGGAAGGTGTCGGTCCGCATCGCGTAGGCGTGCGCGTAATCGGGTGCGTCGTAGTAGATCTGCTCACCAACGGGGTGCGACAGGAAGTACTTGGTACGCCAGGGCTCGGGGATGTAGTCGATCAGGACGCCGCGCCGCGGCACCGGGTGCACATCGGCATCCACGCATCGCACCGCGATGCGTTCGGTTGGTACTGACGTCAGAGTCATCCCGTCATCTTCCGTCGGGTGTGGCCATTGTCTCACTGCGGTGCCGTCGAACCAACGACGCCTTTGCCACGTTGAGGGGTAGGGGTACGAAGATTTGGAGTAGAGCGCTACTTAAGTCGCCCGCCGCATCATCAGACACAGTGGTTTCAGCGCGTTCGAGGCGACGGTCGCCGCGGTTTAGGGACGGGGGGACCGGCAAACCAATTCCGCGGCAACCTAATCCGCCGGCCACGGCACGTACACCAGCAGCGGGGAGGGGACATTGGATTGCATCGGCGATACGTCGTCTGAGTCCTCCACGGTGCCTGCGACCCTGCATGGGCGGCTTTTCTTGCTCGCATTCGATCCGAGGAGCCGTCGGTTCGACGGCTACGACCCCACCCTGTTCGGGTTCGCCCTGCGGGCGGCGATGCTGACCGATCTGCATCTGCGTGGCTATCTGGTCGAGCGTGCGGGTCGTGCCGTTCCGGCCCGAGCGGCCGGCC
>JAEZIA010000358.1 GCA_023416315.1 Actinomycetes bacterium
GGTCCTGGACGCCTATCTGCTGCGGGCGATGGGGATCGCGGGCTGGGCGCCGTCGCTGACCGAATGCGCCCGCTGCGCGGCACCGGGTCCGCACCGGGCTTTCCACATCGCCGCTGGTGGCAGTGTCTGCATGCATTGCCGGCCGTCCGGCTCGACCACACCGCCGCAGGCGGTGCTGGATCTGATGGCGGCGTTGCACGACGGCGACTGGGAACTCGCGGAGGCCTCGTCGCCGTCGCACCGCAGCCACGCCAGCGGCCTGGTCGCTGCGCATCTGCAGTGGCACCTGGAGCGCCAGCTTCGTACCCTGCCGCTGGTGGAGCGCGTCTACCGGCGGCCCGCTGACCACGGTAGGGAGGTGTTCAGGCAGGATGAGCCATATGGCGATGAACCGGGTGACCAGCTCGTGGCGGGGGGCTGACCGCAGGCGGAAAGAGCGTTTTCCGCAGCTGCCCCCGGCGCCCGACGACTACCCGGTGTTCCCGGACACGTCGGTGTGGCCGGTCGTGTTTCCCGAACTGCCCGCCGCGCCCGATGGCGGTCCGCGCCGGCCGCCCCAGCACATCTCGAAGGCGGTACCGCCTGCCATTCCGGCCGACCAGATGCCCAAGCACGTCGCAGTCGTGATGGACGGCAACGGACGCTGGGCCACGCAGCGCGGGTTGAGTCGCACCGAGGGCCACAAGATGGGCGAGGCGGTGCTGATCGACATCACCTGCGGCGCCATCGAGATCGGTATCCAGCACCTGACGGTGTACGCGTTCTCCACCGAGAACTGGCGGCGCAGTGCCGAAGAGGTGCGTTTCCTGATGGGCTTCAACCGCGAGGTGGTGCGCCGGCGCCGGGAGAACCTCAACGCGATGGGCGTCAACATGCGCTGGGTGGGGTCGCGGGCGCGGATGTGGCGCAGCGTCATCAAGGAATTCGACATCGCCGAGAACATGACGGTCGACAATGACGTCATCACGGTCAACTACTGCGTGAACTATGGCGGTCGGGCCGAAATCGCCGAGGCCGCACGGCAAATCGCGCGTGATGCGGTGGCAGGACGGATCGACCCGGAGCGGGTAAACGAGGCCACCGTCGCGTCGCACCTGCATCGCACCGACATTCCCGACGTCGATCTGTTCATCCGAACGTCGGGGGAGCAGCGGTCGAGCAACTTCATGCTGTGGCAGGCCGCCTACGCCGAGTACGTGTTCCAGGACAAGCTGTGGCCGGACTACGACCGGCGCGACCTGTGGGCGGCGTGCGAGGAGTACGCCGAACGCAATCGGCGTTTCGGCCGGGCCTGACGATGGACCTCGCGGCGCGCCTGGCCGAGGCGTTGAGCGCGATCATGCCCGTCGAGGTGGAAGCCGACGGCGCGGTGACGGTGCGCTATGAAGGGACGTTCGCCTCGCTGCGGACGGTCACGATCGCCGAGGACATCGAGATGGTGTCGGTGACGCAGGTGCTGGCGTGGGATCTGCCACTGAATGCCGATCTGCGTAAACGTGTTGCCGCACAAGCACAGTCGACGATGCTGGGAACCGTCACGTGTGTGGAGGCCGGTAAGAAGGGTGACGTGATGCTGCGCTACAACTTTCCCGGCGAAGGTGTGGCCGACCGCGCGCTGCAGACGCTGGTGCTGATGGTGCTGGCCGGCGGGGTGGATGCCCGCCGCGCGATTGTGGCGTAGGTCAGTGGTATTGAGTGAGCGACCATGTCGCATACCGCGAGCAATTCGCTGCGCCAGCGCTCACTCAACGCGTGTCGCTCAGCCGCGGCACTGCCCGCAGGTGCCGAACAACTCGATCGTGTGGCTGACGTCTGAAAACCCGTGCTGCTCGGCCACTTCGGCGGCCCATGCTTCGACCTCACGGCCGCTGACCTCCACCGCGGCGCCGCAGCTGCGGCACACCAAGTGATGGTGGTGGTCGTCCCCGGCGCAGCGCCGGTAGACCGACTCCCCGGTGTCGGTGCGCACCATGTCCACCAGTTCGGCCGCCGACAGGGACTGCAGCGTCCGGTACACCGTCGTCAGTCCGATGTTCTCGCCGCGGCGACGCAGCTCGTCGTGCAACTCCTGCGCTGAGCGGAACTCGTCGACCGTATCGAGCAGTGCGATGATCGCCGCCCGCTGACGGGTCGCACGCACTCCGCCCGCACCGGCGCGCGGACGGATGTCGGCTCCGGTCACGCGTGCTCCTCGCCGGCGTGACTGATCGCGGCGACGATGATCTCGGCCAGGTGATCGTCGACCAGCCGGTACATCACCTCGCGCCCGGAGCGCTCACCCGCCACCACGCCGGCGGCTTTCAGAATCCGCAGGTGCTGGCTGACCAGAGGCTGGGGGACATCCAGGGCGTCGACCAGTTCGTGCACGCAGCGCTGCGACTCCCGCAGCTGCAGCACGATCGCGATCCGCACCGGGGCGGCCAGCGCGCGCAGCAGCTCACCGGCGCGGTCCAGGAGGGCGGCATGGTCGGTGGCGGTCGTCATGACAGCACCTCCACGCTATTGGAAACGATTTCCACTTGGGCTTCCACTTTTCCATGCACGATCACGCATGTCAAAGGGGCGTTCGGGAGGTCGCTAGGCTATGGAGCTGTTATCCGTTCACAGACAGGAGTGGCACCCACCGTGGCGTCCGTCATCGATTCCGTCGTCAACCTGGCCAAGCGTCGCGGTTTGGTCTATCCAGCCGGCGAGATCTACGGCGGCACCAAATCGGCCTGGGACTACGGCCCACTGGGCGTCGAGCTCAAGGAGAACATCAAGCGTCAGTGGTGGCGCTCGGTGGTGACCGGCCGCGACGACGTCGTCGGCCTGGACAGCTCGATCATCCTGCCCCGTGAAGTGTGGGTCGCCTCCGGTCACGTCGAGGTGTTCAACGACCCGCTGATCGAGTGCCTGAACTGCCACAAGCGTCACCGCCAGGACCACCTGCAGGAGGCGTACGCCGAGAAGAAGGGAATCGACGACCCCGAATCGGTCGCGATGACCGAGATCGCCTGCCCGGACTGCGGCACCAAGGGTCAGTGGACCGAGCCACGCGAATTCAACATGATGCTCAAGACCTACCTCGGTCCGATCGAATCCGAGGAGGGCCTGCACTACCTGCGGCCCGAAACGGCGCAGGGCATCTTCGTGAACTTCGCGAACGTGGTGACGACGTCGCGCAAGAAGCCGCCGTTCGGCATCGGCCAGATCGGCAAGAGCTTCCGCAACGAAATCACCCCGGGCAACTTCATCTTCCGCACCCGCGAGTTCGAACAGATGGAGATGGAGTTCTTCGTCGAGCCGTCCACCGCGCCGGAGTGGCACCAGTACTGGATCGACACCCGGCTGCAGTGGTACATCGACCTCGGTATCAACCGCGACAACCTGCGCCTGTTCGTGCATCCCAAGGAAAAGCTGTCGCACTACTCGGCGGGCACCACCGACATCGAGTACAAGTTCGGTTTCCAGGGCAATCCGTGGGGTGAACTCGAAGGCATCGCCAACCGCACCGACTTCGACCTCAAGACGCACTCGCAGCACTCCGGCACCGACCTGTCGTTCTACGACCAGGCCGCCGACACCCGCTACATCCCGTATGTCATCGAACCCGCAGCGGGACTTACCCGTTCGTTCATGGCCTTCCTGGTCGACGCCTACGCCGAGGACGAGGCGCCGAATGCCAAGGGCGGGGTGGACAAGCGCACGGTGCTGCGGCTCGACCCGCGGCTGGCGCCGGTGAAGGCCGCGGTGCTGCCGTTGTCGCGGCACGCCGATCTGAGCCCGAAGGCCAAGGACCTGGCCGCCGAGCTGCGCAAGAACTGGAACATCGAGTTCGACGACGCCGGTGCGATCGGCCGGCGATACCGCCGCCAGGACGAGATCGGCACGCCGTACTGCGTGACAGTCGATTTCGACACCCTTGAGGATCACGCGGTCACGGTGCGCGAGCGCGACCAGATGACCCAGGAGCGCATCGGCATCGACTCGGTCGTCGACTACCTGGCCACCCGGCTCAAGGGTTAGCGCTCAGGCACGAGCGTGCGTGTCGGGCCCGCGACACGCCGACGGTGGCGGCACTTCGCGCACGCTCGCGGCAGCTAGAAGCGGCCGCCGCCGCCGAACATCCCACCGCCGTCGCCGCCCGACGAGCCGCCGAAGGTGCCCGACGACCACCCGCCGCCACCGAAGCCGCCACCGAAGCCGCCGCGCATGCCGCCGGACAGGATGTTGCCGAGGATGATCCCGCCGATCACCGCACCCATGTTCGACGAACCGCCAACGCCGCCATAGTGATTCATGTAGGTGCGTTGCGCGGCCTGGACGTCGTTGTTGGCGAGTTGCTGGGCCTGGGCGGCCAGCATCGACGCGCCGTTGGCGTGGGCGATCGCCTCGGTGATGTTGGTCTTGCGCTTGGCCTGCGCGGCCTGCAGCTGGCGCACCGCCTCGTTGAGGCGGGTCCGCGCTTCGGGTCCGACGCTGCCGCGACGGGTGTCGACGTAGTCCGACACCGAACGCACCCGCGACTGCGCGGTGAACAGCGCCTGGTCGTAGGACCGGCCCAACCGTTCGGCGGTCTCGCGTTCCTCGGCGACGTTCGCCAGTAACCGGTCCA
The DNA here is from genome assembly GCA_023416315.1 of Actinomycetes bacterium. Classification (GTDB taxonomy): domain Bacteria; phylum Actinomycetota; class Actinomycetes; order Mycobacteriales; family Mycobacteriaceae; genus Mycobacterium. The sequence goes on from JAEZIA010000358.1 coordinate 4,598, forward strand.
GATCGGCGTCGGCCTGCGTCAGCTGGGTGAACGCGCCCAGCGGGTCGGCCGCCCCGTTGGCCTGCGCGGCGGCGACCGCCGCGACCGCGGCGTCGCGGGCAGCAGTCAGCTCGGCAGTGTCGGACAGTCCACCCTGGCTCAACTGGGCCACCGCCTGGTTGATGCCCTGCTGGGTGTCGGCGATCACCGCGGGCAGGCTCGCGACCGCGCGTCGGATGTCGCTGGCCGCGCTGTCCACCGCGTCGAGCATCGAACTCGCTTGTTGCAGAGCGGCTTCCGCGCCGCGTACGCAGTCGACCAGTTCGCTTTGCTCTCCTGCGATGGGCCTGGCCACCAGTTCGCGGGCACGACCGATCGAGTGGTCGGCGAACTCGAGGCGCTCCTTGGCGGCGTTGACGTTGCGGGCCACCGAGGCCAGCGCCGACTCGGCGAACTCGGTGTGCAGCTGGGTGAGCGTCTGCTGGGCGGGGTCGATGCGGGCGCTGACGTCGACCAGCTTCTGGGTCAGCGTGTTGAGCCGATCGGGGGCATTGATGACCAGGTCCCGCAGCTGATGAAACGCCTCGTTCTGGGCTTCCAGCTCGCGGTTCGCGCGGGCGGCGGCCACCACCACCCGGGTCAAGAGGTCGCGGCGCTGGGCCGGCGTTTCGGGCACCGCGTCGTCGAGTTGCTGACGCACGTTGAACGCCTGCTGCAGGGTGGCCTTGGCGTTCTCGACGGCCCGGCTGAACGGTTCGGTCTCCTGCTCGCCGAATTCCTCGATGGCCAAGGTCAATTCGTTGGAGCTGGTGCGCATGGCGTTGTCGACGTCGACGACGAGCGAGCGGGACAGCTCGTCGAGGGCATCCAGCGGCACCGCCGCCAGCGCATTGGGGTCGGTCGGGTCCACCCGCTTGGCGGCGGCCACCTCGGCCTCATGCCGTTTGCGTCGCCGGCGGCGGCTCCACAGCAGCAGCGCCGCGATCGCCAACCCGAGCATCGCGATGATGATCACCAGCGGCAGCAGTGAGACACCGCCGGAGTTGCCGGCGCTGAGGCCGTCCAGCCCGGTGGCGGCCGCGATCGCCGCGCCCGCCCAGTCACCGTTGTGCAAGGCCGGCTCGACCTTCTGGGTCCGCAGCTCGTCGACCTGGGCCGAGCTCGCCCCGCCGGCCGCGGCGGACGGCACCAGGAAGGCGTACGCGCGCTGGCCGGTGGCGACCGCCAGAATCGCGTCCTGGTCGCCCAGATCGCTGGTGAGTCGGGTCGCCTCGGTCCAGGAGACCGCCGTCTTGGGGGCGAAGGAGTCGACGAAGACCACCCACAGCCGGACGTGGCGGTCCCGGTAGAGCGTGTCGACCGCGTGCTGGACGTCACCCAGCTGGCGGTCGTTGAGGACCCCGGCATTGTCGGTGACATAGTCGGGCAGCCGGAACGGCGGCTCAGCGGTGGCGACGGGGGCCACCAGAGTGACGGCGGTCAGGATCGCCGCGAGCAGGCTGAGCACACGAACGAGGCGCATGACCGTCAAATGTAGTAGGGCCGGTGCTGGCAGACTGTGCGTCGGTGACGACGCAACCCAACACATCCACCTATGACGACTTCGACCGGCAGCGGCTGGTACCGGAGTCGCCGAAGAGTGCTGCGTTGCCCGGCACCGATACCGAGCACCGCACCGATTTCGCCCGGGACCGGGCTCGGGTGCTGCACTGTGCGGCGCTGCGCCGGCTCGCCGACAAAACCCAGGTGGTCGGGCCCCGGCAAGGCGACACTCCGCGAACCCGGCTGACCCATTCGCTGGAGGTGGCCCAGATCGGCCGCGGGATGGCCGTCGGTCTGGGTTGCGACCCAGACCTGGTGGATCTGGCCGGACTCGCGCACGACATCGGCCACCCGCCCTACGGACACAACGGGGAGCGTGCGCTCAACGAGATTGCCGCGCCGTTCGGCGGCTTCGAGGGCAACGCGCAGAACCTGCGCATCCTGACTCGGCTGGAACCCAAAATCCTTGATCCCGAGGGCCGTTCGGCCGGACTGAACCTGACCCGGGCGGCGCTGGACGCCGTCACCAAGTATCCGTGGACGCGGGCGGAGAACCCACGCAAGTTCGGGTTCTACGACGACGACCTGCCCGCCGCGCAGTGGCTGCGCGACGGCGCCCCGGCGGGCCGGCCGTGCCTGGAGGCCCAGGTTATGGACTGGGCCGACGATGTCGCCTACTCCGTGCACGACGTCGAGGACGGGGTGATCTCCGGCCGCATCGACCTGCGGGTGTTGGCCGATCCGGACGGCGCCGACACGCTGGCCCGGCTCGGCGCCG
>JAEZIA010000369.1 GCA_023416315.1 Actinomycetes bacterium
GGATGGAGATCAACAGCTTCTTCACCGAGCTGCTGCCGCGACTGGACTCCATCGAGCTGGCCGGCGACCCGGAGTTCATCTCGACGATCTTCGTCGGCGGCCTCAAGCACCTGCCGATCCGGTACTCACTGCGCTGACCCGCGGGCCAGCGGCGGCATGATGGGTTCATGAACGCAACGAACTCGCCGCTGCGCGCCGTCGGCGCGATCGCCCTGCTGCTCGCCCTGCTCATCTGCGGGCCGGCCGGCGGTGTCGCGCATGCCGCGGAGGCGGCACCGGCCGGCGACGCGCTGTCGATCGGCGACCCCGACGCGCTGGGACAGATCGACCTCTACCTGGATCCGCTGTGCCCGTACAGCGGAAAGCTGGTGCGGGAGCAGGGTGGCAAGATCGCCGAACGCGTCGAGGACGGGTCGCTGCGCGTCAACGTGCGCTTCGTGGACTTTCTCGACAAGTACTCCGCCACAGGCACATACGACCATCGTGCGATCTATGCCACGTACGTCGTGGCCGACCAATCGCGATCGAGTGACGTCACGTGGCGCTTCATCGAAGCGATCTACGCGTCCGACACCCAGCCGGAAGAGGGCGGCGATACCGACCTGAGCAACGACCAGCTGGCCGATCTCGCCAAAAAGGTTGGCGCGCCTCAATTGAGCCAGGATCTCATTCGGGTCGGATTGCCGATCGGCTACGACGCGAACGTCATCGCCGATAACAACCTTGCTGCGCTGCACCAGTTTCCGGAGTCGGGAGTCCCACTCGTGGTGGTCAACGGCCAGCCCATCGACGAAGACTCGGACTGGCTGGCTCAGCTGCCCGCCTAACCCGCCAACCCCAGCAGCGGCGGCACCAGATACCGCCGCGCGAACGACCGCGCCGCGTCGTCGTCCCCGAGCGCCACATTCTGCGACGGGGTCAGCACGAACGACACGATAACCCGCACCGTCACCTCGGCCACCTCGAGCAACTCCAGCTGGGTCCGGTGGTCGTCGGGCAGCGCCGCCGCCAGCTGGTGCGCCAAGAACGACGACGCGGTCTGGATCACGCTGTCGCCCTCGACCGTCAGGAACGGCAGCACCGTCTCGGCCTCGGTGGCGAGCAGCCGCTGCAGCAGGGCATGGCCACGCAGGGTGTTCAGCGTGAACACGAACCCTTCGACGAGCTTGTCTTCGGCTTCGGCGTAGCCGCCGGCCTCGGCCGCCAGGTCAGCGAGAAACCGTTCGAGCTCCCGCAGCAGCACCGCCTCGACGATCGCGTCTTTGTTCGCGAAGGTCCGGTACAGCGTCACCCGCGCCAGCCCGGACCGGCGCGTGATGTCCTCGACGGTCGAGCGGCGAATGCCGAACAGCTCGAACTGCCGTAACGCCGCGTCGAGGATCCGCTCGGCGTTGCCCTCCACCGACGGCGACCCGAACCGCTGCACCGCCTTGGCGAGCAGGCCGCTGTACTTCATCGCTGCAGTCTAAGCCCTGCTCGGACGCTATTGATACAAACGTACTGAGAATGTATCTTCGGTCCATGGCCACGACCAGAACGGCGACACCACCAAGTCGCGAGGAATTCTCCGATCGGCTCCTCAAGGGATCAGCCAAGAAGTCGTACGCACCCGTCGTCGACATCGACTGGGAGACACCGGTCGTGCCGGACAAGTTCTTCCTGCCGCCGCGGGTGGTCTCGCTCTACGGCACCCCGATGTGGGCGGGCATGACCCGCGAACAGCAGATCGAGCTGTCGCGCCAGGAGTTCATCAACCTGCTCTCGGCCGGCGTGTGGTTCGAGAACATCCTCAACCAGGCGCTGCTGCGCGGTCTCATGCACGCCGATGTCACCTCGGCGGCCACTCACTACTCGCTGACCGAACTGGGCGACGAGACCCGTCACATGGTGATGTTCGGCCGCGCCATTGCGGCCGTCGACGGTAAACCGTTCCAGCCCAACCGCCTTCAGCGGATGATCATCAACGTTTTGCCGTTGGTGTTTCAGAAGACGGTGCTGTGGATCGCCGCGCTGGTGGGGGAGGAGATCTTCGACGCGTTGCAACGCCAGATCCTCGACGACCCGGAACTGCAGCCGATCGTGCGCCGCGTCATGCGCATCCACGTCACCGAGGAAGCGCGGCACATCCAGTTCGCCCGCGACGGCGCCCGGCGCAACGTCCCCGCGATGCGACCGGTGAACCGGTTCCTGCTGGCCACCATCCACGGCGCCGGCGGACCGTTCTACCGCTTCCTGTTCACCAACCGCGCGGTGTACCGACGGGCCGGGCTCGACGGGCGGGAAGCCCGGCGGCAGGCCCGCCGCAACCCGTACTTCCACGAGACCACCCGCAGCGGGTTTGCCCCGCTGGCGGCGTTCCTGGAGGAGGTCGGGCTGATGAACCGGATCAGCAGGCGGATGTGGAAGCGGAGCAACTTCCTGTGACCGCCACCGCCGACGCCAGCGGTGTCTTCGACGGCGAGGCCGAGCTGGACGTCGGCGACGTGCGCTGCCCGGTGCGGGTCCGCCTCGCCGGCCACCTCAGCCCGATCGACGGCCGTTACCACTGGCAAGGCCTGGCCTACGGCGCCCCCGACAACCTTTCGGCGGGCACCCCGGCCCACCTCACCATCGGAACCCGCAGTGCCACAGTGCGACTCGTGGAAAAGATCCCGTCCGGCCAACTCATGGTCAGCGGCGTCGGCGCCCCGCCGTACGATCTGCCACCGGCCTGAAACTAGTCGCCGCCCACCCGCAGGTGCGCGGTCATCAGCAATTCGTCGTAGACCGACCGGGCCGGCATGGCGCAGTCGTGCGGGACGCCCTGAAAGTCGCTGGTGATCTGCTGGGCGAGGTCGCGCAGCTTGACGTTGGTCTCCTGCGAGCGCCACCTGAGCAGGTCGAAGGCGGCGTCGGCGTCGATGCTGTAGACCATCATCAACATGCCCTTGGCCTGGTCGATGGGGGACCGGCGGGCGGCGATGTCCTCGACCTCATGGCTGACCTGCGCCTGGGCGGTACGGACGTCACCGGTCAGGTCGATGTAGTACCCGTCGCTGCCGACGATCTCGCCGTCCTCGTCGCGGAGCTGGTTGCCGACCACGACCACGTGGTGCACCCGTCCGTGCCGATCGCGAATCCGGTGCCGGGTGCTGAAGGCCTCCCAGGTGTGGCGGATGCGCTGCAGCAGATCGGCCAGCTCGTCGCGGTCCTCGGGGTGTTTGTGGGAGAGCACCAATTCGGTTGTCGGCGTTACCGTGCCGGGCTCGTAGCCGTGCATGCGCGCGACTTCGTCCGACCACTCCCAGCGGTCCTCGGAGAAGTAGTACCGGACCCATCCGACCCGTGACAAATCCCCGGTGCCAGAGGGTCGAGTCCCGTTACCCTTCCGGTCCCGCCTATCGTCTGTGCGCCCCGACATGGAGATACCCCTCGGTGTGGAATATCGGTCAAACCTGACGTGAAGTTGTAATTGACGACATCAACATTAGTCGCGTTGACCAGCGGTGTCGCCCAATTTTGGCCCCGTCAGGAAGGTGTCAGACTTCGCTCAGCAGCGGCGAGTATTTTGTGGCGCCACCTCGCAGCGTCAGCCGCTCGGCGGTGACGTCGTCGACGTCCCGCCACAGCGCCAGGAACGTGCCGCGGTGACGCCAGCGCAGCAAGGAAGCAAGCACTCGGGGTTGATTGACCCGACGGCGTTCGTAGCCGAGGTAGGAGGACCTGGACTGCGGACTCACGATGACGCCGAACACCTTTGGCGCATCCGGCCGGTCCGCCAGGTCACCGCTGACCGACAACCGCACGTCGATCAGCGTGCCTACTGGCCTGCCGTCGCTGTCACAGACCGGCAATCCGAGCAGATCACTCAGCTGCATGGCGACCTCCGGGGATACGGCCGATGAACCTGTCGCGCAGCCAGTGCTCGATCCACAGGCCGTCGAAATGGTCGGCTTCGGCGCACACATGCAGGGCGGCGTCGACCTTGGTGATCAGTCGCCAGGGCAGCGCCTGCAGTCGCGAGGTCGGTTGGCGCCCGCCGAAGATCCGGGTGAACAGCACCTGCCCGGTCAGGATGGCGGTGACGTGGGGCGCCTCGCCGGATTCCGACATGTCGGATAGTTCGAGGTCGTCGACGATGCCGACGCCCGCCTCGTCCGCGTCGAGGATCTGGCGGTCCAGCAGGTGCAGCCGCGCATCGATCAGCCTGCCCGACGGGCGAGGTGCCTCCGGCAACTCCGGTGTTCGACGGCTCATTGGCCCGCTCCTGTCACAATCATCAACGGGATGGCGGCCAGCGACGCGGCCAGAATGATCACCAGGTAGATCGAGCCGGCGATGTTCACCGCGCGGCCGTTGACGTGGCGGCCCATGTACTCGGGATCGTTGGCCACGATGAGAATTGGCAGATAGGTCAGCGGCAAGGCGATCGCCGAGAACACCACCGAGTATTCGGTGACGAGGATCGGATCGATGCCGGTGAACAATATTGCTGCACACACCAATACGGTCAGCAGCATCACCGTGTGAAAGCGCGCGGCCTCGGCGGGACGACGGAACTTTCCCCACGCCCAGCCGAAGAATTGGGCCAGGGTGTAGCCGGAGGACAGCGTGGTCTCCAACGCCGCACCGAACGTCGCGGCGACGATGCCGATGATGACGAAGGCCAACGCGAGCTTCCCGCCGGCCAGCACCACCGGCATCGTGATCTGCGACAGCGAGGTGACCTCGATCTGCGCCGGCAGCAGCACCACGGTCGCGCAGGCCGCGATCGCCAGGGACAGAATGCCGCCCAACGGGAACCCGACCAGCACGTTGAGCCGCGAGGTGCTGAGATCTTTTGTCGTCCAGTGTTCTTCGCGGGCGCCGGAGGAGAAGAAGAACACTTCGTACGGCGTCATCGCCGCACCGAATAGCGCGATCGCGAAATACCAATAGGTGGCCGCTGATTCACTTTGCGGAATCACCGGCGCAAAGGCTTGGTGAGCGAGGGCGGACCACTGCGGGTGCAGGGCGAACACGGTGATCGCAAACACGATCAGGCACAGACCGAGCAATCCGGTGACGTTCTCCATGATCGTGAACCGGACCCGCCAGATCACCAGCCACACCGCGAAAGCCGCGACCGGAACCCAGAGCAGCGGACCGACATCGGTGGCCAACTGCAGCGCCAGCGCCACACCGCCGATCTCCGCGGTCACCGTCATCAAGTTGATGAAGAACGACGCGAACAGGTTGGCGGCCCCGACTCTCGGACCCAGGCGCTCGCGGATGATTTCGAACGTCGCACGCCCGCTCACCGCCGCCACCCGCCCGGCCATCTGGGCGTACAGACAGATGCCCGCCACGCCGACCGGAACGACCCAGGCAAGGCTCATGCCGAAGCGTGACCCCACCACGGCATTGGTCACCAAATCGCCGATGTCCAGGAATCCGCCGATGGCGGTGAGGATTCCGAGCGCGACGGCGAAGATCTTCTTCATCGGGCGTAGTCGCGTTCGAGGGTATCGACGCCGTCGAGCAGGCGCTGGCGTAGCGGCAGGAGGTCAGGCCGGTGAGGTGCTCGCACCGCTGCTGCCGCCGTGTTGAGTTCGTCGACGAACGCGGTCATCGCGGTGGTCAGCACCCGCTGACGCTTGAGGTCGTTCTCGTCGTCTGCTTTCAGGCTCGCAATCTCCTTGTAGGCCTTGATAATTTGGTCGCGCATGTCGGTGATCTGCACCGAGGTCAATGCCGAAGTGGCGCGGTCATCGGAGAACAGCCGTACGGCCAACGCCGCCGAGCGCACCGCCGACTGAGTCTCTTCCTTGGCCGCCGCCAGTTGACCGGGTATGCCGTCGCGGTTGGCCGGACAGCTCGTCAGGATCAGCGCGAGCAACCCGGCGAGCACCGCGACGATGGCGATTGCCCGCCCGGCCGCCGAGACGCGATTGCCGACGCGGGCCATCTCGCCATTGTCGTCTTGGTCGACCGGGCACCACAACCATGGGCCCGACGGCGGTGACTAGCGCCGCCCCGGCTTTTGCTGGTATCCATGAACCAGCAGGTCTGAGGGGGATGACATGTCGCTTCGGGTCAATATCGAAGATCTGGTCGCATCCGGCGTCGCGGTCACCGGCCATGGCGAGGAGGTGGCCACCACGCACGCGGCGGCCGCCAACCGGATCGATGCCGCCCAGATGGGCTGGCAGGGTGTGTCGGCCGCGGCCATGACCGTGTTGTCCGAGCAGTGGTCGGCCACCACGGCCGCGTTGCTCAGTCGCTTGAGTGACCACGCCCAGGGGCTGCACAGCAGCGCCCAGGGCTTCGCCGAGATGGAACAACGCCACAGCCAGGCGCTGGCGGAGCCGGCGCAGGCGGCGAACGCGATCGCCGGCCAGACCGACCTTTGAGCCGTCGTGACGTTGACGGTCGCGGACATCGAGCGGTGGAATGCCGGCGATGTCCGCGAGGTCTTCCACGCCGCCACCAGTCGCGCCCAGGCGGCCTTCGATGCCGCCGACGGGCTGGCCACCTTGCCCGCCTTCAGCACGTGGGGTGGTGAGACGGCGCAGGCCGCGCGGGAAGCGATCGGCCAGACCCGCAAGGACCTCGACGCGCACGGCAACGAGGCGCTGGCCGTCGCCAACGCGGCCCGCGGCGCTGCGGACAACATCGAGCGGATCAAGTCCGAGCTGGCCAGCCTGAAGGCCGACGCCGAGGCGCTGGGGATGGAGATCGATCCGGTGTCCGGTACCGTGCTGCCCGGCCCGTCGGTGCGCAATCCGATGGAAGCCGAACTCAAGCAAGCCCAGTTGCAGCCGCGGCTGAACAAGATTGTGGCCGAGGCCAATCTCGTCGACATGGCCTTGGCCAACGCCATCAACATGGCCGGCGGCACGACCCCCGTCCCGGCGTCACCGCACACCAACGACCCCGACGTGCAGCAGGCGCTCAACCGACCGCTGCCCGAGGACCCCGAACAGTTTCACGATCTGTGGGACACGCTGTCGGAGGAGAATAAGGACTTCCTCTACAGCCGCGACCACAACATCGGCAATCACCCCGGCATGCCTTTCGCCGACAAGGACACCTACAACCAGCGGCATCTCGACGATCTGATGCAAACGACGCAGAGCACCATCGATCAGATGCAACGCCGGTTCGACGAACTGGCGGCCAAGGCCTACATGGGTGACCACAGCAGCCCGACGACCAACGAACTCACCGCACTGGCGACCAAGCTCGGGATCGCCCGCCACAACATGGACGGCTATCGGGCCGTGCACAATTCGCTGCATCCCTCCGGAAATGGTTCCGACCCGTTGGGCCAGGTGCCGCGAATGCTCGGCTTCCTCGACGAGCAAGGGCATGCCGCCGTATCGGTCGGCGACCCGGATACCGCCAGCCGCAACGCAATTCTGGTGCCGGGCACCGGCCAGGA
>JAEZIA010000374.1 GCA_023416315.1 Actinomycetes bacterium
GCCCGCACCTGGCCACCGACGAATCCGGTCCGGCCCTGCTGCTGGGCACCCGAGGCAGGCGGCTGGACCCACGCCAGGCCCGCACCGTCGTGCACCAGACCATGTCGGCCGTCGACGGCGCACCCGACATCGGCCCGCACGGCCTGCGGCACAGCGCGGCCACCCACCTGCTGGAAGGCGGCGCCGACCTGCGCATTGTCCAGGAAATCCTTGGCCACTCGACCCTGGCCACCACGCAGCTCTACACCCACGTGACCGTCGCGCGGCTGCGCGCGGTGCACGATCAAGCGCACCCGCGGGCGTGAACGACTAAGTGCCGCAGAAGGTTTGGAAGCACCTGCCGAAATCCTCCGGCGCCGGCTCGGCGTAGCGCTCGAAGCCTGGCCGTTCGTCGTACGGAGCGCTGACCACCGCTAGCAGCCGGTCGAACGGCTCCATATCGCCTGCTGTGGCGGCGCTCAGCGCCTCCTCGACCAGGTGATTGCGCGGAATGTAGACGGGGTTGGCGCGTTGCATCGCCTCGGCGTCGGGGTTCAGGTCGCGCCATCGGGCGGCCCAGTCCTCGAATGCCGGCTCCACCGCGCCGATCGCCAGCCGGCGGAAGAACGAGGTGTAGTCGAGGCGCTGGGCCGCAAGTAGCTCCAGCAGCTCCTCGCCGAGGGCTTGGACCTCGTCGTCTCCCACTTCGTCACTCAATCCGAGCTTGCGGCGCATGCCCGCCGACCACGCCGCCGTGTACAGCGCCGGGAACCGCTGCAGCGGCGGGGTCACCAAGGCGATCGCACGCTCCTGGTCGTCGTCGATCAGCCCCAGCAGCGCCTCGGCGAAGCGGGTGAGGTTCCACACCGCGATCGCCGGCTGGTTGCCGTAGGCGTAGCGGCCCCAGGAGTCGATCGAGCTGAACACCGTCTTCGGGTCGAAGGTGTCCATGAAGGCGCAGGGCCCGTAGTCGATGGACTCGCCGGAGATCGTCATGTTGTCGGTGTTCATCACGCCATGGATGAACCCGACCAGCATCCACTGCGCGATCAGGTCGGCCTGCGCGGCGATCACCGACTCCAGCAGTGCGACGTACGGGTTGTCGGCGTCGGCCGCGGCGGGGTAGTGCCTGTTGATCGCGTGGTCGGCGAGGCGGCGCAGCACCTCCAATTCGCCTGCCGCTGCGACGTATTGGAAGCTGCCGACGCGTAGATGGCTGGCCGCGACACGGGCCAGGACAGCGCCGTCGAGCTCGGTTTCGCGCTGGACGGTGCGTCCGGTGGCCACCACCGACAGCGACCGGGTGGTCGGAATGCCCAACGCGTGCATGGCCTCGCTGATCACGTATTCGCGCAGCATCGGCCCGACGGCGGCCAGGCCGTCGCCGCCGCGGGCGAACGGAGTGCGCCCCGACCCCTTCAGGTGCAGATCGCGCAGCCGGCCCTCGGCGTCGACGAGTTCACCGAGCAGCAGCGCGCGCCCGTCGCCGAGGCGCGGTACCCAGCCGCCGAACTGGTGGCCGGCGTAGCCCTGGGCGACCGGCTCCGCGTCGGCGGGTAGCGCCGTGCCGACGAGAAGGCCGATCCCGTCGGGGCTGCGCAGCCACGTGGGGTCCAGGCCCAGCTCGACAGCCAGGGTGTCGTTGAGCGCCAGCAGCCGCGGATTGGGTGCGGTCTCGGCTTGCCAGGGCAGCGCGATCTCGGGCACCTCGGTGGCGAATCGGTGGCCGAGGACGACGGTGGTATCAGGCGCAATGCTCATTGGTAACCAGCGTACGGACGCCCCGGTCCGCGAGCAGACGCAAAGTCGCACGATTTCAGCCCAATCAGTGCGACTTTGCGTCTGCTCGCGCCATAGAAACTTGGGTTCGGTAGCCGCCACCGCGGGCTGCACTTGCGAGATGCCCAAGATTGCGATGTTCGTCCTGGCGGCAGCGGTGGCCGCCGGGGTCTCGGCGCCGACCGCCCACGCGGCGCATTCGCGCATGCAGTTCTTGTCGCCGAGCGGGGACGTCGGCTGCCAGATGGGCACCACCCCCGACGGATGGGCGTACGCCTGGTGCACGGCCAACGAACCGAACTCGGTTGCCCCGGGTGACGGCGTGTACCTCGTCGAGGGTGAAGCGCCCGGCTACCGGCCCGCGAGCAGCCCGCTGTTCTTCACCGGCCAGAACGCACCGCCGAGCCTCGGCGCCGGCGACCGGCGATCGGTCGGCGGCGTCACCTGCACGATCGAGATCACCGGCGTGAGCTGCGCCGACAGCGCGACCGGCAACGGGTTCCGGGTGTCGCGCGGCGCCTATCAGCTCATTTGAGCCCCGCCAGCGGCTTGAGCCGCACCGGCGTGCCGACCAGCAGCCCCAGCGGGTCGACGTACTCGGCCCGCGACGCCGGCCCCCACATCGCACCCCAGTGCAGACAGGCCGCCGCCGGGCAGCCCGCGTGCCCGGGCAGCAGCCGGCCCAACACCGTCGACGCGTCGACCAGCTGACCGGCCCGCACCGCCGCCTCGACCGGTTCGTAGCTGGTGCGTAAGCCGCCGGGATGGGCCAGCGACACAACCGGACGTCCGGCCAGCTCCCCGGCGAACACCACCGTCGCCGACCCCGCGGCGTATACCGGCTGGTCAGGCACCCCGGCGAGGTCCACCCCGCGATGGCCGCGCTGCCAATCCGGGTCCGGTGCATCGAACACCCTGGTCACCGCCGGTGGCGGCCGCAGCGGCCAGGTCAACCGACCGGCGTCGGGCCGGCCGATCCCGGCCGACAGAAACAGGGCCGCCGCCACCACCACAACGACGCGCATCGCCCCAGTTCAGCGGGATCCGCGGGGTCTGTGAAGTCGGGGAAGCGCATGCTGGGGACGGCCGCGGCGCTGTGGACAAAGCACCCCTTCCGGCGGTGTAAACTTTTCCCTGCAACTCGCGCGAGCGGGTTGACTTCGCGCGCCTGTTACGCAAGTTCGCCACGTCGACACTTGCACCACGCATGCCGGTTGGTCCCGTCGGAAACGGCGGGTCGGCACGCCTCAGGCGCCAGGGCTCGACTTCACCCGAAGCCGGGCGACAACCGACACAAAGGAATGGCCACATCATGGCTGTCGTAACCATGAAGCAGCTGCTTGACAGCGGCACCCACTTCGGGCATCAGACCCGGCGCTGGAACCCCAAGATGAAGCGGTTCATCTTCACCGACCGCAACGGCATCTACATCATCGATCTGCAGCAGACGCTGACCTACAT
>JAEZIA010000441.1 GCA_023416315.1 Actinomycetes bacterium
GGTGGAGTCACTGGCCGACGGACTGCTCGGTATCGTGCTGTGGCTGGGCCCGCTCATCGCCGTCGACTACTATGCTGCGCTGCAGCGCAATTGGGGACCGAACCCGCGCATCGATCAGACCATCGGCGCGGGAATTCTGTGGATCCTCGGCGATGTCCTGAGCATCCCGTTCGTCATCGTCCTGATGCGCCGACTCGGTACCGACGAGCGCCGCAAAGCCGCCCAGGTGGATGCCGAACTGGATCGGGTCATCACCGATCAGAACAAACTGTGGTGGGAGAACGACCCTCAGCTGCGCGAACGATTCCGCCGCTAGAACGTGCTGGTGGGCCGGACGTTGTTGGCCATATCCACCAGCGCGTAGCGGTGCGCCTGGCTGGTGGCGACCCGGGCCAGACTGCGCAGCGCGGCCTCGACACCAAGCCGCAGGCCGTGTTCGGTGAACGGGAATCCGAGGATGTGGTTGGTGCTGGCGGTGTTCTCGCTCATCCAGTCCATCGCCGTGCCCAAGACCAGCGCACGGATCTGCAGCACGCGGGGTTCGGAATCCGGCAGTGCCTCCACGCGGCGGGCGGCGTCGCGGATCTGCTCTTCGGACAGCTCGTGGGCCGACCGTCCGGACAGCAGTGTCACCGCACTTGTCAGCCGGGCCGTCGTGAAATGCCGTGATGCAGCCGGGACTTCGTCGAGCGTGCGGACCGCTGCTTCGCGGTCGCCCTCAACCGATTGCGCCCGGGCCAAACCGAACGCGGCCGAGATCGAGTTGTTGTCGGTGTGCCACACCGTCCGATAGAACGGCAGCTCGTCGGAGGTGGCAGCCAGCTCCGCCGTAGCCGCCAACGCCAGCTTCGGTGCCAGCTCGCCGGGGAAGATATCGAGCACCTCGGTGAAATGCTTCGTCGCCGAGTCATAGTCGCCCGTCAGCAGCTCCGAGACCGCCTTGAACCAGATCAGCCGCCAGCGCCAACCCACCCGCTCGGCCAGGTCGTCAAGCTTGCGGTTGGCCTTGGCGACGTCTCCGAGGTCGAGCAGCGCGCGGACCTCCATCAGTGGCAACTCCACCGATTCGGTGAGGTCGATACCATCGGAGTCGAGCACCCCATGGCGGGCTGCGCGTAGCGAGTCCAGCGTCTGTACCGGCTGTGAAAGCACTGTCGCGGAGAGCACCGTCGCGGCGATGTCGGTGGGATCCACCAGCGGAACCGGTAGCGCGGTGACGATTTCGGCGGCCGTCAGCTTCTCGGCATGTGCCAGCCCGTCGAGGTATACGTCGGTGTGGGCGACCAGCAACTCCACCCCGAACGCCGCCCTGGTGCGAGTGAACACCGTGGACAGACCGGGCCGTGGCACGCCGGTGTCCTCGGCGACCACCTCACGCAGCACACCCATCAGCTGCGACGACATCTCCTCGGCGCTGGCGAAGCGGTGGCGGGGATCGGGGTCGATCGCCCGGCGCAGCAGCCGCGCGAACGAGTCGTACTTCTTGAGCACCGGATCGTCTTCGGGCAGGCCATCGACGTAGCGGCCCTTGCGGGTTCGCAGGTTCAGCGTCTGCGCGGGCAGTGTGCGGCCCACTGTGTAGATGGCGCTGGCGACGGTCGGTCCGGTCCGCTCGATCTCCGGCGCCTGGTAACCGGGGGTTCCGTAGAGGTAGCCGAACGAGTTGATCCGCGACACCGCACCGAGGTCGATCAGCTTCAGCTGCTCCTCGGTCACCATCACGTTCTCCGGCTTGAGGTCGTTGTAGCACAAGCCGATCGAATGCAGGTATCCCAGCGCGGGCAGGATCTCCAACACGTAGGCGATCGCCTCCGACACCGGAAGTTTCTCGCCCTTGGGAAGTTTCAGTGACTTCCCGCCGACGTACTCCATCACGATGTAGCCGACCGGCTCGCCGTGGGAGTCCGGGTGCTCGACGAAGTTGAAGATCTTGACGATCGAGGGGTGGACCACCTCGGCGAGGAACTGCCGCTCGGCCATCGCGATGGCCTGCGCCTCGGCGTCCCCGGAATGCACCAGGCCCTTGAGGACCACCGGGCGTTCGTTGACGTTGTGGTCCACGGCCAGGTACACCCAGCCCAGGCCACCGTGCGCGACGCAGCCCTTGATCTCGTATTGATCGGCCACCATGTCGCCGGGCGCCAGTTGCGGGACGAATGAGTACGCGCTGTTGCAGTGCGGGCAGTACCCTTCCGAGGCGGCTTCGCTGTCCTTGGTCGAACGGCCGACCGGGCGTCCGCAGTTCCAGCAGAACCGTTTCGACTCCGCGACAACGGGATTGACCATCAAGGCGGCCAGCGGGTCGATCTCCGGAACACGGGGGATCTCGACCAGGCCGCCGCCGAGGCGGCGGGTCGGCGACAGTTTGCGCCCCACCGTGGGGTGATGCATGGTCTGCGGTTCGGTGCCCACGCTGCCGACCGAGTCGTCATCGTCGTCGTCGAATTGCGGGCGGTAGATCGCCTGCGTGGCCATCGGCCGCATCGTCGACGCCGAATCCATGGCGAGGTCGTCGAACGCCGCAGGCTGCGTCCCGACGTCGACGTCTGGTTGTTCGGCGGCGTCCATCAGTCCAGATACCTCGGCGTTGGGGGAGCCGGAGCGGGACCCAGAACCGTCAACCACTTGCGGTACAACGTGTTCCACGTGCCGTCGCGGCGAATGCGCTCCAGCGTGCCGTTGACGAACCGCACCAGGGGAGTGTTCTCCAGGTTGATGCCGATCCCGTACGGCTCCTGGGCCATGTTCGGTCCGATGATGTGCAGGTACGGATCCTGGGCCACCAGGCCGGCCAGGATGGAATCGTCGGTGCTGACCGCGTCGACCTCACGCTGCTGCAACGCGACCAGGCAGTCCGCCCAGCTCACCACCGTGACGATGATCGGTGGCGGCGCGATCTGGCGCACCCGGTCCAGTGACGTGGTACCGCTGGCCACGCACACCCGACGCCCGGACAGGTCGGAGGCCTGCGAGATCGCCGACTCCCGCGGCGCCAGGATGCGTTGATAGGCAGTGAAATACGCGGTGGAGAAGTTCACCAGCTTGCGGCGTTCACAGGTGATCGTCATGGTCTTGACCACGATGTCGACGGTGTTGTTCTGCAGTGCGGTGACCCGGTCGGCCGACGACAGAATGCGGTACTCGACCGCCGATGGGGTGCCGAAGATGTCGCGGGCCACCTCGCCGGCGATGTCGACGTCGAATCCGGTGATCTCACCGGTGATCGGATCGCGGAACGAGAACAGGTTGCTGCCGACGTCCAGCCCGACGATCAGCCGGCCCCTGTCGCGGATGCCGGCTACCGCGGCGTCGGCTTCGGCCTTGGTGGGGAACGGCTTCAGGCTGGCGGTGCGGTTGCAGTCGTTCTCCGACGGGTCGGGGCGCAGGGGAGGCTCGGGCGCCAGCTCCTTCATTCCGGCCGGCGTGGGCGGGGCCAGTGTGGGCACCGGCGGGGTGCCGATGAACTCGGTCTTGCCGCACCCGCTGAGCACGGTCGCCGCGGCGACCGCGATGCACACCAGCCGGCGCAGCTTCATCGTCATCACCTGTTGTCTGTTCTTCGCACGAGTGCTCATCACCGGTACTCGCTGAGCCGCGGCCACAACCCCAGCGCCACCGAGATCGCTGCCCCCACCGACAGCACCACACCGCCGACCGTGGTGCCGGACAGCACCCGGCGGGCCGACAGGATGTCGTTGCGCAGTTGGTTGCGGCTCTGCCGGATGCCACTGGACAGCGCCGCGTCGAGCTTGTCGAACGCCGGCGTGGAATCGTCCTCGCCGGTGCCCAACGCCACCTGGGTGGCCGCCTGGTAGTTGCCGACCGAAATGTAGGCATTGATCCGCTCGTCGGCCTGCCGCCATTTCGTCAGCAACTCGTCGGCGTTGGCCAGGTCATCCTTGGCGATGGCATCGTTGCGGGCCAGGTATTCGGAGAGTTCGGTGTGCATGGCTTCGACACGTTGGTAGTAGGAATGCTTGCGGACGTCTTCGTCCCCCCGCCGGATCAGCGACAGCGTCTCGTCGGCGCGTGCCTGCTGGGCGGTGATCGCCAGGCTAGTCACTGTTTTCAGGGACTCGGCGGCGGTGTTCTTCGCAGCCCGGCTACCTGCGGTGGAGATCAGCAGCGCCGAACCCACCCAGATGATCATGATCACGATCGCCAGGCCGCCGGCGATCAGTCCGACGTTGACCCGCCGTTTGGTGCGCTCAGCCAGCCACCGATGCCCGAACACCCCGAACAGCAGGGTCACCGCCACGACCATGATCACCGGCGCCGGAATGCGGGTGGACGCGGTGGTTTCGGCGTCGACCCGCGCCGAGGTCTGCTCGTAGAGCCGCTGTGCGTCGGGCAGGATCTGCTGCTGCATCAGCGCCGAGGCCTCCGAGAGGTACGACGAACCGACCGGGTTGCCCATCCGGTTGTTGGTCCTGGCCGTCTCGATCAGGCCGGTGTAGACGGCCAGCTGGGCGTTGATCCGGCCCAGTAGCTGCACCAGCGGCTCGTCGGTCAGCCCGCTGGAGGCGCGGGTGACCGCGACGGCCGCCTCGGTGATCGCCTGCTCGTAGCGCTGGCGCACCGCGCGCGGTTCGGAGCCGGCGATGAATGCGGTCGCCGCGGCGGCGTCGGCCACCGACAGCGTCGTGTAGAGCTGACCGGCGGCGAATGCCAGCGGCTCGGTGTGGTTGAGCACCGTGGTCAGCTGGTTTTGCCGGTCGGTGATCGTCGTCGAGGTGGCGAACGCACTGAGGATCCCGAGGGTCGCCAGGATGACGCCGAGGGTCAGGATGCGTCCGGGGGTGGTCCGGACGAACCACCACCGAGGATGCGCGGGCGGAGTCGTCGACCGTTGGCCCAGCGGCTCGGTCGACGGGTGCGCCAGCTCAACGGTCACCGCTCGCGGACCTCATTCCCTGTTGTCCGGATCCTCTGCTGCCTTGTGCCCGGATACCCAGACGCGCTTCCTGAGACAATCCTAAGAGGTCATGTGACGGATGGGGCGGGATCGACCGACCTATCTCCGGCGTGGCGTGCTTATCCTGAACCCGTGCGCGGTGACGGCGACGGTTGGGTGGTGTCGGATACCGGCACGCCGTATTGGGGACGACATGGCGCCGCAGGCTTGCTGCTTCGGGCGCCTCGCGCCGACGGCACGCCTGCGGTTCTTCTGCAGCACCGCGCGCCGTGGAGCCATCAGGGCGGCACCTGGGCGCTGCCCGGCGGTGCGCGCGACAGCCACGAAACCCCCGAGCAGGCCGCGGTGCGCGAGGCGCACGAGGAGGCCGGCCTGAGCGCCGAGCAGGTGCGGGTACGCGCGACGGTGGTGACCGCCGAGGTGTTCGGCGCCTCCGGGGCGCATTGGAGCTACACGACGGTCGTCGCCGACGCCCCCGAACAACTGCCCACGATCGCGAACCGGGAGAGTTCCGAACTCCGGTGGGTGGCCGAGGACGAGGTGGCTGATCTGCCGTTGCATCCCGGCTTCGCCGCCAGCTGGCAGCGGTTGCGCATCACCACCCTGCTCAGTCCGCGCGATCACGACGAATGCCTGCTGTCGGTGCCGCACACCGTTGAGATCTCCTCGGGCGTGTTCGCCTGGTGCACCTCGGCGGCCGCCGAGGTCAGCTAGGCGGTCTGGCGGGAAGGGGCGCGGCGACCCGGGGTTTAGTCGAGCGCTGCCTTGAGTCGCTCGGCGGCGGCGCGCGGATCGTCGGCCGCGGTGATCGCGCGCACCACCACGATGCGGCTCGCGCCGGCCGCCAGCACCTCGGGCAGTCGCTGCTCATCGATCCCGCCGATCGCGAACCACGGCTTCGCCGACTGCATGTCCGCCACGGTCCGCACCAGATCCAGCCCCGGGGCGGGGCGGCCGGGTTTGGTCGGTGTCGGCCAGCAGGGGCCGACGCAGAAGTAGTCGACGTCCTCGGTGAGCGCGCGGGCGACCTCACCGCTCTGGTGGGTGGACCGCCCGATCACGGTCTGCGGCCCGACGATGTCGCGGGCCACCGGCAGCGGGAGGTCGTCCTGGCCCAGATGCAGGATGTCGGCGCCCGCGGCGCGGGCGATGTCGGCGCGGTCGTTGACCGCCAGCAGTGCGCCGTGCCGCTGCGCCGCCTCGGCCAGAATCTCCAGCGCGGCCAGCTCGTCGCGGGCCTCCAGCGCGCCGAACTGTTGCTCGCCTGCCGAGCCCTTGTCGCGCAGCTGGATGATGTCGACGCCACCGGCGAGCGCCGCGTCGGCGAACTCGGCGAGGTCGCCACGCTCGCGGCGCGCATCGGTGCACAGATACAGCCGTGCGGTCGCCAGCCTGGTGTGAGGTTCGTGCACACCGCGACCGTAGCGGCTAGCGTGGAGGGTTGGCACGGGAGCCCCGGGAGCTGGGCTGAGAGTGGAGCGCA
>JAEZIA010000493.1 GCA_023416315.1 Actinomycetes bacterium
GCGCCGTCGGCGAACCGCTCCAGCGTCGAGGTGACCCGCAGCGTGCCGACCCGGGCAGGCCGGTGCTGGATCACCTCGCCGCCGTCGAGGTTGCGGAACACCACGTCGTCGGGACGATTGGCGGCGAACCCGTTGTACGAGGACAGCCAGCCGCACGGCTGCAGCAGGATCTCGATCAGCACCGGCATCGGGACGGCATCGACGTGGGCGTCCGCGAAATACCACTCGCCGGCCGGGACGTCGTATTCGGCAACCACGGTGCCGCCCTTGGTCGGTACCCCCGGCGGGCTGGACACGCTGAGCACCCGCGACATGAAGTGGTAGGGCTCGTCCGGAAGGCGCGGCGCCCGGCGGGTGCCGTCGAACGGGGCGTACAGCGCACCGAAGGCATCCGAGGGCATACCACGACCGCAGGCCAGCAGCGCACCCTGGTCACCGCGAACGTCCTTGGTGTTTTCCAGGATTCGTACCGGACCGGGTGCGCCCGGCGGCATCGGCCAGTCGGGAACGAGGCGCATTCCGAAGCGGCGGCAATGGAATACCTTGAAGCCGTCGCTGCGGCACAGCAGCGCGGCGAACACGGTCGGCGTCGGCCCGTCGTTGATCTCCTCGATGAAGACCTCGTAGTCGAGCATGTGGTCGGCGTCGGGTGTCACCTGTCCACGGCAGACGAAGCGCGCCATGTCATCCGGGACGGGCTCGAACCGCCAGCCGTCGCGTTCGATGGTGAAGCCGTAGGCGGCCATCGCGAACGACAGCGCCTGGGTCGCCGCATCGGCCATCAGGGTCCCGGGCATGCAGGGATCGTTCTTGAAATGCCCGTCGTAGAACCACATGTCCTTGGGCACGGCTGCGGTCGCACGTAGATAACCCCGGCCCCATGGTCCGCCGTTGGGATCGAATTCGGCGATCTCATCGATCAGCCGCAGCTTGCCCTTAGGAAGTGACGGCGTGCGGGTGTGCGCGGCGGCGCGCTCGAAACCGGTCCCGAAGCACCGGTAGGCGTGACCCTCGGTGAACGCCTCCATGTCGGCCCGGGTGAAGGAGCGCTTCTGGGTGACCACGGCCGGTTCGTCGCGGACCGCGCCCTCACGCGGTGCGTCGTCGGCGGCATCCCACAACACCCCGTCGGACTCGGCGAGTTCGGCATCGGAGAAGAACCCGGCCTGGCCGTTGCGCACCGAGATCATCAGCCGGTCGCCGATGTAGCAGTCGTAGTGGAAGAAGAACAGCCGGGTGTCGCCGGTTTTCGCGTGACCGTCGATGTGGATCTCGTAGTGCAGCGTGTCGCCGCCCTTGGGCAGCTCACCCATGAACGTGAGATCACACCCGAGCAGGCGGTAGACGCGTTCGCTGCGGTTGGTGAAGTCCGCGCCGAGCCACGAGGCGAGCAGCAGGTCCGCCTGGCCGCTTTCGATCACCACACCGGGCGACATCCGGCCGTTGTGGATGTACCAGGCGTCCGGATCGACGTCGGTCTCGGTGACGATTGTGCCGGTGCCCATCTTTCCGGGTTCACCCTCGATGCTCATCACCCGGTCGGCCAGCAGCAGC
This sequence comes from Actinomycetes bacterium, assembly GCA_023416315.1. GTDB lineage: Bacteria > Actinomycetota > Actinomycetes > Mycobacteriales > Mycobacteriaceae > Mycobacterium. The sequence continues at coordinate 1,555 of JAEZIA010000493.1, forward strand.
GGGGGCTCCGGCATCCGCACCAGACGTTCGTATTGGTCGTACTCGGCGAACTTCGGCCCCATGACCTCCGAAACCTTGCCGCCGGCAAGGACTTCAAGCTGTTCCCGTGTCCACAGCGGCTCTTCGGCCGCCGCCGGCCGCCTGCTCGGTGCCGGCTCCGGCACGACGGGTGCGGGTGCGGCGACCACCGGAGGCGGTGTGGGTGCCGGCGATGGCGGTGTGGGTGCCGCCGGCGGCGGCGGTGGCGGCGCAACCGGTGCGGGCAGTACCGGCCCGCCGGCAATCGGCGTGGGTGCCGGCCGCAGGATCGCGGGTGCACTCGTTGCGACCGTCGGCACGGTTCCGCGCCGGCTGGAGACCAACGCCAGGAGATCACCACGCGACTTCAAGAACGACGTGTGGGCTTCGGCCTGCCGGTCGAGGAAGGCCGCGTGTGCATCGCTGACCGACGCGACCAAACTCAGCGCCGCCGCGGTCTGCTCGTTACCCGCCGCGGCGGCCGGTGCCATCGGTGCGACCGGCCGTGTACCGACTGTGCTTGTCTGCGTGACGGTTTGCGCCACGACGTCCTGCGCGACCACCAGTGGCGCGGGATGGGTGGGCGCGGGCGGCATGACTTGAACACTTCCGTGATCCACGTGCGGCATGGGGGTGCTTCCATTCTGGGACGCCACCGGCGTCGGTACCTTCACAGACGCCTGCGGCGCCGAATCTTCTGCCTCGGGGACCGAGACGACATCGGGCCAGTGCGCGGCCAGCGTCAGCCTGCGCGCACCGTCCGCAGGAGCCGGCTCGCGGTGTTCACGCAGGTGCCGGATGCGCGTCTCGAATGTGTCGATGTCGACCGCGATTCCGTGCACCCACAGCTTGCACACGCTCTCGGCGAGCGCGCGCAGTCCGCGCCGCTCCTGCGAGTCCAGCGCGACCGCCAGATGTGGCCGGTCGCCGAGGATCTTGCCCACCGCCCCGGTCAGGATGCTGCGGGGACCGTGTTCGACGAAGATGCGGACACCGTCCTCCCAGGCCGCAAGCACCGTCGCCGGGAAGTCGATCGGCTCGAGGGCCTGGCGGGTGATCGCCTCCGCGGCCGCCTCGCGGGTCGGCACATACGCCCGGTTGACGGCATTGGTGTAGAAGCGAATGTCGGGCACCGCGTGTGTTTCCCGGGTGTGGATGTTGCGCCAGGTGTCGGCGAACGGAGCCATGGCTTCGCAGTGGATGACCATGTCCAGCCCCAGCGGGATCGCGGTGGCCCCGGGGACGGCGTCGATCACTCGCCGGCACGCCGCGGGATCACCGCCGATCACGCAATCGTCCGGTGCCTGCACGATCGTCATGTACGCGCGCGGTTCGACGGCCAGCGCCGCCTCGACCTGCGCCCGCGGCGCGGTGATGCGCCAGCACTCCCACGGGGCGGGTTGGTCACCCAGTCCCCAGTCGGCTGCGGCCACCCGGCATTCCCCGGTCAGCTCGTCGCCGTACATCCCCGATTCCTCGATCTCGTCGAGCATCGGCTCCAGGTCGCTCCAGACCCCGAAAGCCATCAGCGAGTTGGTCTCCCCTGACGAAAGGCCAATGGCTGCAGTCGGTTTAAGGCCCAATACGGTTCGCGAGAACTCGGCTTGGGATTGGCAGACCAGAGCGCACCCGGTGAGCTGCGTGCGCGGGTCGAGGGTGGTGATCCCGGCACCGTGCAGTGCCCGGGCCAGATCGCCCACACCGGAGAAACGCTGGGTGAGTGCGTCACCGATCTCGGGCCAGGCGAACAGCAGATCGCGGCCGGCACCGGGATAGGCCGCGGCCGCACCGGTGAAGGTGAAGGCCAACTCGCCCGTGACCGGGGCCTCGGCGTACGCGATACCGGGGACCACCGGGTTCTCGCCGCGTTCCAGCCGTTGTACGGCCTGCTGTCGCAGCGTGTCCAGCGTGGCTTCGCTGTCCCCCACCAGCGAGCACCGCACCGGTCCGGATCCACCCGGTTCGCCGCGTCGCATCCGGCTCACCAGATCGGCTCGGCTCTCGGCGGCGTAGCGTTCCGAGACCGGAACGACGCCGACGGCAAGGGGTTTGGGCGGTCCGTCGGCCGCGGACACGGTGATGCCGTCGGCATGCCCGCCGAGTGCCTCCACCCACACCGCGGCCGTGGTCCCACCGGGGGCGGGCTGCGCACCGGCGGAATCCACCCGCACCCGCGACCGCACCGCCTCGGCGCGCGCGGCGATCTCCACGGCGGCGCTGGCCGCGTGGGTGCGACCGATCCGTGCCTCGGCGAAGTTCGGGTCCGTCTCGAGTGGTTCGTCGTCGATGTCGATCACGGCAAGGATCTCGTCACCGGCAGCCTCGGCGTCGGCTCGCCGCTTGAGGACGAACGCCACCGCGGCGTCGCCGTGACCCACACTCGGGTCGGCGTCGAGCGCGTCGGCGGCGGCTGAATGCGCAGGCTCACAACACATATCGACCGCTCCGGCGACGACGGTGTCGAGTTCGCGATGGCGCAGCGCCCGGATACCGATGTGCAGTGCGGTGATCGCGGATAACTCTTCGGTCGAGACGGTGAAGCCGAACCCACGGAAGTCGCGCTGCGCATGGATGCGGTTGGCCGGGATGTTCGGCATCGTTCCGACCACGCCGTCGGCGGTCAGTTTGGGGGCGGCCTCTTTGTTGGCTTCCAACCAGTGATCGTTGGCCGCGTTGATCACCCGCAGCCGTTGCCGGGCGATGGTGGCGTCACATCCCATGCCGATGAACACCCCGGTGCGCTCGGGATCGGTGACCACGTTCGCCAGCGCTTGACCGGCGGCCGCCAGCATCACCGTCTGTTGGCTGAGGCTCCCGGCGAGTTCGTTCGGCGGAAAGCCAAGTCCGGCAAGATCGAGCGCGACGCTGTCGAGCGCGGTCGGTGCTGTCTCCGGCCCGAGCACTCGGCGACGGAATGCCTCGGCATCGCGGGCGTCCCCGGTGACCACACCGAGTCCGCAGATGACGATGTCGTCGGTGGGCGGTTGCGACCGGCGCACCGCGGGGCGTGGCCCCCGGTAGTTCTCGACGATCAGGTGCGCATTGTTGCCGCCGAAGCCGAAGTTGCTCACCGCCGCCCGTTTGACCGGCCCGTCCCACGGGGTGGGGGTGGTCACCAGGGTGAACGGCGTGTCGCGCAGCTTGTCGGTCGGCGTCTCGCACACGGTCGGAGGAATCGTCGAGGCCTGCATGGCGGACAGCACGTTCACCAGACTCGCGGCGCCGGACACCGTGATGGTGTGGCCCAAATTGCCTTTCAGCGCACCGAGTTTCAGCGGAACATCGCCATAGGCGGCTGCGATGCTCTGCAGCTCGGTGGCATCGCCGAGCGGGGTGCCGGTGGCGTGGCAGTCCACATAGTCGATTTCGGCCGGTGCCAGCCCGGCCTGTTCGAGCGCCGAGGTCATGGCCCGGGTCTGACCACCCACCGCGGGTGCCAGGAAGCCGCTCTGCCTGCCGTCATTCGAGAGTCCGACACCCAGGATCACACCGAGGATGTGGTCGCCGGCGCGTTCGGCGTCCTCGAGGCGTTTGAGCGCGACCAGCGCCGCGCCTTGCGACGGCACCAAACCATCGGCCTCGGCGTGGAAGGGCCGCGACTGCCCCGACGGGCTGAGCGCCTGCAACGACGTGAAACCCAAATGCAGGAACAGATCGTCCGATCCGTTCACACCGCCGGCGAGCATCACGTCGGCGTCGCCGTCGTGCAGCGCGTCGCAGGCCAATTTGATGGCGTAGAGCGAGGATGCGCACGCCGCGTCCAGTGCGTAGACCGGCCCGTTCATCTCCATCGCGCCGGCAACCAGGTGCACCGGCAGGCCCGAGGAGAACCGGTTGCGCGGGTCGTCGTTGCCCTTACCGGTCCAAAAGGCTTCCACGAACGCGGTGCCCATGGTGCTCGGGTACGACAGGTTGCCGACGATCAGCCCGGTCCGCGGTGCGGCGAGCGGCCCTCCCAGCGCCTCCTGGGCGCACTGGGCAAGCCACGGCACGATCGGATCGAGCTTGTCGAGATCGGGTATCCGCGAGGCGAAGTGGCTCAGGTCGAACGACGTCTGGACGTAGCCGCCCGTCGCCGACGAGACGCGCAACCCCTGCTTGTCACTGGCCAGCAGTTGTGCCGGGTCCACCCCGCGCCATTGATCGCGCGGGGTGGATGTCAGCAGGCAGCGTCCGGCCAGGGATGCCTCGAACAACTCTTCCGGGGTGGTCGCGCCGGGCAGCACACAACTGCGTCCGACAATTGCGACGGGTTCGAACCCGCTCACGCCGAAGTGTCCGCGGCGCCGCCCGCAGCGTAGAACTCCACACCTTCCAACGTTGCGATCAGCGCACCGTCGGAGGTTTCGTACGCGATGTCGAAGTCGACCCGCTTGTCGTTGACCGGATGCGCGGCCAACCGGCACAGGCCGATACTGCCGTCACCGAACGCGCGATGCAGGACGACGCGCGCGATGCGGATCGGCAGCACCAGCGGACGCCCCTGGGCGCCGGCCCAGACGATGCCGAGCTGCAACCCACCGTCGACACCGGCGGCGTCGATCGCCCACCCGTTGTGCGGCCAGCCGAGATCGTCCAGCGTCTTGAGGTCTGCGCTACCGCCCTCCGGACCGAAGGTGTCGAGCCGCTCGATTACGGCGAACTGAGGCCCGTGGAACAGCGGACCGGCATAGGCCTGGTCCACACTGACCGGCCACCCCGAACCCGAGACCTGCGGAACCGACACCTGCGGATCCGCGACAGCGGCGGTGTCCACCGTCGCGCGGTAACGGGCGCGGCCTTCGGCATCCCGGATCGACACCGTGTACTCGGTGCCCGCGGGCTCGAAATCGATGCTTAGCCATTGCTTTTCGCCTTCGATGAAGGTGACGCCGGAAAGCACCTGGAAGTCGCGGACCACCGGGCAGGTGTCGGCGACCAGGCCCCGGGCCGCCCGCAGGATCGCGTCAAGCGCGACCACCACCGGCACCACGACCTTGCCGCGGACCTGGTGGTCTGTGAGCACCGGCAGGTTCTCGGCCGAGACCTCCCAGTCCAGGCGGGCAGCCCGCAGCCGCGGTTCCGCCGGGGCGGCGACCACGACGGCGGTCGCCGAGGACCGGCACAACGCGTGCTCGGCGAAGAACTGTGCCCCTTCCTCGATCGGGATGACACCGACACCGCCGGCGAGGAATCGGCTCTTCAGCGTCGCGTCGACCATGCCGCCGTCCCACGGTCCCCACCCGAAGGCGCGCACCACGCACTCACCGTTGCGCCGGGCGGACTCCCGGGCCGCGATGGCCTCCAGTGCGGCGTTGGCCGATGCGTAGGCGGACTGCCCGGGGTTGCCCGCCCGTGCCGCGATCGAGGAGAACAGCGAGATGAACCGCAGTTCGTCGGAGGCTGTGGCATCCAGCAGCGCCTCGGCACCAATGAGTTTGGTGCTGAACACCTTGACGAATCCGTCGTCGTCGAGGTCTTCCAGACGTTTGTCGGCGAGCACACCGGCACCGTGGACGACACCGACGATCGGTCCGAAGGTCGCCCGTACCTCGTTGAGCACGTTGTCCAACGCGGCGCGGTCGGTGATGCTGGCCGCGAAGTAGCGCGCCGGCGTGCCTTGCCGTTCCGCGGTGGACAGGGTGGCGCGGACTTCCCGCTCGGCCAGCAGGCTCTCCGCCTGCGCGCGTGCTTGCGGCAGGCTGAGCTGCTCGCCGCGGGCCCGCGCCGATGCCGCCAGTGCGGTGGCGATCTCGGCGGCCGTGGTTCCGGCCGGCTCGTCGGGCGTCACCTCACGCAGGGGCGTTCGGCCGAGCAGCGCGAGCCGCAGACCGTGGCGCTTGGCCAGTGCCAGAGCGGATTCGGCCGTCACACCACGCGCGCCGCCGGTCACCAGGACCACACCGCCCGGGGTGACGCTGATCGTCTCCCCCTCCCCGACCGAGGATTCGATGTCGTCGACGGCGACCAGCCGGGTGCCGTCGGCACGCAGGGCGACCTCGATACCGCTGCCGCCTTCGAGCAGTTCCGCCGCCAGCCTCTCGGCGTCGAGCGTTTCCAGATCGACGGCCCGCACCGAGGCGTTGGGCCACTCCCAGCCCGCCGTCTTCACCAGGCTCGCGACACCGACCGGTACGTCGGCGGCGACGAACCGAGCACCCGTCGACTGCACGGTGACGAAAAGGCGTGTCGCACCGGCACTCCTGGCCACCTCACGTGCCGCATGGAAGGCGCGCAGGTGCAGTGCGACGCAGTCATCGGGGGTGCGGGCCGCCCCCAGCGCTGCCAGGGAGATCACGGCACCCGCGTCGGCAGGCACGTCGTCGACCGCACGGGCGTTGACACCGCGGGCGGTCAATGCGGTCTGCAGTGCGTCGGCGAAGGCGGGGTCTTCACGGGTGATGAAGACGATGCCGTCGCGCAGGCCTGCCATCGCCAGGCCGCTGGGCGGCGCGGCGCGCAGCTCGGCCTCGGTGCAGGACAACCCAACCGGCGCCGATGACGGCACAGCGGCCTGCGGTGCGGCGCTGGGCGCCTCGGTGCGGCCACCGGAGGCGAAGCCGGCGACGGTGTCGACGACATCCTGCAGGGTGCGCAGATTGGCCAGCTCCGAGGCCGGAATCTCCGGCGCACCCGGGAACTTCGCCTGCAACGCCGCCAAAATCTCGACCTGCTTGATCGAATCGATCCCGAGCTCGGCCTCCATCTCCATGCCCAACCCGAGCATGTCC
>JAEZIA010000072.1 GCA_023416315.1 Actinomycetes bacterium
GCACGCGATTCTCCACCCGCAGATGGGGACGCCCGTTCACCACGTCGTAGACCGGCCGGTTCCAGCGGTACACCGTGCCGTTGTGCAGTCGCAGTTCGGACAGCTGCGGAGTGCGGCCCGCCGCGAGCTCGGCGACCGGGTCCTCGTCGGACAACTCGGGTAGCAGGGAGGGGAAGTACCGGACGTTCTCCTCGAACAGGTCGAAGATCGAGGTGATCCAGCGCTCCCCGAACCACACTCGCGGGCGTACCCCCTGAGCCTTGAGTTCGTCGGGCCGGGTGTCGGTGGCCTGGGTGAACAGCTCGATGCGCGTTTCGGCCCACAGCTGGTGGCCGAAGAAGTACGGCGAGTTCGCACCGAGCGCCAGCTGCGGGCCGGCCAGCACCTGGGCGGCGTTCCAATTCGGAGCGAAGTCGGCAGGTGACACCTGCAGGTGCAATTGCATGCTGGTACAAGCGGATTCGGGCGCGATGGACTCCGCGTGCATGCTCAACCGCTCGGGACCGGTGATGTCGATCAGGATGTCCTCGCCGCGGGCGGTGAAGATCGAGTCGTTGAGCGCCTGATAGCGCAGCGACGGGCTCATCCAGCTACCGGTCAGGTGCTGCGGCATCAGCGTCGGCAGAATGCCGATCATCACGATATGGGCGTCGTCGGTGTTCGCCTTGGTCTCCGCGGCGTTCAGGCTGGCACGCACCTCGGCCTCCAGCTCGAGCGCGGTGCGGCCGGGCAGCGGGCGCGGTGGAACGTTGAATTCGATGTTGTAGGCGCCCAATTCGGTCTGATAGGCCGGGTCGGCGATCGCCGCCAGCACGTCGGTGTTGGACATCGCAGGCTGGTAGTCGTCGCTGACCAGGTTGCACTCGATCTCCATCCCGGTCAGCGGGCGGTCGAACTCGAAGCTGGACTGGGCCAGCATGGTTTCGAAGACGTCGAGGCAAAGCTGAACCTTGCGCCGGTACTGCTGGCGATGCGCTCGGCTGTAGGTGGCGTGTGTGACCTCGTCGCCCATGTCCTGATGCAACCCGGTCAGAGCGGGGTACGCAAGCACATCGTCGTCAGCCGCGCCGCCGGGCCCGCAGAACCTGCCGGTCGAACGGGTTGGTGCTGACCTCGACGTCGAGACCGGCGTGCGCACCGAGGGCCCGCAGCGCCGACGGGCTGTAGGAGCGTAGCGAGCTGATCAGGCCGTCGTGCACGAACGGCCACCACGCCAGCGGTGCCATCGCCACCAGTTTGGCGATGTGCAGGATCGAGGGCATCCGGGGCAGGTCGATGACCAGCAGCTCGCCCGCGACCCGGGTGCCCTCGGCGAGAACCTGCGCGGCCTGGGCCGGCGGCAGATGGTGAAACGACAGCGCAAAGACGGCCAGGTCGAAGGAACCGTCGGCAGCGTCGATCGCGGTGGCGTCGATCGTGCGCACGGTCGCGCGCGGGTGCGCACCGAGATCGGAGGCCGCCATTGCCGCCACCGAGTCGGGGTTGACGTCGGACACCGTGACGTGGGCGGTCGGGTGCTGCTCGAGCACCTTGCGGGACAACGCGCCGTGGCCGGCGCCGAGCTCGAGGATGGTCGGGTCGATGACGTCGGCGACCTCGTGCAGCACCAGTTCGGCATTGCGGTCGTGCTCGCGGAACAGCGTGCCGATGACGTCGAGTGCGGTCACGATGCCGCGCTTGGTGTCGTCGTCGACATCGTCGCGGTCGAGGTATTCGGGGCAGTCGGTTTCCAGCAGGCGATCCAGCCAGGACGCGTCCGGGCCACCCCTCGGCATGTCGGCGATGTCGGTGATCTGGGATGCCATGTAGGCCATCATGGACGAAAGGGCTGCCGGATCAGCAGCGTCGCACGTCAGAGGAGCACCGTTGGCCGACTTCGTCGCCTCGATTGACCAGGGCACCACCAGTACCCGCTGCATGATCTTCGATCACAAGGGTGCCGAGGTCGGCAGGCACCAGCTCGAACACGAGCAGATCCTGCCGCAGTCGGGATGGGTGGAGCACGACCCGGTGGAGATCTGGGAACGCACCCACACCGTGGTGGTGTCGGCGCTGAACAAGACGAAGCTGGCGGCCGAGGACCTGGCCGCGCTGGGCATTACCAACCAGCGGGAGACCACGCTGGTGTGGAACCGCAAGACGGGACGGCCGTACCACAACGCGATCGTGTGGCAGGACACCCGCACCGACCGCATCGCGGCCGCGCTGGACCGCGACGGCCGCGGTGACGTCATCCGCCGCAAGGCGGGGCTGCCGCCGGCGACGTACTTCTCCGGGGGCAAGTTGCAGTGGATCCTCGAACATGTCGACGGGGTGCGGGCCGACGCCGAGTGCGGCGACGCCCTGTTCGGCACGCCGGACACCTGGGTGCTGTGGAACCTGACCGGCGGAACGCAGGGCGGTGTGCACGTCACCGACGTCACCAATGCCAGCCGGACCATGCTGATGAACCTGGAGACCCTGGATTGGGACGACGAGTTGTTGTCGCTCTTCGGGATTCCGCGGGCGATGCTACCCGAGATCCGGCCGTCGTCGTCGCCGGAGCCGTACGGGCTGACGCTGTCGAGCGGACCGCTGGGTGGTGAGGTGCCGTTGACCGGCATCCTCGGGGATCAGCAGGCGGCCATGGTGGGGCAGGTGTGCCTGAGCCCCGGCGAGGCCAAGAACACTTACGGAACCGGGAACTTCCTGCTGCTGAACACCGGCGAGAAGATCGTGCGTTCCGAGAACGGCCTGCTCACCACGGTGTGCTATCAATTCGGTGACGCGAAACCCGTTTACGCCCTTGAAGGTTCGATCGCGGTGACCGGTTCGGCCGTGCAATGGCTGCGCGATCAGCTCGGCATCATCAGCGGCGCGGCACAGAGCGAGACACTGGCGAAGCAGGTCGACGACAACGGCGGCGTGTATTTCGTGCCGGCGTTCTCCGGGCTGTTCGCGCCGTACTGGCGTTCGGATGCGCGCGGGGCGATCGTCGGGCTGTCCCGGTACAACTCGAACGCGCATCTTGCCAGGGCGACACTCGAGGCGATCTGCTATCAGAGTCGCGATGTGGTCGATGCGATGGAAGCCGATTCCGGTGTGCACCTTGAGGTTCTGAAGGTCGACGGGGGAGTCACCGAAAACGAGCTCTGCATGCAGATCCAAGCCGACGTGCTGGGCGTCGACGTGGTGCGGCCGGTGGTGGCCGAGACGACGGCGCTGGGCGCGGCGTATGCCGCCGGGCTGGCGGTCGGCTTCTGGGCTGATCCCGATGACCTGCGGGCCAATTGGCAGGAGGACCGGCGGTGGACGCCGGCGTGGACGGCGGAGCAACGCGAAGCCGGCTACGCCGGCTGGCGCAAGGCCGTGCAGCGCACGCTGGACTGGGTCGAGGTGTAGCTTGCCGAGCACGAGCAGACACAAAAGTCCCCGACACGCCGAGGCGTGCGGGGCTTTTGCGTCTGCTCGCGGAGGACGGGTTTACTCGGTTTCGCCGAGGATCTGGTAGATCTCGCGACGCGCGTTGTTGACGATGTCGACGATGCGCTGCTGCTGCTCGGCGTTGGCGGCGAATGCCGCTTGCCGCACGGCGCCGAATAGCTGACCCACGGCGGCCCGGATATTGACCTGGCCGGGGTCGGCGCCCTCGGTGATCGCGTCCCACGGAGCGGTCTCGATCTTCTCGGCGGCCGCGCGTCCTTCATCGGTCAACTCGAAAAGCTTTTTGCTGCCTTCGGATTCGCCGGAGACGAGCAGTCCCTCGTCGACCAGCAGCTGCAGGGTCGGGTAGACCGAGCCGGGGCTCGGCTTCCACAGATCCTGGCTGCGCTCGGCGATCTCCTGGATCATCTCGTAGCCGTGCATCGGCCGCTCGGCAAGCAGCTTGAGGATCGCGGCACGGACGTCACCGCGGCGGCCGCGTCCGCGGCCGTGTCCGCGACGACCGCCGCGTCCGCCACCGAAGCCGCCACCGAAATCCGGGCCGAAGCCGGGGCCGAATCCGCCGCGCGGACCGAAGGGCGGACCATCGTGGCGACCGCCGTGCTCGCGGAAATGCTCACGCATCTGATCACGAAGCTCGCGCCGGCCTTCACGGTCGTGGCGACGGCCACGACCAGGAGGGGCGAAGCCGAACCCGGGGCCGAAGCCGGGACCAAAGCTGGGACGGCCCATGCTAGGGCCGCCGAACTGGGGAAATGGGGTGTTCATCGAAGTTCTCGTTTCTGGTCGGGAAACGCCGAATGCGCTTCCGATACGTTGACGATATATCGAAAACTATCGCGATGCAACGGTTAGTGAGCTCTTCGGTCGATTTCCTCGATCACCCAGCGGGCCCAGCCCGCCTCCATGGCCTCGACCCGCAGCCCGAACTCAAGCGCCGCGCGTCCGTAGAAGTCGGCATCGCTGGAACCCCACTCCATCGAGTCCCGCAGTTCCTCGTAGCGGGAGAGTTCGGCTTCGGCGTGCTCGGCGACGGCGCACATATACGCCCTGGCCTGCTCGGACGTCATCTCGCTGAGTAAAAACACCCGCAGCAGTTCGGCGCTGCGGTAGGGCGGGTCGTCCTGGGGATTGGTCATCCAGCGCAGCAGGTCCTGGCGGCCGGCATCGGTCACCCGGTATTCCTTGCGGCCGCGCGGCCCGACGTCGGTGACCTCGATAAGGCCCGCATCGGCCAGCTTGTTCAACTCGCCGTAGAGCTGGCTCTGCGTCGCGGGCCAGACGTTGGCCATCGACGACTCGAAGCGTTTGAGCAGGTCGTACCCGCTGCCTGGCTGCTGGGCCAACAGGCCGAGCGCCGCGTATCGAAGGCTCACGCGTTCATCGTAGGGCGCGACCTGTCAGTTCTGGAATATCCAACATTTCACCATTGACATGTCATCACTGGACTGTCAAAGTAGTCGGCATGACGGACATCACAACCGACCCGGCCAACCTGCCTGCCGAGGGGCAATTCTTCCAGCGCGGCAACTACGCGCCGGTGCCGGACGAACTGACCGAGACCGACTTGCCCGTTGAGGGCGCCATCCCGCCCGAGATCGATGGTTGGTACCTGCGCAACGGCCCGAACCCCCGCCAACCCAATAGCCACTGGTTCACCGGCGACGGGATGATCCACGGCGTTCGGATTGAGGGCGGTGCGGCCAAGTGGTACCGCAACCGCTGGGTGCGCACCGAGAGTTTCGTCGACCCGTTCCCGCTCTACCGCGAGGACGGGACGCGCAACCTGCGGGCCGCCGTGGCCAACACCCATGTCGTCAACCACGCCGGCAAGACGCTGGCGCTGGTGGAGTCGTCATTCCCGTACGAAATCACCAACGAGTTGGAGACGGTGGGCTGCTACGACTTCGGCGGCAAGCTGCAGAATTCGATGACCGCGCACCCCAAGATCTGCCCGACCACCGGGGAGCTGCACTTCTTCGGCTACGGCAGCATTTTCGAGCCGTATGTCACCTATCACCGCGCCGACGCCAACGGCGAGCTGACTGTGAACCGTCCGCTGGATGTCAAGGCGCACACGATGATGCACGACTTCGCGATGACCGCCGAGCACGTGATCTTCATGGATCTGCCGATCGTGTTCAACCTCGACATCGCGATGCGCGGCGAGGGCGACATGCCGTACCGATGGGATGACGACTACGGCGCCCGGTTCGGCGTGCTGCGTCGCGACGACCCGTTCGGCGAGATCCGCTGGTTCGAGATCGACCCCTGCTACGTGTTCCACGTCGCCAATGCGCACGAGTCGGCCGACGGGAAATCGATTGTGGTCCAAGCGGTCCGGTATCCCGAGTTGTGGCGCGACAACGGCGGTTTCGACGCCCAAGCGGTGATGTGGAGCTGGACGATCGACCTGCAGGGTGGCACGGTCACCGAACGTCAGCTTGATGACCGGGCGGTGGAGTTCCCGCGAATCGACGACCGGCTGGCCGGGCTGCCCGCGCGGTACTCGGTGTCCGTCGGAGACGCCAGCCTGGTGCGCCATGATCTCACCGACGGCAGCGCTGTCGAGCACCGTTTCGGCACCGGGCTGGTGCCGGGCGGGCCGGGGGAGGCCGTCTTCGTCCCGTCGGCGTCGGGACCGGCCGACGAAAGCAACGGCTGGTATGTCGGGTACGTCTACGACGCCACGCGCGACGGCAGCGATCTGGTGATCCTGGACGCCTCGGATTTCGGTGGCAAACCGGTCGCCCGGATCCAGCTGCCGCGGCGGGTGCCGTACGGCTTCCACGGCAACTGGATTCCTGCTTAGCGGTACTCCGGCCCCCGAACCGCGTGGGCCCTGCGACGATATGAGCCCATGGGTGACTTCAGCGCGCTGCCCGGCACCGCGATCGTCGTCGGCGGGACCGGCGGGATCGGTGCCGAGATCGTTCGCACGCTGGTGGCCCGCGGCTCACGGGTGGGCTTCACGTACCGCGGCAACGCAAGCAAGGCAGCCGAACTCGCGGGCGCTGGTGCCACCGTGGCGCAACTCGACATCACCGACGCCGCGGCCGTGCGCCGCGTCGTCGATGCCTTCGCCCACGACGGCGGGGTGCACACCGTCGTGCACGCCGCGGGCGCGCACGTGCCGATGCGCCACCTCAGCACCGTCGGGCCGGCTCGGTTCGATCAGCAGCTGAACACCGACACCGCCGGGTTCTTCAACGTCGTCGCCGCCGCGCTGCCGCACCTGCGGGCATCACACGGCAGCCTGGTCGCCGTCACCACGGCGGCCACCCGGCGCTTCGCTGTGCGCGACGGTTTGTCGGTCGCCCCGAAAGCCGCCATCGAAGCGCTGATTCGGGGCATCGCCGCCGAGGAGGGTCGCTTCGGGGTGCGCGCCAACTGTGTAGGGCCGGGCATGCTGGTCGACGGGAACGCCGAACGGCTGATCGCCGACGGCGACCTCGACGAGAAGGCGCTCGACGCCGCCCGGCGCAACACCCCGCTGGGGCGCTTCGGCAACGCCGCCGATGTCGCCGAGGCGGTGTGCTTTCTGGCCTCGCCGCGGGCCGGCTTCATCACCGGCCAAAAGCTCGACGTAGACGGGGGTTACGGTGTCTGAGCGGTGGGCCGACCTCCAGGCGATCCGCGATGTGATCGCCCGGTATTGCCGCGGGGTGGACCGCCTCGACTTCGATCTGGTCCGGCAGGCCTACCACCCCGACGCCATCGACCATCACACCGGTTTCGACGGCACCGTCGACGAATACCTGTCGTGGGTCGGCAAAGCCCTCGAATCATTGTCCGGAACAATGCATTTCATCGGCAATCACTACGTCGATTTCATCGACGACGATACCGCGATCAGCGAGACCTACGTGATGGCAACGCATTGGGGCCGACCCGGCTCCGGTGCGCGGGCCAACTTCACCTCCGGTGCGCGCTACGTCGACCTCATGACACGCCGCGACGGTCGGTGGGCGATCGCCGAACGGTGGGCCGTGCGGGAGTGGACCCGACCCGAGAAGTTCGTCGCCCCGGAACGGCCCGGACCGCGTGGCACGCGCGACGCCGACGATCCACTGTTCGTGCTGCTGAAACGTTTCGGCCGGTGAGCTTCGGCTTCTCTACCCTGGCGCTCGTCGCGGTCGTCGGCATGGCCGGGCCGCTGCTGGCCTCGGTGCCCCGGCTGCGCATCCCGGTGGTCATCGGTGAGCTGGCCATCGGATTGCTGATCGGCAGAACGGGTTTCCACCTCATCGACCCTGACGATGCAACCTTGCGTCTACTGGCCGACATCGGCTTCGCGTTGGTGATGTTCGTCGTGGGCACCCACGTGCCGATCGGCGCCGTCACGCTGCGCGCGTCCATCCCGACGGCCGCGCTGCGGGCGGTCCTGGTCGGCGTCGTCGCGACAGTGTTCGGCGTCGGGCTGGCCACCGTGTTTCACACCGGCCACGCCGCGGTGTACACGGTGTTGATGGCGTCGTCGTCGGCGGCGCTCGCGCTGCCGGTGATCCAGTCGCTCGGCATCGACGGCCCGCCGGTGCGGGCC
>JAEZIA010000099.1 GCA_023416315.1 Actinomycetes bacterium
ACTCGCTCCCAAGAGCGCCACACCAGCGGTGGCGTACGGACGAACAGCGACGTTCATGACTCTCCTTTGGTGAACAATTGCCCCCTGGGCATCAGAACGTACCGCACCTTACTCGTGAGTAAGTACCTGTACCGGAAACTTTTGTTCGCCTCGAAAGCAACTCAGATAGCTGCACCCTTCACGGGAAAAGGTCCCGCGAACCCGCAGTTCACAACGCCATTGCCTTCTGTGGACAGCGGCCCGTCAGATACCAAGCGCCGCTTGATCAGCTACTGATTGCAGGCCGTTATCTTACCTGCGGGTAAGTTAAGCGGTTTGCTGACAGAGTCCTCTAAGTTACCTTTCAGTACCATAAGCAGGCTTATACCGATTTCGAGGTGTTTGCACGGCCGGCCGACGCCTTTGGGTCCGCCACGACCGTCGCCTCAGCGGGCCGGCAACTGAGAAAGACGTGCACGCCCCTCCCACCGCGACCTGCCTCGCAGCCCGGCTGACGTCATCTGTGAGTTTGCTGGATGCCGGAAAAAATTGTGGGCCGCGTCGCACCCGCGCGCCGTGTCGGCCTGGGTCACGGTCAGGGCCGTGGGTTACCGGGCGAGATTCGGTGCCCCAGTTCCGACCCGAACCGGGGGAACGGTGATCTTCGCGATGCACTGGGCCCACCAACCCGCCGCCAGGCACGCTCAGTCACCGAGCAGCTTCCGGCGGCTGGCGGCGATCGGGCTCTGTGCGGTCAGGCCACCGTCGAGCACCAAGGTCTGCCCGGTCATGTAGCGACACTCTTCGGAGGCGAGGTAGACGATGGCCCAGCCGATGTCCTCGGGGTCGCCGATCAGGTCGAGTGCGTTGTGACTGCGAATATCGGCGATCGTCTCGGTTGGGAGGTTGTCGCGCAGCGCGGGCGTCAGGACAGCGCCAGGGGCAACAGCGTTGCAGCGCACGTTGTTTCGGCCGTACTGGGTGGCGATGTATTGGGTGAGTCGGATGACGGCGGCCTTGGCCGCGCCGTAGGCGCACTGCAAGGTGTCGCCGGCCAGCCCGGCAACGGAAACGGTGTTGATGATCGAGCCCCCGCCACCTTCGATCATGTGCGGTAACGCCAACCGCGAGGCGACCACGGTGCTGCGTGCGTTGAGCGCCATGACCCTGTCCCATTCGGCCAGATCCAGACCCAGCAGGTCGAGGTCTTTGCGCGGGTTGCTGCCGCCCACGTGGTTGCACAGCACGTCGAGACCACCGAACTCGGTAACGGCGCGACTGATCATGGTGGCGACAGAATCCTCATCCATCACGTCCACCGCTATGCCGAGCGCATGGTCGCCGATCTCGCGGGCGGCGAGGTCGGCGGCGGTGGCGTCGAGGTCGGCGATGAGCACCCGGGCGCCCTCGGCAACCATCAGTTGGGCGGCCGCACGGCCGATGCCGCTGGCCGCGCCGGTGATGACAACTCGTTTGTTCTCGAGACGGTGCATCGCTTCCACCTGCCGCATTGCCGGCAGCCAATTGCCGCCATTCGCAGGTTACGTCGCCTGCGCACCACATGGGGACCATCGTCGTAGATGGGTACCCCCAACTGCGCAGGCGTGACCATCCGGTGCCAAGGAGGTAGACATGCAGTTGGCGAATCTGCCTCGGCCGATTGCTTATGTGCTCGGTGGCGGCGGCAGTCTCGGCGCGATCCAAGTCGGCATGCTGCAAGCGCTGAGCGAGCACGATGTGGGTCCCGACCTCGTGGCAGGTACCTCCGTCGGGGCGCTCAACGGTGCCGTGCTCGCCCTCGATCCGAAGGGCGCCGCCAACCGCCTGTCGCACACCTGGGCGCGGCTGACGAGCCACGACATCTTCCCGGGGAACCTTCTGGTCCAGGCTGGGGCTCTCCGGCGCCGCAAGACCCACCTCTTTCCCAACAGCGGCCTTGCGGCAATGATCGCCGATTTCCTTGGCGAGACAACCAACTTCGCCGACCTTGCGCTGCCGTTCATCGCCGTGTCCATGGACATCGCCACCGCGGAACCGTATCCGCTCCGCGAGGGTGCGTTGCTGCCCGCATTGTTGGCCAGCGCCGCCATCCCCGGCATCTTCCCGGCCGTCGAGCACGAGGGCCGGCACCTCTACGACGGCGGGCTGATCGCCAATGTCCCGATCCGGCAAGCTGTGGCGATGGGTGCCCGATCCGTAGTGGTGTTCGACTGCAACTTCCCTGGGCAGATGCCTTATTTACCAAGCACTCTCGCGGAAGCGCTGATGTACTCCTTGATGGTGACCATGCGGTCGCAGAGCATCGCCGAAACAATGCCCGTCGCTGCGTCGCTCCCCGTGGTGTACTTGCCCGGCCCGATCGCCCGACCGGTGTCGCCCCTAGACTTCAGCCACACCCAAGAGCTTGTCGAATCGTCCTACGAGGCGGCCCGCTCATTCATCGGCAACCTCGATGTCAGCGGGCCTGGCTTGTACGGGTCGCTGTCCGGCTGAGGTCCACCACCGAACCGATTGACACCACCGCCGCCGGGTTTTAACAGGGGTGAAGCGGGTCACACTAAAGAGGCAGGGCGGCACCATCTGGCCCCCGCATTGGGCCGCGCACCGAGGGACGTGAACCTCCCCCAGCCGCGCCCTAATTGACAGATTCCGAGGTGGGAATTCCGCCTCGCAGAGGAGGACTCATGACAAACGTTCCCGCTCAGCGCACGCGTTCGCTGTTACCCGATCTCGCCGAGTTCTTCTCCGGCGGCCCGTCGTGGGGTCATTTGCGGCCACTGTTCGATACCAACCTGATGCGCCTGGAAGAAGAGCTGGGAGACGGGAAATACCTGGTTCGCGCCGAGATCCCCGGGGTGGACCCGGCCAAAGACATCGAGGTCTCGGTGAACGACGGCCGCTTGACGATCAAAGCCGAGCGCACCGAGAAGTCCGAGCAGACCGGACGTTCGGAATTCAGCTACGGATCATTCACCCGCACCGTCACGCTACCCAAAGGCGCCGATGAGCACGGCGTGAAGGCCAATTACGACCAGGGCATCCTCACGGTGACGGTTCCCGTATCCGATACCGAGCCCCGCGCCAAACGCGTCGAGATCGAGTCGAAGTCGTCCTGACCGAAGGCGCAGGTATGTCGGGTTGACCGACAGGTGACCGGGTGCGCACCGAGGATCGGGTCAACGAATTGGGCATGGCGCCGCACCTATCTTCGGGAAAATGCCTGGGATTCAACCTAGTTGACGATCTAGCCAAGATTGCCTGAGTAGCCGTGCTCACCGAGCATCGCGTCGTCTCTTGGATCAGATTCTGTACCAACGCGTTCACGGCAACGCGCCCCATGGGGCTCGTGAGATTCACCCGCCGCGCGATCCCACCGTCACCTGCAACGTGAGCCGTTGTCCGCCGCGCACGACCACCAGCGGCTGCCGAGATCCGGGTGCAGTCCGGCGCAACGCGCCGAGGAGGTCCTCGACGGATTTCACCGAGCTGTCGCCGAGTTCGACGATGACGTCGCCGGGGCGCACTCCCGCGGCGGCCGCGGGACTACCCGGTTCCACGCCGCGGACCAAGGCCCCGTCGTCCACAGGCACCCGCAGCTCCTGTCGGATCGCCGGGGTGAGACGGCCGGTGGAGACGCCGAGGAACGGGTGGGTGGCCCGGCCGTCGGCGAGCAACTGGCCGGTGACGGCCAGCACGGTCGACGTCGGGATGGCGAACCCCAGGGAGACCGCGCCGGCGGCCGGCGGGATGTAGGCCTCGTTGATGCCGACCACCCGGCCGTCCACGTCGAGCAGCGCGCCGCCGGAATTGCCCGGCGAGATCGACGCATCGGTCTGGATGAGATCCACCAGCGACGAGCCTTCCAGCGCCGAGTCGGGGATGTTTCGGTTCAGGCCGGAGATGATGCCGGCGGTGGCGGTGTTCTCGAACCCGAGTGGGCTGCCGATGGCGATCGCGATCTCGCCGGGGCGGGGCAACTCGCTGCGGTACTCGGGCACCGGGAGTTCGCCGCGCTCGGAGCGGACGACCGCGAGGTCGGTCACGTCGTCGGTGGCCAGCACCTGTCCGCGGGCGGTGACGCCGTCCGCGAAGCCGATGGTCACTTGCCGGGAGTTACCGACCACGTGCGCGTTGGTGACGATGACGTCGGGGCGCAACACCACCCCGCTGCCCACGCCGCCCTCGATCTGGATCGTGACGACGCTCGGGCTGACCCGCTCGACCACGTCCGCGAAGCCCGACGTCGACAGCGGGGCCGCTGGCGGCGGGTTCGTTGGTGCGGTGGTCGCGGTGGTCGGAGCGGGTGGCGCCGCGGAGGTCTGGGTGTTTTGCCGCGTCGTCGTCCCACA
>JAEZIA010000117.1 GCA_023416315.1 Actinomycetes bacterium
CCGCGGTGCCGTTGAGGCCAATGAACCCGGCACGCAGCCGCCGGGCCACCGACAGCGCACGGTCGAGCGAACCAGCCATCACGTTGCCTGCCAAACCGTACGGGCTGTCGTTGGCGATCCGGACCGCGTCGTCCTCGTCGTCGAAGGGGATCACCGACAGCACAGGCCCGAAAATCTCCTCCTGTGCGATCGTCATCGCGTTGTCGACATTGACGAAAAGCGTTGGCTTGACGAAGAAGCCCTTGTCCAGCCCGTCGGGCGCCTCGGCACCGCCGACCAGCAGGGTGGCGCCCTCCTCGACTCCTTTGTTGATGTAGCCGCGGATCCGGCTGCGCTGGCGATCGGAGATGACCGGGCCGCACAGCGTGCCGGGATCCTGAGGATCGCCCGGTTGGACGCCCTCGTAGATGCCGCGCAGGATCTCCACGCCCTCGTCGTATCGGGACCGCGGCAGAAGCAGGCGGGTGGGGTTGGCGCAACCCTGGCCGGCGTGCATACACGGGGCGATGCCCATCATGCAGCCCAGCGCGAAGTCCGCGTCCTCGAGGACGATGGTCGCCGATTTACCGCCGAGTTCGAGGAACAGCCGCTTCATCGTCGCGGCACCCTTTTCCATGATCCGCTGCCCCACGACCGTCGACCCGGTGAACGAGATCAGGTCGACCTTGGGCGACAGCGTGAGTTCCTCGCCGACGAAATGGTCCGACGCCGTCACCACGTTCACCACGCCCGGTGGAATATCGGTGTTCTCGGCGATCAGCCGGCCCAACCGGGTCGCGTTGTAGGGCGTATTGGGCGCCGGCTTCAGCACGACGGTGTTGCCGGTGCCGAGGGCCTGGCCGATCTTCTGGATGGTGACCTCGAACGGAAAGTTCCACGGCACGATCGCCCCGACCACGCCCACCGGTTCCCGCCAGACCTTGCGGGTGGTGTTGACGCCGGTGACCGAGACGACCGTGTCACCCAGCGAGGTCTCCCAGGGGTATTCGTCGATCAACTTGGCCGGGTAGCGCAGCCCGTCGGCCAGCGGCGCATCAAGCTGCGGGCCGTGGGTGATGGCACGCGGGCACCCCACCTCGAGGATCAGCTCCTCGCGCAGCTCCTCCTGCTCGGACTCCAACGCCTCCTGCAGTTGCAGCAGGCACCGCTGGCGGAACGCATGATTGGTCGACCAGTCGGTCTCGTCGAACGCCCGCCGCGCGGCGTCGATGGCCCGGTGCATGTCGGCCTTCGAGGCGTCGGCCACCTCGCCGAGCACCTCTTCGGTCGCAGGGTTGATGTTGGTGAACGTGCCCGCCTGGCCGTCGACGAGCTTGCCGTCGATCATCATCTTGGTCTCGAAGCGGACGCCTGCGCTGTCAGCCACTGTGGGTGTCTCCTGATCTCATGGCACCGAACCGCGGGATGCCCATCATCAGCCGGGTCATCTGGTGCAACCCCGTCGACGGCAGAATCCGGTTGGCGATCAACAACATTCGCGCATCGGGGCCGACCGCCGTCTTGACGAACGGCTTCGTGCTGTCCAGGACCTTCGCCAGCCCGGCGGCGAACTTCTCCGGGGAGCGGGCGGCCATCTTCATCGCGGCACGACCCCGTTTGTCCATGGTCCGGTGGTGGCGGGCGTACACACCGGACAGGTCGCGGCAATCGGTGGTGCCTGCGTCGGTGATGATCTCGGTGTCGTAGGTGCCGGTGACGATCACCGTCACACCGATTCCGAACGGCGCGATCTCCCCCGCCATCGACTCACCCCATCGTTCGAGGGCGCCCTTGACCGCCGAATACGGTGCGGTGGCAGGCATCCCCCGCACTCCACCTTGGCTGGACACCAGCACGATGCGCCCGGTACCTGCCCGGCGCATCGACGGCAGCAGTTCCTTCGTCAACTGCACCGGACCGAAGATCGTGGTCGCGAACATCCGCTCCCACAGTTCGGTCGGCGTTTCCTCGACCATCCCGGCCGCCGAGATGCCGGCGTTGTGCACCAGTGCGTACGGTGCCCCGACCGCCGCCTCGATCGACCGCGCGGCAGCGCCGATCGACGACGAGTCGGTGAGGTCGAGCGCCACGCCGACCAGCCGGGGATCGTCGTCGGCAGCGCCGGTGGCGTCGCGCAACCCCTTCATGCCGGTGTCCACCGACCGCATCGCGGCCACCACCCGCCAACCCCGGTTGTAGAGGTAGGTCGCCGACGCCAGACCAAGCCCTCGGGAGGCGCCGGTGATGACCACACTGCGCGGGTTGCTCGACATGGACTCCACTAAGCGACGACGACGGCGAGAGACGAAACCTAACTTTTGTTCGGACCCTACCGAGTCGCTTCCTCATCGTCAACGATGGTGGGACGCGCTTCTGTTACGGTTACCAAATATCCGGTCCGGATTGGAGACACCGTGAGCAGGCGCAGCGACATACTGCAGTCCGCCGCCGCGCTGATCGCCGCATCCGGGCTCCGGACGTCGTTGCAGGACATCGCCGATGCGGCAGGCATCCTGCCGGGCAGCCTCTATCACCACTTCGAGTCCAAAGAGGCGATCCTGGTCGAACTGCTCCGGCGCTACCACGCCGATCTCGACCGGATTGCCGCGCAGGCCGAGGCCCGCCTCGACGATCCGGGACCGATGTCGGTATTCGACCGCCTCGTCGACCTCGGTTCGGCGATCGCGCAGTGCGCGGTCACCCACCGGGCCGCATTGCAGATGACGTTCTACGAGTTCCCGTCCCCGGATCCCGACCTGACCGCCCTCGCCGGGCAACGGCCGACCGCGATCCTGCAGGCAGCGCTGCAGACGTTGCGGGCGGCACGGTGGAGCGGCCATCTCGGGTCAGAAGTCGACATCGCGACCCTCGCCGACCGATTCGTGCAGACCATGCTGCACGTCGGTCTCGACGTCATCCGCAACAATGCCGGCGCCGACAAGGTCGCCGCATTGCTCTGCACGAT
>JAEZIA010000212.1 GCA_023416315.1 Actinomycetes bacterium
CCGATCCGCTCGCGCAGGGCATGATCCTGACCGCGATCGTGATCGCGATGGGCATCGCCGCGTTCATCCTGGCGCTGACCTACCGGTCGTTCCGGTTGACCACCGAGGAAGAGGTCGGCAACGACCCGGAGGACACCCGGGTGTCGAAGCTGTCGGAATCCGAGGCCGCCGCCATCGACGAGGACGCCCCCAAGCACGTGCCCGCCCGGGACACCGATGAACCCGACGAGCTCGATGCGCTGCCCGGGCATGAGGGGTCGCGATGACAGCCAAGCGAGAAGCGAAGCGGGATCGCGCATGAACACCGCGGGCGTGTTGATGCCGCTGCCGGTGCTGATCCCGCTGCTGGCCGCCGCGCTGGCGTTGATCGCCAGCCGCAAGCCGCGGCTGCAGCGGGTGATCACGCTGGCCGCCTTGAGCGGTGTGCTGACCGTGTGCGTGGTGCTGCTGTACCTCGCCGACCGCGACGGCACCCAGGTGTTGCATGTCGGCGGCTGGGGCCCGACCGACGCGGGCCTCGGGCCGCTGGGCATCACCCTTGTCGCGGACCGGCTTTCGGCGTTGATGCTGGTGGTGTCGGCGATCGTCCTACTGGCGGTGGTCTTCTACGCCATCGGGCAGGGCATCCGGGACGGCGACGAACGCCAACCGGTGTCGATCTTCCTGCCCACCTACCTGGTGCTGTCCGCCGGTGTGTGCACGGCGTTCCTCGCCGGTGACCTGTTCAACCTGTACGTCGGCTTTGAGGTGCTGCTGTCGGCGAGCTTCGTGCTGCTGACCATCGGCGCCAGCAAGGAGCGGGTGCGCGCCGGCATCTCCTACGTGATGGTGTCGATGGTGTCGTCGCTGATCTTCCTGATCGGTCTGGCACTGATCTACGCGACCACCGGAACCCTGAACATGGCCGAACTCTCGCTGCGGCTGCAGGACGTGACCAGCGGAACCCGCAGCGCGATCTTCGCGGTGCTGCTGGTGGCGTTCGGCATCAAAGCCGCGGTGTTCCCGCTGTCGGCGTGGTTGCCGGACTCCTACCCGACCGCACCGGCACCGGTCACCGCCGTGTTCGCCGGCCTGCTCACCAAGGTCGGTGTGTACGCGATCATCCGGGCCCACTCGCTGCTGTTCCCCGCCGGCCGCCTGGACAACGTGCTGTTGATCGCGGCGCTGTTGACCATGCTCGTCGGCATTCTGGGTGCGATCGCTCAGAGCGACATCAAACGGTTGCTGTCGTTCACTCTGGTCAGCCACATCGGCTACATGGTGTTCGGCATCGCGCTGTCCAGCAAGATCGGCATGTCGGGGGCGATCTACTACGTCGCGCACCACATCGTCGTGCAGACCACGTTGTTCCTCGTCGTCGGACTGATCGAGCGGCAGGCAGGCGCGTCGACGCTGCGCCGCCTTGGCGGGTTGGCCGCCGCCAGCCCCCTGTTGGCCTTCGTGTTCATGGTGCCCGCATTGAATCTCGGTGGCATTCCCCCGTTCTCAGGCTTCATCGGGAAAGTCGTGCTTCTCGAGGCCGGTACCTCCGACGGCTCGGTAATGGCCTGGCTGCTGGTGGCCGGGTCGGTGTTGACCAGCCTGCTGACGCTCTACGTGGTGGCCCGGGTCTGGACAAAGGCGTTCTGGCGGTCCCGGGTGGATGCGCCCGAGGGCGAGTTCGCCGACTCCGCACCGTCGGTGCTGCTCGACGACTACTCGGCCGACATCGCGTTCGACGACCGCGATGACGTCGGCCGGATGCCGGTCGGAATGCTCCTTCCGACAATGGCTTTGATCGCCGTCGGAGTGGCGTTGACGGTCGCCGCGGGACCGATCTTCGGCTACACCGACCGAGCCGCCGACGAGGTGCTCGACCGGGGCCAGTACATCACCGCGGTGCTGGGGACGTCGAAATGAGTCCGCGATGAGAACATTGTCGCTTCGGATCTGGACGCTGGTGTGGCTGACGTTGGTCTGGCTGCTGCTGTGGGGCACGGTGTCGGTGGCCAACGTGGTTTCCGGGTTGGCGGTCGCGCTGCTGATCACTCTGCTGCTGCCGCTGCCGTCGGTGCCGGTGCAGGGCCGGCTGCATCCGCTATCACTGGTATGGCTGATGCTGAATGTGGCGTGGTGGCTGGTGCAGTCCTCGGCGCAGGTGGCGTGGCTGGCGATCCGGCCGGGTAAGCCGCCGCGGTCGGCGGTGCTGCGCGGGCGGCTGGCGCTGAAATCGGACCTGGTGCTGGCGCTGGCGGTCAACATCGTCAACCTCACCCCTGGCACGATCGTGTTGGAGATCGACCAAGCCCGCCGACTGGTCTACGTCCACGTGCTCGACGTCAGCTCGCAGCGTTCGGTGGAGCGGTTCTACCGGCAACTGACCCAGCTGGAGCGGATGCTGATCGCCGCATTCGAGCGCGAATCCGAATGGCGGCCGGCCGCAAGCGAATCCGAGGAGGTCCCGTCATGACGGTGGTCTGGGTGCTCTCCGGCGTGATGCTGGTCGCGGCGGCGGCGCTGACGATGATCCGCTTGCTGATGGGCCCGAGTACCCTGGACCGCTTGGTGGCGGTCGACACCCTGGTGGCGGTGACGATGTGCGGCGTCGGCACCTGGGCGGCGTTCAGCCTGGACACCACGGTCACCTACAGCCTGGCCGCGCTGGCGTTGATCAGCTTCGTCGGTTCGATCAGCGTGGCGCGGTTCCGCGTGCCCGACATCGGCGGCAAGGACGACCTATGAGCGTGTTGGATCTCCTCGCCGCGGTGCTGGTGCTGGCCGGCTCGGCACTGGCGCTGACGGCGGCCATCGGCGTGCTGCGCTTCCCGGACACCCTGACCCGCATGCACGCCGCCACCAAGCCCCAGGTGCTGGGCCTGGTGCTGGTTCTGGTCGGAGCGACGATCCGGCTGTCCGGCAATGTCGACGTCGGCATGCTGGTGCTGACCGCGATGTTTACCGTGATCACCGCGCCGGTGATCGCCCACCGCGTCGGGCAGCTGGCCTACCGCGAGCAACGGATCAGCGACGAGCTGACTGTCGACGAAATGCGTGACGACGCCGAGCGGCCGAACCCGTGAGCCGATCCGACGACGACACCTGGGACATCACCGAGAGCGTCGGCGCGACCGCGCTGGCCGTGGCCCGCGCACGGGCGGCGGAGAGCGAGTCCGGCTGCCCGCTCTACACCGATCCGTATGCACACTTCTTCATCGACGCCGCGCTCGAAGCCGGTTGGCGCTCACCGATTGTCCACGAGAACGACGCCAGGACACAGGCCATCACGTCCTACATCGCGTCGCGGACGAAGTTCTTCGACGAGTTCTTCACGACCGCGGGCGCCAACGGCATCGACCAGGCGGTGATCCTGGCCGCCGGCCTCGACACCCGCGCCTGGCGCCTGCCGTGGATCAGCAACACCACCGTGTACGAGATCGACCAGCCGAAAGTGTTGGAGTTCAAGGAGCGGGTGCTCGCCGAGCGTCACGCGCGCCCGGCCACCGGGTATGCGGCGGTCCCGGTGGATCTGCGTCACGACTGGTCAACAGCGTTGCGCGAGAAGGGGTTCGACCCGTCGACCCCGACCGCATGGTCGGCCGAGGGGCTGCTGCCGTATCTGCCCGCCACCGCACAGGACGCGCTCTTCGAGCAGATCGACGGGCTCAGCGCCGCAGGCAGCAGACTCTCGGTCGAGGCGTTCGGCCCGGTGTTCTACTCCCCCGAACTGCTGGCCCGCCGCCAGGAACGTATGGCCGAGGCGCGCCGCGCCGCCGAGGAAGCCGGTCGCGAGCTCCCCGACGTCACCCGACTGTGGTACCTAGAGGCCCGCACCGACGTCGAGAAGTGGCTGACCGAGCGCGGCTGGGAGGTCACCGCGATCACGGCCGCCGACCTGATGGAGCATTACCGGCGCCCGGCGCCCGACGACCTCGAGGATGCCGTGCCCGACACGGTTCTCTTGGACGCCCGCAAGCTCTAGACCAGATTCCGATGACGGAATCGCTGATGCGGATGGCCCACGACGAGCGGGCCGACCTCGCGGCATTCCTTTCTACGCTCACGCCGCAGCAGTGCAGGGTGGCCCGGCTCCGCTGAGTCTGCGCCGGCTGCGTCGACTCTGCGCCCAGCGCTACCCGAGCGCCTCGCAAGACGCACTCGCCGCAGACTCAAGTTCCGCTATTCGTCGGAGATCTGGAATTCGACCATGGCCGAGACGGTTTCGATCGCGTCGATCAGCACCTCGACCCGCTCGGCCAGCGTGGGTGCGGCCAGCACCGCATACCGGTCGGCCTGCCCCATCGGCACCCGCGACGCCAGCGCATAGAGGTGGCGCGACGGATCCTCGGCGACCTCGGGGTCGACGGCGAGCGCATCGGGCCGCAGCTGCCCGCCGCGGGTGCTGACGATCCGCTCGAACAACGCCAGCATCTTGTCGACGACCTCGCCGATGCGCTCGTGCGTCACCGGCGGGCCCGGCTCGTCGGGCCACGCTTCGATGACCGCCCGCGGATACGGATCGTCGTCCAGCCACTCCCGCACCCGAATGCGTTCACCGACAACAGTTACCAGCTGATAGCGGCCCATCCCGTGGTCGGCGTAGGAGGTGATGCGGGCCAGCGCGCCGACATCGCTGCGGACGTCACCGCCGCCGACCTCGCGACCCCGGGTGATCAGCACCACCCCGAACGCCGGGTCGGGCATCGCCAGACAATCCCGCACCAGCTGCGAATACCGCGGCTCGAAGATCCGCAGCGGCAACGGTTCTCCTGGCAGGAGCGCCGACTGCAACGGGAACATCGGCTGAGCGCCCATGACTAGCGGATGCCCTGCCCCATGACCACATCCTTGACGGGCGCGCTGGGGTCGACGAACCCGCACAGCGCACCCGCCACCCCGGCCCACAGTTCCGGGTTCATGGCGACCAACTGGTTACCGCTCTTGCCGATCGCCTTGATGACCTCACGGCGGGTGACGACGTCCATGGTCAGGTACTCACGGCAGGTGGTGGTGAGCAGGTCGGCAGGCACCATGCCTTTGCCCGCCTCGCCGGGGGTGGCCACCGGAGTTCCGGTGATCGCCTTGGCGCAGCCGCCACCGGACAGCACGACGGCCGCAGCGAGCACCGCCACTGTCCATCGACGGATTCTCATGGGTCTCTCCGATCCACCTAAATGTCGAGCTCCCCGACCAACGAGTCAACCACCGCACGCAGATCTCCGCCGCTGCCCTCGGCGACCCGGTGCTGGCGCTGGTAGGACGCGCCGCGCCGCGGAATGTCGGCGACCGCGGCCAACTCGGTTGCACAACCCAGCGATTCGGCGACCGGCTGAAGTCGGGTGAGCAGGTCGTCGAGATCCTCGGTGACCAGTCGTTCGTTGCTGTCGGCGTCGAGGATGATGATGGCGTCCAGGCCGTACCGCGCGGCGCGCCACTTGTTCTCCTGGACATGCCACGGCGGCATCACCGGCAACTGCTCTCCGGCTTCCAGCCGGCGATCCAAGTCGACCACCAGGCAGTGCGTCAGCGCCACCAGCGCGGCGAGCTCCCGCAGGTTGGACACCCCGTCGAACACCCGCACCTCGATGGTGCCCAGATGCGGCGAGGGCCTGATGTCCCAGCGCACCTCGTTGATGTGATCGATGATGCCGGTTTTCTTCTGGTCGTGCACGAACCGTTCGAACTGCCGCCAGGTCTGGAACTGGAACGGCAGGCCCGCCGTCGGCAGCTGCTGGAACATCATCGCCCGGTTGCTGGCGTAGCCGGTGTCGTCCCCGGCCCAGAACGGCGACGAGGCCGACAGCGCCAGCAGATGCGGATACTGGTTGAGCAACGAGGAGATGATCGGCATCACCTTGTGCGCCGAGGACACGCCGACGTGCACGTGCACACCCCAGATCAGCATCTGCCGTCCCCACCACTGGGTCCGTTTGATCAACTCGGCGTAGCGCGGTGCATCCGTCAGCTTCTGCGCCGACCACGACGCGAACGGGTGGGTGCCAGCGCAGAACAGCTCCATACCACGTTCGTGCACGATGTCGCGCGCGCCGCGTAGCGTCCCCTTGAGATCGGCCATGGCCTCGTCGACGGTGTCACAGACACCGGTCACGACCTCAATCGTGTTGCGCAGCAACTCTTTATGGACGTGCGGATTCTCGCCGACATCGGCGATCACCGCAGCCGCCTCATTGCTGAGGTCCCGGGTGGCCGCATCGATCAGCGCGAACTCCCACTCGACACCGAGAGTCGGCCGGGGTGACCCGGCGAAATCGATGCGGCCTGGCTTCTCGACAGGAGGTTTAGCCGGTCCCGACGACACCGCACGCCACCCGCTTGCCGGCATCGCCGGTG
>JAEZIA010000213.1 GCA_023416315.1 Actinomycetes bacterium
GAACACGTTCTAGTGGGCCGAGAAGATTTTCAGCGCCCGTTCTTCGTGACCCTTAGGAGCCCACGGTGTCTGCGACCATCACTGACGAACAGTTTGCCGCCCGTGAGCTGGTCCGCAGCTGGGCGGCGTCGTCCAACGCCCTTGCCGCGATTCGCGACGTCGAACACGGCACGCCGGACGCCTGGCGGCCGGTGTACCGCGGTCTCGCCGAGCTCGGGTTGTTCGGTGTCGCGGTGGCCGAGGAGGCCGGTGGCGCCGGCGGCTCCATCCAGGATCTGTGCGCGATGGTCGAGGAGGCGGCGCGCGCGCTGATCCCCGGGCCGGTTGCGACGACGGCGCTGGCCACGCTGGTGATCACCGACACCGACCTGCTCGAGGCGCTCGCCGCCGGCGAGGCCACCGCGGGCCTGGCGCTGGCCGGTGACCTGCGCAAAGACGGTGACACGGTGTCCGGCACCGCTGAGTATGTGCTCGGCGCGGACTCCTCCGGGGTGCTGCTGTTCACCGTGGGTGACGACGTCGTAGCGGTCGATGCCGGCGCCGATGGGGTGACCGTCGAACCCCTGGCGGCCACCGACTTCTCCCGGCCGCTGGCTCGGGTGGCCCTGGACAACGCGGCCGCCACCACGCTCGCGGTCTCGGCGCGCCGGTTCGAGGACCTCGCCGCCACGGTGCTCGCCGCCGAAACCGCCGGCCTGGCTCGCTGGACGCTGGATACCGCCGTCGACTACGCGAAGGTGCGCGAGCAGTTCGGCAAGCCGATCGGCAGCTTCCAGGCGATCAAGCACATGTGCGCCGAAATGCTCCTGCGTTCGCAGCAGGCGTCCGTCGCCGCAGCCGACGCGGCGGTCGCAGCGTCCGGCGGTGACGATCAGCAGCTCTCGATCGCCGCGGCCATCGCCGCCGCAATCGGCATCGAGGCCGCCAAGTCCAACGCCAAAGACTGCATTCAGGTGCTCGGCGGTATTGGCATCACCTGGGAACACGACGCGCATCTATACCTGCGCCGCGCCTACGGCATCGGCCAGATCCTCGGCGGTCGGCAGACGTGGCTACGCCGGGTCGGTGCGCTGACATTGGACGGCGCGCGCCGCGAACTGCACATCGATCTGGATTCGGTGGCGCATCTGCAGCCCGAGATCGCCGCCGCCGTCGCCGAGGTGGCGGCGCTTCCCGCCGACAAGCGGCAGCCCGCACTGGCCGACACCGGCCTGCTCGCCCCGCACTGGCCCAAGCCGTATGGCCGGGAGGCCTCACCGGCCGAGCAGTTGCTCATCGACGCCGAAATGGCCAAGGCCGGGGTGCAGCGTCCGGATCTGGTGATCGGTTGGTGGGCGGTGCCGACCATCCTCGAGGGCGGGACGCCCGAGCAGATCGACAAGTTCGTGCCCGCCACCCTGCGCGGCGAGATCGTTTGGTGCCAGCTGTTTTCCGAGCCGGGCGCCGGATCGGACCTGGCCGCCCTGCGCACCAAAGCCGTTCGTGCCGAGGGTGGTTGGAAGCTCACCGGGCAGAAGGTGTGGACCTCGGCCGCCCAGAAGGCGCACTGGGGGGTATGCCTGGCGCGCACCGACGCCGACGCGCCGAAGCATAAAGGCATCACCTACTTCCTGATCGACATGCGCTCGCCGGGTCTGCTGGTACGCCCGCTGCGGGAGATCACCGGTGACGAACTGTTCAACGAGGTCTTCTTCGACGAGGTCTTCGTGCCCGACGAGATGGTGGTGGGCACCGTCAACGACGGCTGGCGGCTGGCGCGCACCACCCTGGCCAACGAGCGGGTGGCGATGGCGCAGGGCACCGCGCTCGGCAATCCGGTGGAGGAAATGCTGCGCACGGTCGCCGAGCGCGAGCTCGACACCGCACTGCTGGATCAGACGGCCACCTTGATCCTGTCCGCACAAGCCGGCTCGCTGCTGGATCAGCGCATCGCACAACTGGCGGTCGGCGGACACGACACCAGCGCAGAAGCCAGCGCCCGCAAGCTGATTGGCGTGCGGCACCGGCAAGCGCTGGCCGAGTTCCGGCTGGAGCTCTCCGAGTCGGGCGGCCTCGTCGTCGACGGATTCGTGCACGACTTCCTCAACACCCGCTGCCTGACGATCGCCGGCGGCACCGAGCAGATCCTGCTCACCCTGGCCGGCGAACGGCTGCTGGGCCTGCCGCGCTAGCGGCGACGCTCGAGTGTGCGGTGTCGTCCGCGACACGCCGCTGCCGGCGTATCAGGACGCACAACCGCGGCGCGGACACTATTCGTCGTAGGTGACTTCGACCGAATCGGACGTCGGCCGCGCCTGGCACGCCAGGATCAGCCCTTCGTCGATGTCGCTGGGCTCGAGCACGTCGTTGATGTCCATCTCCACATCGCCGCTGCGCTTGACCACCGCGCAGGCGCCGCAGTGGCCCTCGCGGCAGGAGAACGGCACGTCGAGGCCCTTGTCCAGGAGGACATCGAGCAGCTTGGCGCTGCGCGGCCACGACACGGTGTGGGTCTGGCCGTCGAGTTCGACGACGGCACTGGCGGGCGGTTCGTCGCCTTCGTCGGTGATCTTCACCGCGGCGAACGGATCGGTATCCAGCGAGCGGAACACCTCGATGTGCACCTGCTTGGCGGGCACCTGCAACGACTCCAACGCCTGTTCGGCGGCCGCCATGAACGGCCCCGGCCCACAGATGAACGCCTG
>JAEZIA010000235.1 GCA_023416315.1 Actinomycetes bacterium
GGGGGGGGGGGGGGGGGGCGGCCGCCACCGCCTGGTGATCGGTCAACTCGGCCGGCAACGTTGCGGCCAGCCGGGCATCGCAGGTGACGAACGTCCCCCAACAGCCGTTCGCAGAGAATCCGCCGACCCGGTCGCCGACGCGGTGCTCGACCACGTCCGGGCCTACCGCAGTGACCACACCGGCGAAATCCATGCCCAGCTCCGGCAATTCACCCTCAATCGCGGGGAACAGTCCCATCGCGACCAGCACATCGGCGAAGTTGATGCTGGACACGCTGACGGCGACCTCGATTTGCCCCGGCCCCGGCGCAACCCGCTCACAGGCGACCAATTCCAGGGTTTCCAGGTCGCCCGGTGTGCGAATCTGCAGCCGGACTCCGTCGAATTCGTTGTCGGCCACCGTGATCTGCCGATCCTCGGGGCCCAAAGGGGCGGGCACCATCCGTGCGGTGTACCACCGACCGGCTCGCCAAGCGGTCTCGTCTTCGTCGGATCCGCTGAGCAGGTGCCGGGCCAAGTTCTCGGCATCGGTGGCGTCGTCCACGTCGATGTGGGTGGTGCGCAGATGCGGATGCTCGGCGCCGATGACCCGGATCAAGCCCCGCAGACCGCCCTGTTCCACGTGGGGCACGTCGGAGTCCACTACTGTCTGCGCGGCGTGGGTCACCACGAAAAGCTGTGGTAACTGGGCGTCGCTCTTCAGGAGCTGCCCGGTGATGTGAACCAGATGTTCGACGTGCTCGCGGCCCCGCGACGGGGCCCCGTCGTCGACGTCGTCACCCTCCTTCGATTCGGTGAGTATCACCATCCCGGTGACATTCCCGGATCGCAGAGCGTCCGCCAACTGTCCGGCGTGTGTTGCGTGATCGGCGCTGTGCGGCCAGCACAGGATCGTGCAGTGCGCGCCTTCGCTGCAGAGCGCATCCGCCACAGATGTGGTCAGCACTGTCGGAGTGGCGGTGGTGCTGACGAGCAGCCACGTTCCCGCGTCGACATGGGGCGGTTCGGGCAGCTGTCGCTGCTGCCATTCGATGGCCAGCAGCCGTTCGCTCAGTACTCTTTCCTGCTGAACTGCCTCGGATTCCCCAGTGCCACAGCGTAACCCATGCACACTGAGCAGAACCCCGCCGTGCTCGTCGAGCACGTCGAGGTCGGCTTCTATCTCAGTCGAGTCGACGCCGGTGATGCGGACGTAGCAGTAGTGGGCTGCGCGCGCCGAACCGTACAGACGCAGTTGCCGCACGCCGAGAGCCAGCCCGAGCACCCCGTCACCCATCGACCGGACCTGGCCAGTGGCGGCAACCGCCTGGAAACAGGCATCCAGCAGCGCCGGGTGCACGCCGTAGGCGCCCTGTTGTGAACGGATCTTGCTGGGCAACGCGACCACGGCGATTACGGTGTCGGTGCCCTCGGCACCGGTGTACACCGCGCCAAGACCGCTGAACGCCGGCCCGTAGTGCACGCCACGCTGGTCCATGCTCGCGCGCACCTCGGCACCGTCGATGGGATGCGGATGCGCGGTCAGCAGCGCGGCGATGTCGTACGACGCGGGCCGCTCACCGTCGACCGCGTGCAGACTGGCGCTGGCCTGCCGGACCTGCGCGCCATCCTGATCGGACTGCACGACGAACTCGACGACGCCGGGGGAGGAGACGGTCGCCGAGGCGCCGACCGTGGTGCGCGTGTCGAGCAGCAACGCCTGCTCGAATCGGATGTCGCGGACTTCGGCGGTATCGCCCAGCACGGTGTGTGCGGCGGTCAGCGCCATCTCGCAATACGCCGCGCCTGGTAAGAGGGGAACATCGCGGATCGAGTGGTCGGCGAGCCAGGGTTGCGCGACCGTGCCGACCTCGGCCTGCCAGACGTGGCGCTCGGGCTCCTCCTGCAGGCGCACGTGCGCGCCGAGCAGCGGGTGCACCGAGACGGAATGGCCGCCGTGCGCCGCGGATTCGTCGTCGGCGCCGGCCAACCAGAACCGGCGGTGCGTCCAGCTCGGCAGTGGCGCGTCCACCAGCTGTCCAGAGGGATACGGTACGGCGAAATCGATTGCCGCCCCGGAACTATGGAGGCCCGCAACAAGGTCGCGCAGTCCGTTCGGCTGGCTCTGCTCGCGACGCATTGCGGCGAAGGTGGCAACCGGCGTGTCCAGCGCACCGGCGGCCCGCTCGATTGCGTGCGTGAGCATCGGGTGCGGTGCCAGCTCGGCGAATACCCGATATCCGTCTTCCAGGGCGGCCCGGACCGCCGCGGCGAACCGCACCGTGTTGCGCAGGTTCTTGACCCAATACTTGTTGTTGCACACCGGTTCTTCGCGGGGATCGAACCCGGTGGCCGAGTAGAACTGAACCGTCGGCGACTGCGGTGTGATCTCGGCAAGAAGCTGTCCGAGTTCGTCGAGGACCGGATCGACCAGGGGGGAATGTGCTGCGACGTCGATGACAGCTTGGCGCACCGTCACATCGCGTTCTTCCCACGTCGCCATCAGGTCGCGCACGGTCTGCGTTGCACCACTGACCACGGTGGACTCCGGCGCCGCGACCACACCGACGACGACGTCCTTGATGCCGCCGAGCGTCAATTCCGACAGCACCTGCTTGGCAGGCAGTTCGACCGACGCCATGATCCCGGAACCGGCGAGGCCGGCCATCAATCGCGCGCGCCTGCAGATCACCCGGACACCGTCGTCCAGGGACAGCGCCCCGGAGACCACCGCCGCGGCGACCTCACCCATCGAATATCCGATGACCGCGCCGGGCCGCGCCCCGTAGGCCGCCAACGTGGCGGCCAATGCGACCTGCACGGCGAACACCGTTGGCTGCAGCTGGGCGTCGCCGCTCACGACCTCGGAAGCCGTCATCGCAGCGGTGACCGAAAAACCGGACTCGGCGGCCACCAAGGGCTCGATCTGCGCGACGGTGGCGGCGAACACCGGTTCGGTGGCCAGCAATTCACTACCCATCCGAGCCCACTGCGATCCCTGCCCGGAGAACACCCACACCGGCCCGCGGTCGCCGTGCCCCAGCTCGGCCGGATACGGCGCGTCACCGTCGGCCACCCCGCGCAGCGCCGACGTCAGCTCGGGCCGGGTGCGCGCCGTGACAGCGGTGCGCACCGGGCGGTGTGCGCGGCGGCGAGCCAGGGTGTACGCCAGATCCGGCAGCGCCACGTCGTCATGGGCGGCTACCCAGCGGCCCAGCCGACCGGCGGTCCGGCGCAGCTGCTCGGCCGAGGTGGACGACACCGGGAAAAGCAGGGGCGCGGGCGGGGCATCGCCCTCGTCGGTGGCCTGCGGTGTCGACGGCTGCGGTGCCTGCTCGAGGACGGCGTGCACATTGGTTCCCGAGACCCCGTATGACGAGACCGCGGCTCGGCGCGGATGCAGGCCGGTCGTCGGCCACTGCGTGGTCTCCCGCGGTACGAACAACTTCGTCGAAATGCGGGCGAGATCGTCAGGCAGCCCGGTGAAGTGCAGGTTGCGGGGGACCGTCCCGTGCTGCACCGCGAGGATCGCCTTGATCAGCCCGACCACACCGGAGGCCGACTGGGAGTGGCCGACGTTGGTTTTCACCGACCCGAGCGCACACGGCTCGGTAGTGCCGTACACCTCGCTCAAGCTGGCGTACTCGATCGGATCGCCCACCGGCGTCCCGGGACCGTGCGCCTCGATCATGCCGACGCTGCTCGGCTCGACGCCCGCGACCGCCAAGGCCGCGCGGTAGACCTCGGCCTGTGCGCTGACCGACGGGGCGGAGATGTTGACGGTGTTGCCGTCTTGATTGGCAGCTGTGCCGCGGATGACGGCCAGAATCCGGTCGCCATCGCGCTGGGCGTCGGGCAGGCGTTTGAGCAACACCGTCGCGCACGCC
This sequence comes from Actinomycetes bacterium, assembly GCA_023416315.1. Lineage (GTDB taxonomy): Bacteria > Actinomycetota > Actinomycetes > Mycobacteriales > Mycobacteriaceae > Mycobacterium. The sequence continues at coordinate 3,867 of JAEZIA010000235.1, forward strand.
TCCCCGGGCACGTAGCCGTCGGCCGCGGAGTCGAACGCCCGACACCGTCCGGTCGGGGAGAGGTGACCCGCCGCGGTGCCCGCGAGATACTTGCGCGGATCCAGCATCACGTAGGCGCCGCCGGCGAACGCGAGGTCGCTCTCGCCGTCGCTCAGGCTGCGGCAGGCCAGATGGACCGCGAGGAGCCCCGACGAACATGCGGTGTCGACCGCCATCGCCGGACCGCGGAGTCCCAGTGTGTAGGCGATCCGGCCGGCCGCCATGCTGAACGTGTTCCCTGCGAATCCGTAGGGCCCTTCCATGGCATCGGAGCCGGCCGAGACGACTTGGTAGTCGGCGTGCGTCAGTCCGGTGAACACACCGGAGCGCGAACCTTTGACTCCGTCCGGCGTGAGCCCGGCGTGCTCCATCGCCTCCCAGGCGGTCTCCAGAAGCAGCCGGTGTTGCGGATCGATCGCGGCGGCCTCGTCCTCGCTGATGCCGAAGAAGTCGGCATCGAAGCCGGCGACGTCATTGAGGAACGCGCCCCATTTCGACGCGGTGCGACCCGGCACGCCGGACTCGGGGTCGTAGTACTCGTCGTTGTCCCAGCGGTCGCGGGGGACTTCGGTGACCAGATCGTCGCCGCGGAGCAGCGCTTCCCAGAGCTGCTCGGGGGAGTCGATGCCGCCGGGGAGCCGGCAGGCCATTCCGATCACGGCGATCGGGGTGGGTATCGGAGTGCGTGCGGTGACGGTCATACCAGCCGGGGGGTTTGCCGGGTCCGAGCCGTCCGCCCGATCATCGATCGCACCGAATGAAACCATCCCGTCTCCTCACAGCAACGACGCGTGCGCAGTTCGTTGCTGACTCACCCTTGGTTCCCCCGAGCCAGGCAAGGTCATTATTGACGCAGACGCTGCGTCATGGGTCAAGTTTGCTTGAATCGCAACTAACCGGACGATCAGGTCTTGACGGACACGTCACTCAATCGGCTGTTCGAGGGCGTCGCGGCGAGGGCCTTTGATAGCTTGCTTCGCGTGACCCAGGCGATCGAGGCTTCTCTTCCGGCTCTGCTGCGCGAACGCGCAAGTATGCAGCCGGACGACACGGCGTACACGTTCATCGACTATGACCAGGACTGGGCCGGCGTCCCGATCAGCCTGACCTGGCCGCAGTTGTACCGCCGGGTGACCAACATGGCTCGTGAGCTCCGGTTGTGCGCGTCGGCGGGCGACCGCGCGATGATCGTCGCGCCGCAGGGGCTGGAATATATCGTCGCCTTCCTCGGTGCGCTGCACGCCGGGGTGATCCCGGTTCCCCTGTCGGTCCCGATGGGCGGGGTCACCGACGAGCGCGTCGAGTCGGTACTGCGCGACGCATCGCCCGTTGCTGTACTCACCACGTCCGCGGTCGTCGCCGAGGTCAGTCGCAGTGTCACCCCCGAGTCGGGCCAGGCCCCGCCGGCGATCATCGAGGTCGATCGCCTCGACCTCGACGCCCCGCCTCAGCCCGGCGGCGGCATGTATGAGGACGGCAACTACCACGACACCGCGTACCTGCAGTACACCTCCGGCTCCACCCGGTCACCGGCCGGCGTGATGATCTCCTACACCAATCTGCTGACCAACCTGCAGCAGATCACCACCGACTATTCGCGGCATGCCGGTATCACTCCGCCGGACCTGACGTTCGTGTCGTGGCTGCCGTTCTTCCACGACCTGGGCCTGATCCTGGGCGTGTGCTCACCCATCGTGTTGGGTACCAGCGCGGTGCTGACCAGCCCGGCGTCGTTCCTGGTCCGGCCTGCGCGCTGGATGCAGTTGTTGGCCACGAATCCGTGCCCGTTCACGGCGGCCCCGAACTTCGCCTTCGATCTGGCGACGCGCAAGACGTCCGACGAGGACATGGCCGGCCTCGACCTCGGCGGGGTGCACACCATTCAGAGCGGCGCCGAGCGGGTCCAGCCCGCGACGATCAAGCGCTTCACCGACCGGTTCGCCCGGTTCAACCTGAACGAGAACGTCATTCAGCCGTCGTACGGCATGGCCGAGGCGACCCTGTACATGTCGACGCCCAAGCCGGAAGACCCGATCAAGGTCGTGTACTTCGACTCCGATGCGCTGACCGCGGGCGAGGCCAAGCGGTCCGACGGCACCGAGGGGACACCGCTGGTCAGCTATGACGGCCCGATCAGCTCGCGGTCACCGGTGTTGCGGATCGTCGACCCCGAGACCCACACCGAGGTTCCGGAAGGAAAGACCGGCGAGATCTGGTGCCACGGCGACAACGTCTCCGCGGGCTACTGGGAGAAGCCGGAGGAGACTGCGCGCACGTTCGGCGCGACGATCGTCGCACCGTCGGCAGGCACCCCGGAAGGTCCGTGGCTGCGGACCGGTGACGTCGGGTTCATCTCCGAGGGCGAGCTGTTCGTGGTCGGCCGCATCAAGGACATCCTGATCATCTACGGCCGCAACCACGCCCCCGACGACATCGAGGCAACGGTCACCGAGGTCACCGGAGGGCGGTGTGTGGCCGTCGCGGTTCCGGACGATTCCGTCGAGAAGCTCGTGGTCGTGATGGAGATCAGGAAGCGTGGCGACTCCGACGAGGAGATCGCGCAGAAGCTCGAAGCCATCAAGCGTGACGTCACCGTGTCGATCTCCAACGTGCACGGCATCGCCGTCGCGGATCTGGTTCTGGTGGGCCCGGGTTCGATTCCGGTGACCACCAGCGGCAAGGTCCGCCGACAGCTGTCGAAGGAGATCTACCTGCGCAACGGCTTCACCCGGGTGGACGGGTAACGCCGCGCTAGGGCGCTCCGTCGCTCCCGTCGGTGCCGTCGACGGCGTTTCCGAGGCTGTAGTTGTGGGCGATTCCGCCGAGCCCGCCGGTGCCACCTGTGATGGTGCCGTCACCGCCGGATCCACCCTTGCCGCCGACGGCATTACCGGGTGAGACCATCCCGGGAAACACGGTGACCACCGACAACAGGTAATCCCAGAGCGGGTCGCTGGCCAACACGGCGGTTCCGCCCGCGCCGCCGTCGCCGCCGGCACCGTTGCTGCCGGTACCACCCGCGCCACCGTCCCCGCCCGACACGCTGCCGGGGTGATAACCGCCGGTGAAGTAGCCGAACCCGAAGCTGATCACCGCACCGCCGGCGCCGCCGTTGCCCCCGGTCTGGCCGTCGCCGCCCCGACCGCCGTCGCCCCCGGCGCCGCCGATCAGGCCGCCGGTCCCGCCGTCTCCGCCCGCACCGCCGATGCCACCCTGATTCGCGCCTCCGGCGCCGCCGTTGCCGCCGACACCGAATAGCAGAGCGGAGCCACCTGCGCCGCCGGCGCCGCCGAGGGCGCCGTTACCGCCGCCGCCGCCATTGCCGATCAATCCGCCCGCGCCGCCTTTGCCGCCGGCGCAGCCGGCGGTGTCGGCGCAGGTCGCGTCGGTCCAGGAGTAACCCTTGCCGCCGCTGCCCAGGAGCCAACCACCGGCCTGCCCGTCCGGGTTGGTCGCGGTGCCGTCGGCGCCGTTGCCGAGGATCGGGCGGCCCTGCCAGGAGTTCGTCACGAGCGCGGTGATGAGGTCGGTGAGGCTGATCTGGACAGTGCTGCCATCGCCGCCCGAGCGCGCGTACGCGACGATCGCGCCGATGATGTCGGTGATCGTGAGGTTCGGCGGGACGGTCGGCGCGTCCGCCGCCGATGGCGTCGCGAGCGTGGTGACCGCGGACCGGGCTGATTGGGCGGTGCCGGGGCGCACGATGGCGGCGGCGGGCTCGGTGGCCGTCGCAGGTGTGGAAGCTGCCCTCGGCTTAGCCGGGGTGATACGTCCGCTGGATCCTGGCTTGGCGAAAGCGGTGCGCTTCGGTGACGTGGTGCGGCCGGTGTTGCCGACCTTGGGGCCGGTGCTGCTGTGCGCCGAGTTGGAGCCGGCACCGGGGGAGTCGGCGTGCGCGACGGCCGCCGCGCCGGGCAGGACCGCGCAGACGCCGACCGTCAGAGCGCCGGCGCCCAGCCAGATTGAGAGTTTGCTGTACGGCTGCTGTGTGCGACGAGGGCCCACGGTGCGCCGTGCTCGGGTCTGCGCACGGTGCCGTGCAGCCATGGTTTGCTCCCATGCTCGCCGATGCTGTAGCGGTCACATGGTAACCCCGGCTACTGCAGGTGATGGCGAAGTCCCGAGAGACGCTGTCGGGGCCGTGCGGCGGGTCCGGACTACTTCGCGGATCTCTTGCCAGTGCCGCCCGTGCGGGCAGAACCCGCGGTCTTCTTGCCGCTGCCCCCGGGTGCCGACGAGGCGGCTGACTTCTTCGGGGCGGGATCCCGGAAAGCGACCGTCTTCTTGCCCCGCGCCGCGGACGGCGTGATCGTGGCGGCGGTCGTGACGCCGGATGCCGCCGCCGGTGCGGCCTTCCTACTGCTGCCGACCGATGCCGCGCCGGGGGTGGTGATCCCGTTGATGTTGATGCCGGGGAACGACCTGGAGATGGTGACCAGGTTCTGTGAAATCGCGCCGGCGATGGCGAACGGACCCCAGCCCGCCTTCACGACGTTGTTGTCGCCGAAGAAGTTGAACGCCAGGCTCAGCGTGGTGTTGGGGAACGGGCCCTGCGACGACACGAGGTTGCCGTTGCCGAGAACGTTCCCCGCGGCGGTCAAGATGCCCTGCGCCATCACAGTGCTGGCGCCCAGGAGATTGGTGGTCGAGCTCAGGAAGCCCTGCGTGACGGCGTTGCCTGCGTCGCCGATATTGAGCGCCAGGTTGCCGAAGCCGCCTGCGCTGGTCCCCTTGGCGCCGGTTCCGCCGGCTGCGCCCGCCAGCGTGAGGTTCAGGATGCCGATGTTGGTCATATTGCCCGGGCCGAGTTGGAGCGCGACATTGCCGATGCCGGCCGCACCGGTCGACTGCGGACCGGTGGGATTCGGCGACAACCCGATCGCGAAATTGAGGGCTCCGGCGGCGGCCGCGCTGCCCGGCCCCTGTTGCCATACGAGGTTGAGGACGCCGGGAAGCGCGGACGCCCTGGCTTGCTCGCCGACAGCCACCGCGAAGCTGAAGAAGCTCACGCTGGCCGCCGCCACCGCATCGGCGCCGAAGGCGAACGCGCCGCTGAAAAATCCATTTCCTGCGTTTGCGGTCGCGCCGGTGCCAATCGCGATCGCGACACTGGTCAGGTTGCTCGTGCACCCTCCGCCGTTGCCAATACCGAAAGCGGAGATACAGGTCGCGTTCGCGGCCGGAGCTTCACCGACGGCACCCATGGCAAGCGCGCTCGAAACCAAGGCGCCGACGAACATGCCACCTTTGGCGCGAACTCGATTCATCGATAAGCCCTATAAGTAAGTTGAGACATCTTTGCTGGCTGGGACCCTACGTGGTGCGGTTGGAGCTTACAGCTTTTCCGCCGGATAATCACCCAGGCTTTCCAGTGAGTGGACTCGGGACCCCAGGCGCCGGTTGCGCCGAGGACCTTCGCCGTGCCGCCGCCCCCACTGCTCACATGACGACGAGGCCAATCGTTCCCGCACGTCACATGGGTTTCCAGTGGTTGGCGGTGAAGGCGTGACCGCGAGCTGTGCTTCCGCATTTTCATTGGCGCATAGCTCGTCCGTCGAGGATGTCGGGTGCGCAACGCCGGGTTTGCGACACGGGGCTTAGCAACGAACGGGCTGTCCACACTGCTATTTGCCACTCTTAAGCATCCCTTGTCGAACGGCTTGGGTGTTCTGCCGCGGCCCGATCCGCGACGGCGATCGCCCGCCGGGATAGCGGATCGTTGCGGGAGCGCGACCGCACTACTGCTTGCGGTGCTTGCCTCCGCCATCGCCGCGGGCGCCGGCTGCGTTGGAACCGGATTTCGCGCTGCTGTCGGCATCGCTGGCCGATTCCGGTTTCCGGTGGCGGCCGCCCGAAGCAGCGGTGCTCGTTGCGCCGCCGCCCCGGGTCGCGGTCGTGGTCTCGCTGGCGCGGTGGCGCCCGGAACCTGCCGCGGTGGTCCTGGTGCCGCCGTCGGTGGTGACGGTCGGCGCGCTCGGCTTGGTCGTGGTCGGCGAGGTGACGTCCTCGGAGGCCGGGGTGGCCGCGGCCACAGCCGGGGCAGGGGTCGCGGGTTTGCGCAACGGGCCACCGCGGCGTCCGCTGCCGCCGACACCCGTCGGCGAGCCGCCTTCTCCGCCGGTCGCGCCATCGCCCCCTCCGGTTGCGCCATCGCCGCCTCCGGTTGCGCCATCGCCAGATCCGGTCGG